>DATNPK010000111.1 GCA_036703275.1 Coleofasciculaceae cyanobacterium | reverse complement strand
CAGCAGTTGCCACCACTATATACACATGAGCCAGATTCGGAAAGAATCAATATATTCGGAAGCCGAGTGCGGGGAAACCAGCACGCTCGGATTTCACAGAGAGGGGCGGAGCATGATAGCTCCCCTCGACTCTACCCCGTCTCTAAATTGAGTTGAGTTGGAAAACCCCAATCTGCTTCGCTGAGATTGGGGTACTTCATTTTCGAGATATTTAATTAACCAACTTTTAATAATTCCACATCAAAAATTAACGTTGCGTTAGGAGGAATTACTCCGCCTGCACCTCTGGCACCGTAACCTAATTCTGGAGGAATAATTAAAGTACGTCTTTCACCAACCTTCATATCGGCAACTCCTTCGTCCCAACCCTGGATCACTTGACCAACACCAAGTTTGAAGGAAAAAGGACGATTGCGATCGCGAGAGCTATCAAATTTGCTGCCGTCTTCTAAAGTTCCTGTATAGTGAACTGTAACGTTTTCACCCTTTTGGGGAGATGCTCCATTACCCTCTTCAATTACGACATATTTTAGTCCTGAGTCTGTAGTGGTAGCGTTAGATAAATCCATAGATTCCTCTTCTAAAACATTGTTTTGAGCGATTAACTGGGGAGAATTAGTAGTAGGCTGTTGTATTTCGGAAGCGATCGCCTGTTGTGTAGGCCTATTGCCTATCAAAGCAGAAAAGATTAGTACCGATCCGCAAATGACAACCACAGCAATACTAATCAAGATTTCGTTACTCAATTTTTTGACCACCTGTTACTATATCCTTTTTCAAAATTACTCCAGAGATATTGTACATTCTCAAGCAGAACGGATGTAAAACTACGTCAGTGCGATCGCGGGCTGAAATTTAAATTTCTTGTTGGTTGTTAATTGTCATTTGTGACTGAATTTTGCTGTTTTGCAAGATGATAATTTGACTACCAATTACAGGATTACGCGCGACCAAAGTTCCCGCATTATCTTTAAATTCTAATTTACTAAAACTAAGGTTGCGGGAGCGTTTCAAGATCTCGTTGGCTAGTTTGTTTTGACGAGATTCATCAAGCTCGTACCAGTTATCCGTTACTTTAACTAGCAGACTATTTTGAGACAAATTGACTTGAATTGAATCAATCAATTCGCTGGGATAGTCTTGAGTTAGTTCGCTAACCTTTGTCTCTAATGCAGCAATTAAAGTTTGTTCGGGGGTAAAATTTAACTCAGGTTTAATTGTTACCATCTTTAAGTTTTTGGCTCTTCCTGGAGATTCTAAATCTTGCGGAATTGGGGTAACCAAAGGTTCTGATTCGGATCTAGACTCAGGAGCTACTGGCGTTTCTACCGGAATACGCTCCAAATCAGTTTGAGAATCGTTTGACTGCTGTTCAATGGACGGGGTTTCTAAAGCCGAGTCGGCGGTTAAATCTGGGTTAGTTATAGTCTCGGTTGTGGTTGGTTCAGACACCGAAGATAAGTTGGACTGCTGCCTTGGTAGCCACAGCCAAAATATTGCCACTACTACTATAGCGATGGCCGCAACTCCAACTGCAATTAAACTAAAAATTTGCTTTTTTGGGTTTTTTTTAACAGGCTGCTGTTTTGGCTGAACAGATGATCTTTTTTCGGTTGGGGAAGGTGCTGAAGTAGCTGTCATTGCTGGTGGCTTAGTTTGAGCTTCAGCTTCTTGAGCAACAGTCGCTTCGGCTATAGGTGCAGAATTGGGAATAGGTTTTGCAATTACAGCATCTGCCAATTTTTGCGTAGTGCTGGACAAAGTATGAATTGAGTCAGAAGCAGGCAGAGGAGCCGAATCTTCGCTAATTCCTTTGATTGTTTGCTTAATTCGGTCAATACTATCGTTCAATAGCTTGAGAGTTTCTGCTTTAGATAAAGAAGAATTACTATTTCCTTCTAGCTCATTACCTTGTCTTGGTTGTTCTCGATTTTCTGCTGATTCCATAACTTTAAAATGTTATTACCGAAGAAACATGGAGCTCGTAACACAATAGCTGGACTGTACTCATAGTTCTAAACTGAATATCTGCTAAATTACTGCATTTATTACCAATTACAACTAAATAGCAGTTTTTCGCGCTACCCTATACTGAATAATTCAATTCTTAAACTATTTTATCTAAGTAAAAAAACCTTAACCTAAGCGAGTGAACAAGATTCCACCAGTCGATTTAACTCGGCAATATAAATTAATTAAAGAAGAAGCTAATTCGGCTGTGCTTGATATTCTTAACTCTGGTCGTTATATTGGCGGTGAAACAATTGCTAATTTTGAGCAGCAATTCGCTGACTATATTGGAGTTGCCCAATGTGTCAGCTGCAACTCTGGTACGGATGCGCTCTGGTTAGCTTTGACAGCTTTAAATATAGGTGAGGGAGACGAGGTAATCACCACCCCCTTTAGCTTCTTTGCCACTGCCGAAGTAGTAAGTCGCGTGGGTGCAAAACCGATATTTATTGATATAGACCCCGATACATTTAATCTTAATTTAGCTCAGATTGAGCAGGCTATTACGCCCCAAACTAAAGCAATAATTCCCGTTCATCTTTTTGGTCAACCTGTAAATATGACTGACTTGATGGCGATCGCTAACCAGCATAATTTGTTGGTTATTGAAGATTGCGCTCAGGCTACTGGTGCTGCTTGGGGACAAAATAAGATTGGCAGTATTGGTCATGTGGGCTGCTTTAGTTTTTTCCCAACTAAAAATTTAGGTGCTTGTGGCGATGGGGGAGCAATTACCACCAATGATCGGGCGATCGCCAAACAAGTGAAAATTCTCAAAGAACATGGTTCTCCTTCGCGCTACCGTCATGATTTTATTGGCATCAATAGCCGTATCGATGCGGTACAGGCCGTTATTTTAACCGTCAAGCTGCGCTATCTCGACCATTGGAATGAACAACGCCAAAGAGCAGCAGAGTATTATCAGGAACTTTTACAGTCGATTAGCTGCTTAAAATTACCCCAGGCTCTACCAGGAGGGGAAAGCGTTTGGAATCAATATACAATCTGTCTTACCGAGCGTCCCTCAGCAAACCAGCAAAACCATCATTTCTCCCCGAGAAGAGAGCTAATTAAGGAAAATTTGCAGAAAAAAGGGGTAATTTGCATGATTTACTACCCGATTCCCCTACATTTACAGCCTGTATATCAAAATTTAGGCTATCGAAACGGGCAGCTACCCGCAGTGGAGCAAGCTGCCCAAGAAGTATTGTCTTTGCCGATGTTTCCTGGAATTTCTCAAGCCGAACAGGAACAAGTGGCTTATGCCCTCAAAGACTGTTTGTTAGAAGTTTAGCATCTTTTATCAGCGGTGATTGAAAACAGATGATTGGCTGCCAGATAAGGCTTCAACTAGGCTGCGAACAGCAGCTACCATAGCTACTTCGCTCTTGAGCTGATTGATTGCCGAACCTACACCGACTCCAGAAGCACCAGCAGCGATCGCCATAGGCACAGTAACGCTGGATAAACCAGAAGCGCATAGAACTGGAATGTCTACTGCACGGGAGATACTATGAGCTGCTGCTAGGGTTGGGGCTGCTTTTTCAATTAGTCCTCTTACACCAGGATTAACTGGCTGAACGCTTGTTCCTCCTTCAGTTTGAATGATGTCTGCCCCCGCTTCAACTAACTGTTCTGCCAGTTGGACTTGTTCGTCTAAAGCCAAAATATGGGGAACAGTTACCGAAAGGGTAACTTTGGGTAGCAGAGAACGTGTCCGATATGTTAATTCCAGAATTTCAGGAGCTTCAAACCTTCTTCCCTGAAGATAAAAGCTGTCAAAATTACCGATTTCAATTAAATCCGCACCAGCATTAATTGCGCTAACAAATAACTCTGGTTCAACTGCCGAAACACACAAAGGCAGGTTGGTTAGATTGCGAATTGCCTCTACTAATTCAGGTTGAGCAGCAATATCAACTAAAGTTGCTCCACCTGCTTCGGCAGCCTTAACCACTGCTGAAACTTGGTTGAAATCAAAATTATTTAAGCCACTAATTACCTTAAGCGCATTTTTTTGAGTCAAGGCTTGGGCTAGCTGAGGATGAATCATATTTACTTCCTTAGATTCTTAAGTCTGAATTCAAGTTCTAATTCAATTATCTTAAGCTGACATCCTGCACCAGTAAAATAAAATCATTCAGGGATTGATTTATCTTGTTTATGCTTCAATTGCAGACGCTTTAAATTATTCCTGATTTTCGAGATTAAATGCTAACTGCACCGTAGGTTAATCTTTTATATCAATCTTAGATGATTCCGACGTTAGCGGTATCGACAGTTGTCGCTGCATCAAAGCTGTCAATCTTTGCAGAAGCATCTCTACTTCTGCTTCTAAGTGTAAATATTTTACCTGCTGATCGGTTTGATAATGTTTGGTTTTCTGAGTTTGATTAGATAAAAGTGTCGCCATAAATAACTTGTTATTAATTCGATTTGGTTACGCCAGTTTGAAATTTTAACCTAAAGAAAGCATAATTCACTAGATTTGCTTTAGAATGATCTCGTTTATACGGTTAACCGTATATGGCGTAACAAGTCACCGAAAGTTAGCGAAATTTCTTTGATTAAATTTTAATTTTGGTAAATTTCGCTTATTTGTTTATTTGAGAGAAAATGAATAATGAATTAAGTAAACGCGATCGCAACTTGCTGAATTAAATATAAATACAAAAAGATGAGTTTATTGTCTAAAGGCTTTGAAGTAGAAATGTATACTGGCACTCCAGAAGGTAAAATTGTGGGGTTATCAGATCGAATTGTTCAAGCCTTAAATGGTTTTGTCCGTGAGCCTGACAGTCGTAACGTGGAATACACTACAGCCCCTTTTTGCGGTTATGACCGTTTATTATGCGCCCTATTAAAACCCAGACAAGCTTTAAGAACCTATCTTCAGACTTTAGGAGATTACACTTTAATTCCTGGTAGTACTATGTCTTTAGGCGGCAGCGATCGCTTTTATCGCTCCGATCCCAACAATCCTTATCACGACTATATTGAGCAGACCTATGGCACAAATGTCGTTACCGCCAGCATCCATATCAACGTAGGGATTGAAGATCCTGAAGTGCTGATGCAGGCTTGTCGTCTGATTCGGGTTGAAGCACCTCTATATTTGGCTTTAAGCGCGTCGTCTCCTTTCGTAGATGGTAAGGTAACGGGTAGTCATTCCACTCGTTGGCAAATGTTTCCCAAGACACCCCAGAACGTTCCTTTATTTGAAAGTCATAGCCATTTTATCCGCTGGACAGAAGAGCAGCTAATTGCCAAAAAAATGCGTAATGTACGTCATCTGTGGAGTGCCGTAAGACCAAACGGCGATCGCCGGCCTTATAATCTCAATCGTTTAGAATTAAGAATTTGCGATCTAGTAGTCGATCCTCTGGCATTATTAGCAATTACTGCCTTATTAGAGGCGAGAATTATGCAGATGATCGATAATCCTGAACTAGACCCTCTACAGCAAAGTAATCTATCAGCCAACGATTTGCAGTCAGAGTTAATGGCTTTGACTGATGAAAATGAAATCTTGTCGGCACGTAATAGCCTAGATGCAGAATTACGCCATTGGCTTGATGGCAGGAAAATTGTGGCCAGAGACTGGATTAAAGAAATTTACGAGCAAGTCTACCCCATTGCCAAAAAACGCGGCTTTAGCTGCTTTCTTTCTCCACTGCAAAAAGTTTTGCGCCAGGGCAACACGGCGCAGCAATGGTTAACGTTATACGATCGAGGTATGCAGCCTGTGGATATTATTCAACAAGATATCCAAAATATTGCCAAGCAAGAACGGGATTTGCAATATGCAGTCTGTCCACCTGCCCTAATAGCCTAATAGCCTAATTTAAAGATAAACTGAGCGCAAATTTAGATGGTTCGTGTAGTTTTAGTCAATCCTGAAATTCCTCCTAACACTGGTAATATTGCTCGCACTTGTGCTGCGACTAAAACCGAGCTACATTTAGTTGCACCATTAGGATTTGAAATTAGCGATCGCTATCTAAAAAGGGCGGGGTTAGATTATTGGCCCTATGTCAAATTGCATTACCATGAGAATTTATCTGCTTTTTGGCACGAACATCAGCAAAGAGGCGGGAGATTGATCGGTTTTAGCGTCAAAGGTAGCAAAAATTATCTTAACTGTCAGTATCAAGATACAGATTGGCTCTTGTTTGGACGAGAAACCGCGGGTTTACCTCCAGAAGTTATCTCCGCTTGTGATGAAAAAGTAAGAATTGATATTACAGAGCAGAATGTTCGCAGCTTAAATCTTTCTGTCAGTGTGGCGATCGGATTATTTGAGGCAATTAGACAATCAAGAACGGCTTAATTTGAAGTGCCGAATTTTTATTTTTGTCGCCTTTTTACTTGTTTAAAATTCAGTTTTAAGCTAATCTTCCATAGAAACAATACCAACGAAAAATTTTTGGATACAGGTTTTTAGCTAAATCAGTAGCAAAGTCGTTCAAATGTACTAGCTAATTATAGGCAATAAAATTTTGACTCAACAATATTTCCGATTGAACAAAATTGAGCAAAATAATTGAAAATCTCAAAATTATCTAAAATTAAAGCAAATTATCAATAGTATGTCTGCTCAGAATGATTTAATTTCCCCAAAAACCGATTCAGATGCCAACATCTTTTGCCCCCCCAATTCTATTTCAACTGATACTGTCAAATTAGCCAATCAAAAAACTTTCAAGTTAGGCATGGCAATATCTCTAGCAGCAGCAATTTGTGTGCCGAACTTTAACCAGGCAGTACACGCCACAAACTTAGTTAAATCGGTAGCACCTAGTCCTTTGTCGCACAAAAAAGATATTTTCAACTCGATTCAACGGCAAAAAAAATTCTCCTCTTTGCTGCCCAACATTTTTAGTCGAATCAGTTTTTCGCTAAAGTCTCAGTTACTTAACTTGTCTAAAGCACCTTTAGCATCGGAAGATAAGTATGCATCAATTGATTCAACACTTGCTTCCTACAGCTCATCAAAAGTAAATAAAGCCTCCGATCTTTTTTTTGCTTCAGCTGATTTTAAGACGGCAAAAAGTGAGCAAGTAGTCATGACTGCTTTTGACTCATCCCTAATAAAACCTCAACAGCGCATCCATAAGGTAGTACAGGGAGAAACTATTAACAAGATTGTCAAAAAGTATCGGGTGACTAAAAATGATTTAGTCAAACTAAATAAAATTAAGAACTCCAATATTATTTTTGTCGATCAACAGCTTAAGATTCCCATAAAAACAGCAGCCAATACTCAACCAGAAACCATTCTGGCAGCGGCTAATTTTCTCCAAGATACAACGCAGGAAGTTCAATCGCCATTGAGTTCGGCTAATTTTTCAGTCAAATTAGCTAAAGAAGCTTCTACCGGCGAATCATCCAAGACAAATAAAGCTGAATTAAACTCAGTGACTAAATATGACCCTTATATTGCTAAGCTAAGAGCAGAAATAGATCTATTGCGCGCCCAGCATAGAAATAGGTCAGGACAAGAGCAAAATCACCGTTCCAGTTTAGCAAAATCACCTTTAGCACCTAATTCTGAAGTTACGCATCAACTCGAAGGAAATTTAAACCAGCCTTCTCAATCGATAGTTAAAGCTAATTCGGCTCTTTCCAAACCAAATCTCAGCGCGAGCTTGCTTAAAGAAGAAAATATTTCTCTCAAATTACCTCCTTTACCCGCTTCAGAAGAATATCTGCCTCCTGCTTTCGATGGTTATATGTGGCCAGCACAAGGAGTATTAACTTCTGGTTATGGGTTGCGCTGGGGAAGATTTCATCGAGGGATCGATATTGCTGCTCCGATTGGAACTCCTGTATTAGCAGCAGCATCAGGAGAAGTAATCGGAGCTGGATGGCATGATGGCTACGGCAATTTAATTCAAATAGAACATCTAGACGGTAGCTTTACACTATATGCCCATAACGACAGAATTTTAGTCAGCCATGGTCAGAAAGTTAATCAGGGTGAACAAATCGCCGAAATGGGGAGTACTGGTAATAGTACTGGTCCTCATCTACATTTTGAAATTCATGTCAAAAATAGTGAGATAGTCGATCCCTTAACATTATTAAGTAGTAAATAATTGAGCGATCGATAACTGAAAAATACTAGTTACTGTCGAGCGCTAATTTCCTTTTTTGCAGCGATCGCTAGCTGCACTTCGGGTATTTGCCGTAGCCGATCGATCACCTCTACTACTTGACCATGTTCGACGCTGCGATCGGCATTAACTATAACTGTTGTGTTGGACTCAGCTTCAATCAACTTGGTAACTTCAGTTTTTAGCTGCTCTATTTGTGCAGGTTTGCTGTCAATAGTTAACTTACCGTCTCGATCTAAGCTAACGGTAATTTGTTGAGTCTTTTGTACTTCTGCGGTGCTGGCGCGGGGGAGATTGACGGGTAAACCTTCAGAGCGGGTTAAATAAAGGCTCGAAACTATAAAAAATACTAGAATCGCGAAGATCACATCGATCATCGGCAAAATATTAATTCTAGGTGGTAGATCTGGTTCTTCAGGTAAGCGCATTATATGTTTTTGGTTGTTCGTGTCGGTCAAGATGAAGAAGTTCAAGCTGTCCGCCAATTTCTTGAATCTGGGCAATTTGTTGGAGATACAGTCCCCGAAAGATACTGGCAAAAAATAAAGTAGCGATCGCCACAATTAAACCCGCAGCGGTAGAAGTCAAGGCTTCACCAATGCCTCCAGTAACTCCTGCTGCTTGGGACGATTCGATATCACCTAATTTTAGAGAAGATAAAGCCACGATCAAACCTAAAACAGTTCCTAACAAGCCCAACAACGGTGCAACACCGATTACTGTCTCTAAAGAATTGTTGAATCGTTTGAGGAGTGGAATTTCTGCTTGAGCGGCACTTTCTAAAGCCAGCTTGAACTTATCGGGTGTCGATCGCTCCAATGATAAAGCCACAGAAAAGATGCGGGCAATCGGTAAATTTAGATGTCGTTTGAGCATGGTGTTGGCTGCTAGGGGATCGTCTCGATAGAGCCTGAGTAGTTGTTTGATTACCTTGTCTTGCTGGCGAGATATTTTGAACCAAAAAAGCGATCGCTCTAAAATTATTGCCACAGAGTAAATGGAAAGTCCCAGCAAGGGGTACATCACTACTCCTCCGCTTTTGAATAATTGCCAAATTGTGTCCATAAATCTAAAGTCTGTCTCAGTAAATATAAATATTAAAGCTAAACTTGACCTCCAGCGCTTCTAACGGAAACCCAGCAGGTAAAGGATCGAAAGGGGCTGAGCTTTGTACTGCTGCCAAAGACTCTCGATCAACTGTCTCAGAACCAGAGCTTTGAGTTACCCTGAGTCCAGTAATTTGACCATTTTTTTCAATATCAAAGGTTAAAAAAGTAGTATACTCTTCTACTCCATAAGAGGGATTCCAGTTGCGCTTTACTCGTCGCTTCACCTCGTCGAAATATGGACCAAGATCGATATCTTTTAGGGCATTTAGTTGACCAGGGTTAAGAACATCTTGATAAGCCAACGCTTCGGGACTGAAAAACGCATCTGCCCCACCATTAGCTAAAGTCTTTTTATAATCTCCTCCTAATAAGCTAGAGGCGCTATTATCCTCTGGAGAAGAATTGGCAGCTTGAGGTAGTTCTGGTTCAGGTACAGCTTCAGTAGGTTCTGGCGGAGGTAGTGTGGTTGCAACGGAGGACTCTGGTTCAACAGCTTCGGGTTCTGGTTCGGGCGTAGTAATTGGGTTAGCATCCGAACCAGATAATATAGGTGGTTGCTGAACAGCAGGAGGCTGGGCTAATTCAGGTTCAGGTTCAGGTGCAGGTGCAGTTGCAGGTTCAGGTGTGGGTGCAGGCTCAGCAGGAGCTGGAGCAGGTGTAGGCTGAGTCGGAGCAACCGGCTCTGGTTCAGGTGTTGGTGCAGAGGTGGCGGGTGTATCATCCTCAATTTCATCATTAAGAGCAGTTGCTTCTGACTCAATATTTTCTTCAGCGACGGAATTTTCTGTAGCCCGTTTTTCAGTCTCTGGAGGGGGTGCTTCCGATTCTTCGGGGACAACTACAAACTCAATCGGTTTACTATCGATTTCTTCTGTCAGAGGTTTGGAGCGTTGATACAAACCTAAAAAAAGCCAGGCTAAACTATGGACTAAAACGGAAGCTAAAATAAACCACAGAAGTTGATAACGACGGTGACCAAAACGATTGACGGTCGGGGTTTGACGATGATCTTGTCTTGCTGGTTTCAAATCTACCATTACTTCTTATCGCCCCCCGCAACTAAATAATTCTCTAGATAATTCCGCTTAAATTTACCCTAACAAATTTAACCCGATGCTCGATCGCTTTTCAATTAAATCTAGGTAAATAATTTGCGCTCGATAAAATTAACTATTCAAGGTTAAGTTTTCTATCCTTAAGGAATAATGGTTGATAAGTTTCAGATTTTGTCTACTAAAAACTAAAATAAAATACAAGGTATCGAACAAAGCATCGTCTTTTATGGATTTTTCGAGACTGGAAAGATTAATCGCTAGTTCTACATATCGCGAACTAGGATTGAGAGCTAGAGAATATTTACAGTATCAAAACTATGGTGGTGAAGAACAGCACCTGGCTAAAGTCATTATGTATAACTGTATGGTTAGCTTGTTAAAAGACCTTGGCATGAGACAACATCAAGCTGAAGTATATTGTGATGATGAGGATAATTTGACCGAATTGGCTCAATACATTAGTTCGATATTGGGATGAATTGGCTTCAATGTTACTAAATAATTTTATTATTAAGGGCAAATAATTTACTGCTACGATTCATCTATAGCAAATATTTAAATAGTTCATCTTTTGAACGAGGAAACCCAGCATTTTTATGTTCAATTTTTGCGATAAATTGCGCAATGCTTTTGATAGATTTTAAGTGATAAATGTTCTTGACTTCATCTGTTTGACTAACATACTCACGGTATTTTGGTGTTAAAATTCTCTGACAAGCTATGAGTGTACGATAGCTGTTAAAACTGCTCCTAAAAATAGGACTGTTTTCTGGTCAACCTTCAGGATTTTTGAATAATCCCTTAATTAGCCGTTTGCTCACCCAAACAAAATGGATGAATAAAGGCAGATCGATATAGATTAATGTATCCGCTGCTTTGAGTCTCGACCACAAGGTGTCCTTGCATCCGTAGCCATCAATAATCCATTCATCAGATTCTAAAATTTGAGCGTGAATCTGTCGATAATCTTGATACTTAACTTCTTCTCCACCTGATTTATACTGGATTTTGTCCAAAGCGTAGAGCGGTAGGTTAGTAATCTCTGCAAGTTTTTTACTAAGGGTAGACTTTCCTGCTCCAGTATTTCCAAATACAGCTACCTTCTTCATTGCTCCAATTGTTTTAGTTTTTTGAATACAGCTATCTATAAAAGCTTGTAAGATTCGACTTCTAAAACAGCACCAATCATAGCGATCGTCATTACGTCGTCTCGAATTTTTCCTTTTATCTCTACCTTAATTCCTTCCTGTTTCAATTCGGTAGCGGGATCTTTGAGTTCGTAGGTAGTACCGTCTTCTGCTACTAATGCCCACGTACCAAAGCCAAATCCTTTTTTTTCAACTGTTCCAGTTACGGTCATTTGTCACTGCCTCGCCAATAAAAAACTGAGTTCCAAATTATCTTAACAACTTAGAACTCAGTAGTTACGATCTAATCTCTAGCTAAATAAAATCGAGAATTTATGTTTTTAGAAGTCAAAGAAATTACAGATCGCTATCTTCATCCCTCATCCTTCAAAGACTTACTCGTTGCTTTTCCTTTTGGCTAGCTAAATATGCCAAACCCAAACAGATAGAAGCATTAACTAGTAGATAACCACGAGCGATCGCACCACTGCCTAAGAGCCAAATACCAGGATCGGCAAAAGCACTAACTCCTAAACAAGCAGCAACACCAATGCTAGAACCAATAGCAAACCATTTCAGGCTAGGATGTCCGAGTAATAAAGCTATCAAAATAAAAGGAATTAAAGCACTGGCAAATAAGGGATTGAAATTAGGGTTACCGAAAACAATATTTCCCAATTCGGGAAGAGAGCTGCCAAATAGACGCATTGGCCACTGTGGTAAATCGAACCAATATAGTCCCTGAAGGAAAAATAAGCCAGAACTACCAAAAATTAGACCGCCGTTTAAACCAAGGGTAAAAGGGATATAGTTTCGTAAGAACCAAGCTAGTAAATAAGAACCAATTACCATCCCCAGTTTAGGTAATAGAGCCACTGCACCACCATCAATCCAAAAACCAAGATTGAGATAGCCACTCTTACGCAACCAGCGGAAGAAATCGTTAAAGGTAATTTGGCCTTTAAGAGCTAGCTGAACTGCTGCATTGGCATCTAAATGTCCTGAGCCGAAATGATTGAGATGATCTTCTTGTACCTTGCGAGAAGATTGTTTGAGAATGTCTAAAATTTCTTCAGGAGTATCAACACCAGTCGCTCTAATCAAAGCAGCTACTCCAGCTACATGAGGTGCAGCCATGCTAGTTCCCTGGAAACCAACAAACACAGATTTTCCCGTTGTGGGGTCTAAGGTGTTTTGAATAATTTTGCCTGTTTCGCTACCGCCAGGAGCGGAAATATCTATTCCTGCACCAAAGTTAGAGTAAGCAGCTTTGTCACCCGCAGCATCAATTGCCGAAACGCTAATTACATCAGGATAGCGAGCAGGATAGGATGAGGCGTTACGTCCTTCATTTCCTGCAGCAGCAACAATTACTACCCCTTTGCCGTGGGCATATTTAATCGCTTCTGCCATCATGTTGCTAGCACCGCCACCACCTAAACTCATATTGATGACATTAGCACCGTTATCCGCAGCAAATTTGATTGATTCGGCAATATCGGCAATTGTTCCACCACCGCTACCAGAAAGAACTTTTAGAGGCATAATACTGGCTTCATAAGCAATACCTGCTACACCATAGCCATTATTAGTAGACTGGGCAATAGT
The DNA here is from genome assembly GCA_036703275.1 of Coleofasciculaceae cyanobacterium. Lineage (NCBI taxonomy): Bacteria > Bacillati > Cyanobacteriota > Cyanophyceae > Coleofasciculales > Coleofasciculaceae > Coleofasciculaceae cyanobacterium. Next base: position 308,341 of record DATNPK010000111.1, on the reverse strand, counting down.
TCCTGCTATATGAGTACCGTGTCCATTGTCGTCACTAGCATCATCTTTATTGTTGACAAAATCGTAGCCTTTGACAAACTTAGTCAATTTTAAATCGGGGACTTTACTTACTCCCGTATCAATAACCGCAACAGTGACTCCTGCTCCGTTGGATTCATCCCAGGCTTGTTCTACATTAATATTACGGAAGTTCCATTGCTTAGTGTATTCAGGATCGTTGGGAACAGCAAAAGCTTTATATAGATAATTAGCTTCAATATATTCGGTATCTTTACTTAAAGACGATCGCTTTAATTCTTTCAGGGTTTTTTTGTCCCCTTCAACAATGTAAATGCGATCGTCAATTGAAAAAATGCTGTTTAGATCGACCTGTTGATTGTATTTTAGTGACAGTGCTTGGATTTCTTCGCTAATCTGGGCGATCGGCACTTCTTCTTTAAAATCTACAATAATTGAGTCAAATTCTCCTTGTTGTGCCAGTCTTTGAAAATTGAACAAAGCGAATCCAATTCCCAAAACAAATAAGCACAGCAGCACTAGCTTTTTCATGGCTACTTCTGAATAAATATTATTTTCTTATTTACTAAGATAACGTAACTCTTATATAACAACTGTTTATGTAGCTAATCTTTAATTAAGAATTAGCCGAAGCAATAATTTACCTTGATTTGGTTGCGGCTTGGTATGATTGTGTAATTTAAGCGATCGCTTGATTCAAACGATAAGTTTACTTTGTCTTTGGAAGGCGAAGTACTGTTCACGTGGAGGAACATTAACTGGCTTAGATGTGTCTTGTCAGATGAAATCCTGTTTGTCTTTTATTTAGCCATTACTTTTATTAATAATAATTAGTCGCTTTTTTATTTAAAGTTCTCTTAGATTTGTTTACATATATTAATTAATTTTACATATATTAATTAACTTTAGTAAGTCAACAATATTTTTGACAGTAAAAACTATTATTACTCAATTATTATTACTCAATTATTTTGACAATACCGATAGGGTGTGGCATTAATCAAAATTACCAATTCAGACTTTGGAAATTGAAGAAATAAATCTTCGTCAAAATCCCTTTTAAGCTATTGAAAAGGCTATAAAATTGAGCAAAAATGCTGACATTATTCAAGAAAAAATAGCTAAACAAGATATTGTTAAGCCAATTTCTTTTAAAGAATTGATTGAATATTTGCTTCAACTACCTCAAGGATGGGCAGCAGGTGAACTAACCGCAGAAACAAATTCTTTGGGCAACTATGGTATCTCTCAAATCAGTCACAGATTACTCCGCCGTCCTAAAGGATTCCCGTGCATGGTATATCCGTAGGTGTATCCGTTCAGGGACACCTTCGGACGATGCCCTAAAGGACTAGCTTCGCGTCGCGAAGCGAGTGTGACCGAAGGGAATCCTTTAGGGCTTTAGTATAAGCTAGCGCTAAAGCATACCGCTCCGAGACCGAAGGGAATCCTTTAGGGCATATCCTTTAGGGCATATCCTTTAGGGCATATAAAACGACGGAGACGGCACGGACCGTTGGTCAAACTTATACTCAAAAAGAGAAAGAAATTACCGTTAGTATCTTTGACTGGGCGTTTAATTCTGCGCTATATGCTCCATTTTTGCTGACCACCGAGTTCAGCCAAGAGTCAACCGAGGGCTATAATAAAAAAATCAAAATTGGCGATATTTTAGGAAGGGAACAATACACCTACGACAGCAAACAAGGTAGTTTAAATCTTCTCGTAAATAACCGATTTTTTGTGCGAATTAATGGCAAAAACATTGAAGAGATTGGACTTAGAGAATGGTGGCAATTAATCGATTACCAATCATTAACTAAGATTAGTAGGTAATCAACCCAGTTTAAAGAACTGGAGCAAAATTTTCTTATTGTATCTAAAGGATACAAAGCAAAGACGATAAAGTTATTAAATTTAACTTTATCTTTAATCGATCGCCTTACTTTTCTCAAGCTAATCAACTTTAATACTATAGTCAACTCCCAAACTGTCAGGGTTTAGTCTGGGATATAACCATACTCAAACCTTCCACAGAAACAGGAGCAGGAGCAGCCATATCTGAAGGGAGAAAGATACGTATACTTACGGCAAATAAAGCCAGCAAAAAAATTAACAGGACAGCGAAAGGTGCTATATATTGGCGAAAAAAGCTCATAAATAAAATTTTGAAACAGAACCTAAATCCAAAATGTGGTAAAAATTAATTTACCTTAAAATTTAACCTAAAGACATTATCGTAAACTTGTGCTTTTTTAGCAAGATAAACCTCAGTCCTGTTCAACAAAATTAAAGATAATTAGTACAAGTTTTCTTATTTAAAAGTAATAAAATAGTCAAGATAATTAAGCTAATTATCTTGCTGTATCTTTTTGTATGGTACGGTTAGCAATAATTAAAGTAAAATCGCTATCTTTTGCCAATGTTCGCTACAATTTATAAATCTTGCGTCCAGATATGTTATGTCAGACTCAGACTTTACTATTCCTATTTCCCAATCTGAAACTTACTACTCTGAACGTAATGCTGAGTATGGCTATAAAGCACTTAAGACAGGAGATCTACTTAATCAAAGATTTTATATTGTTAGAGAACTTGGCAGTGGTGGTTTTGCAACTACCTATTTAGCATTAGACAAACAGTCAGCCAAGCAAACTAAATGTGCCGTTAAACAATTGCAGCCAAGATTTAATAGTGCTTCAGTTTGGGCAAGCGCCAAAGAGCGTTTAGCAACAGAAGCTATGGTTTTGCAATGGCTAGGAAAACATCCTCAAATTCCTGAATTTATCGGTCATTTTGAAGAAAACCAACAATTTTATTTAGTCTTAGAATTTGTTGAAGGAGAAGAATTCGAGCAAGAAATTCATCGGCAAGTGCTTAACGAAACTCAAGCAATTAAATTTTTGTTTGATATTTTAGGCATTCTAAAATCTGTTCACTATCAGGGAATTATTCACCGAGATATTAAACCATCCAATCTAATTAGACGCAAGCAGGATGGCAAGATGATTTTGATTGATTTTGGTGCTGTTAAAGAAATGGGTACTTTGGCTTTTGCCTCTAGCAAGCAAAAAGTTCAAACTCAAATTATTGGTACTCCAGGATATATGCCTCCAGAGCAAAATAATGGTAAGCCAGTTTATGGTAGCGATATTTATGCCTTGGGCAAAACTGTGATTTTCGGCATGACAGATAAGTCTCCTACGGAATGGGAAGCTACTGAATCTGGTTCTACAGTTGCTTGGAATAAAAAAATAGCTATTAGCGAAGCTTTTTTGAAAATTGTTAATCGCATGACGGCAGACAACATTTCAAAACGCTATCGTAATGCTAGCGAAGTGTTGCGCGATCTTGCTCCCTTGCAAATAATTGGTAAGACTATTGGTAATAAATATCAGATGGTCAAATATTTAGGTGGCGATCGAGGAATGCATTCTTATGTGGCGAAAAGTTTAGAAAAAACTAGCACTCGTTATTATCTTGAAATACTAGGATTACAAAATTCTGAGAGGCAATCATTATCTGAAGTTACCCAAGAGATAATGTCAGGATTTAACAACTTATCAATTATTGACCGAGATCGCCGAATTCCAGCAATTGTCGAATATTTGGTTGACGAAACTAAAATTTATATTGTTCAAGAGTATATTGAAGGAAAGAGTTTGGCGCAAATTGTCGAGGATCAGTTTATCCTCTCCGAAAGTGAGGTTATTGATATCTTGGTAGATACTGCTACAGCTTTAAATCCGTTTCATCGGCAACAAATCATCCACGGTAATATTAAGCCGTCTAGCATCATCAGGCGTCATGGTGAGGATAAAACGGCTTTAGTTGATTTTAGTTTGGTTAATAAAGCGATTCATTCGCTTCCTGATAGTAAGACAGGATATATTCCTCCAGAACAAATTGCTGGAAGAGCTACTTATGTGAGTGACATCTATGCTTTAGGTATGACTGCTATTCACGTACTAACAGGAACTCAACCCCAAGACTTAGAAAAAAATCCTCGCACTGGAGAAGTATTGTGGCATCGCAAAGCGAGAATTAGTGCTAGTTTTGCCCAAATTTTGGACAAAATGATCTGTCTAGACAAAAATCAAAGATATCAATCCCTTAATAAAATAGTTAAAGATCTTAAGAAAATTAAGCACAAATCTAGATTTAGAGGAATATACAAATATTTCTTAATTGTGCCTGTTTTAAGTCTGGGGATTATAATTGCGCTGACTCAATGGGCGCAAAGGGTAGCAATCTTAGAATTTTACAAAGGAGATATTAAACTAGAAGCAAATCAGTATCAGCAAGCGGTTGATTATTATAGTAATGGACTGAATAAACTACCAAATACAAGAGGACAGGTAAGAAACTTTGAACAGGTTTGGTTAAAAAAAGCAAAAGCTGAACGACAGTTGAATGACTATCAAGCAGCCTTGCAAACCTGTAGCACAGCACTCAGATATTATCAAAGTCCTCAGCTTTGGAACTGTAAAGCTTTAACTTTCTATAGTCTCAAAAAATATGAAGCTGCGATCGCTTCCTATAATCAAGCAATCAAAATTGATCCTGAAAATGTTTGGCTATGGAACAACCGTGGTGAGGCATATACTCGGCTAGAACAGCCTGCGCGAGCAATTTTTGACTTTAAAAAAGCGATTTCCCTCGATCCTAATCGTAGTTTTGTTCCGTGGAACAATTTAGGCAAGTTATATTACCAGCAAAAAGAATATCAATCGGCGATCGAGGCTTATAATGAAGCACTGGCGATCAAGCTTGATTATCTTCCTGCTTTAATTGGGTTGGGTAATACTCAAAAGGCAATTAGACTATATGACCAAGCTATAGATTCTTATGACCGAGCATTAGCTATAAATCCCAATTATTATGAAGCTTGGTACGGCAAAGGTTCTGTCGCCGAATATTTGCAACAATATCAAACTGCAAGCGAATATTATCAAAAAGCAGTTGAATTAAACCCAGATTGGGAAGCAGCTACTAAATCTTTGGCAAGAGTTGAAACTAGATTAGGTATTTAAAGTAAAGAATGAATGAGAAAAGTACTGGCGCAGATTAAACCTTATCTACGTTGGTTTATTTTAGGAGGGGTTTTATTTTTTCTGCTCAAGACAGTCAAAGATCGCTTTGCTGAAGTAGCAGTAGTTCGTGTTGATGGCCAAGGCTGGCTGACATTGGCGATCGCCTTAACCATAACCATCATGGCTCATGTTTGGTCAGGTTGGGTTTGGACCTGGATTCTCGCTATTTTTAAGCAGCCTCTAGGAGTCAAGCAAGGCATCAGAGTCTATTTATTAACCAACATCGCCAAATACTCTCCAGGCAATATTTGGCATTTTTACGGCAGAATTACCACAGTAGTTAATCAAAATGGTTCAAGAAGCGCAGCAACTCTTAGCGTTTTATTAGAGCCATTACTAATGGCAGCAGCAGCCTTACTTATTGGCATCATTAGCAGCAGCTTAGACGGGGCTAAAGTCGATGCTAAAGCGGCTTGGCTACAGTTAGCAAGCTTAACAGTAGTACTGATAAGTATTCAGCCTCGCATTCTCAATGCTTTGCTGCATCGTTTAAGCCGTAGTAAAAATAAAGCCGATGCGATGCCTAGGGCTAGCTTGCCAAGCGCAACCGAAGCAGTTAAATTAACCAAATATCCGCTTTTTCCTTTTCTGGGAGAAATAGGATTTGTTATCTTTCGCGGAATCGGATTCATCCTAACTTTTGTCGCCTTACAGTCTGTAACGTGGCAACAGATTCCGCAACTATTTACCGCCTTTAGTTTCGCTTGGCTACTTGGCTTAGTTGTTCCAGGCGCACCAGGAGGATTAGGGGTATTTGAAGTTACCGCTTACGGACTTTTAGATGATTCCCAGTTTCCTACCGAAATCGCAGCAGTTGCCTTATATCGGCTCATTAGCATTCTAGCCGAAGCGATCGCCGCACTAGTTAGTCTTGAGCTACGTTAAAAAACGCAACCTAGTAACAAAGACTAGATCGCGCTTTCAGTTGTCGAAGCTGCTACCTACAGACCAGCTTTTGCTTTAAATCACCCAGGTTGTGCGAAACTCCTGACTCTTAACTTTTGAACTCAAAAACCAATTAATCAATGCAAACTAGCAAGAAGATTGATAATCCTAACTATATTGCTCTTCTGTAGTATCGAGATCGAACAGCATTTGCAGCGATCGCAAACAATGACGACGCGCTTCAATATCCTGCTGCGCTCTTAGCTGCACCATCGGCTCATGGAGAATCTTATTCACAATGCCTCTGGTTAAAGCTTCAATTACTTCCTGATGCTTTTCCCCAAACTCCGAACCCAATCTAGACAGGGCTTTTTCCATTTCTTGTTCGCGAATAGTTTCTACCTTGCTACGTAAACAGCTAATAGTCGGCACTGTTTCTAGCGATCGCCACCAGAGGATATAGTTAGCAACTTCTTGTTCAATAATGCCTTCAGCTTCCTGGGCTATTTTGCGTCGGCTCTCTTGGTTGGCTGCTACTACTGCTTTGAGATCATCCACATTATAAGCACTAACGCAACCTACTTGGCTAACATCAGATGCAATGTTGCGCGGAACAGAAATATCCACCAGCATCAAGTCTCTATCTAAAGTTAGATGAGCCTCTAACTTAGCACGGTCTAATATAGGTTGAGTCGCTCCGGTGCTAGTAAACACTAAATCTGAATTGGCGATCGCCTGCATCATTTCGTCGAGCGGATAGATAGCCAGTTTAGCCTGAGAAAAATTACTGCAAAGTTCTTGCGCCCGACGATGAGAACGATTAACGATGGAGATTTTGGTTGCTCCTTTAGATAGCAAATGCTTGACTAGCAAGCAAGCCATTTTACCAGCTCCAACGATAGTAATGTTATAGTCTGGTAAATTATCTACCTTGGTATAAACTAGTTCTACAGCAGCAGAGCTAATCGAAACTGCACCCGTACCGATACTAGTTTCATTGCGAACTCTTTTCCCCGCAGAGATCGCCTGTTTGAATAAACGGTCTAGTAATCTGCCTAAACCATTGTATTTATGTCCTAACTTGTGAGTCTTTTTAACCTGAGCCAATATTTGCCCTTCGCCCAAAACTAAACTTTCTAAACCAGCCGAGACTCGCATTAGATGACGCAGAGCATCTTCTCTCAAAAGCGTAAATAGATTAGGACGAAGCTCCCGTAGACAAACTTTAGCTTTGTCTGCCAAAAACTGGCTAATCTCTCTCACTCCTTGCTCCATGTCTGTAGCTACGCCATAAATTTCTAGACGATTGCAAGTACTAATGATCGCTATTTCCTGGATGTGTGGATAGCTTTTCAGTAATGCGATCGCTTCTTCAATCTGGGCTTCTGGGATACTTAGTTTCTCGCGCACTTCCACAGAAGCAGTTTTGTGACTTAAACCAACAACTACAATATTCATTATGTTTTTTGCAAATTTTGCTTCAACTAAATGACCTAGGTGAAAATCAAAGCAAAAGATTTTTTAATATTTGATAGTTTTATCTTTATCAAGTTTTTTATTCAAAATTTAGGTAAGAAAAAGGCAACAGTAAAAGATTCCTTTTTTTACTAGTTGCCTTTCACCTTATCAATTTATACAGCCTTACCATGCCAAATAGACTCTTACTTAACCAGGGTTTACATATCTTAAGCTATAAGCAAATTGTAACCTATGTCCTGGCTAGAATCTGAACCAGTACTTTATCTTAATTGTAAAGATTTTGGCTGACCGAACATGTGTACTGTATCGACAAAACGGGCAGTTTTAGATTGAGAAGAGATGACTAGGCTTTGAGTTCTCGCACCACCTTTGAAAAAGCGAACGCCGTTCATCAATGTACCAGGAGTGATACCACAAGCAGCGAATAAAACTGTTTGACCACCAGCAAGTTCTTCGGCGCCATAGACTTTATCTGGATCTTTAATGCCCATCTCTTCGAGTCTGGCAAGATTGCTTTCTTTGCTTTCACCAATTAAGCCAGTTTTGACCACAGCAGGGTCATAAATCAACTGTCCTTGAAAGTGTCCACCTAAACAACGCATAGCAGCAGCAGAAATAACTCCTTCAGGAGCAGCGCCGATACCCATCAAAGCATGGATATTTGAGCCAGAGAAAGCGCAGGAAATAGCCGCAGATACGTCACCATCGGCAATTAATCTAACTCTAGCTCCTGCATCTCTAATTTCTTTAATCAGATCTTGGTGACGAGAACGATCCATCACTACCACTACTAGTTCTTCAATAGAACGATTAAGGCAGTCTGAAAGAATTTTAAGATTTTCTGTAGCAGATTTGTTAATATCAACATGACCTTGAGCTAATGGTGGTGCTGCTAGCTTTTTCATGTAAAAGTCGGGTGCAGCAAATAGTCCACCCTTCTCCGAAATTGCCAAAACCGCCATAGACCCATTTTGTCCATATGCGACTAGATTAGTTCCCTCACAAGGATCGACTGCAATATCGATTTCAATTAGTTCATCAGGATTACAATAATTTTTGGCATCTGGCTGAGTACAAATACCTACTTCTTCGCCGATGTAAAGCATGGGAGCATCATCTCGCTCTCCTTCCCCAATTACGATTCGACCGCGCATATTAATTTTGTTCATGCGTTCGCGCATTGCTTCTACTGCGACTTCATCAGCAGTATCTTTTTCGCCTTTACCCATCCACTTAGCAGAGGCAATGGCAGCTTGTTCTACTACCTCAATGATTTCCAAACCGAGGGTTGTTTCCAGCAAGGTTTTCCTCCCTATTGCTTATTGTTAAATTTCTTTTCAAATGCGATGTCCACTCAAGTCAAAAGTCTATCAGAGAGAGGTATCTCCCCGATATTTATTAAGTTTTAATAAGCTTTAAAATATAGCTTAGTGTTTATTCACGTATTTAGTTAGTTTGTGATTTAGAGACACTAAGATTAAATGCAACTTTTTAAAAATAATGAGTTTTTCGCTGTCAAGTAGGTATTTTATTATATTTTGTGGCAAAAAAAGCTGCGTATTCTCAAGATTAATTAAATAGAGTTAACGCCAAAAAACTTTTAGGTAAAAATACATTATTGCTAGACTAAAAAAAACAGCAGCGCGCTAGTCTATAAATCGTTATTTGACTACAACATTATTACTTCATAATTCTAAATAAAACATTTAGTCCAGCCAACTATGGGGGATTTTATAGTTAGTCTATAAATAGAGATAAAAAATTTTAGTATCTATACTACGCGGTACAGAACCGTTACGATCATGACATCCAGCGAACTACTTACCTTGGTCCTATTACTTACCCCAGGCATGGCTTTATCGGTTTTGATTATGCTTACCTTTGCCAAAGGCGGTTAGGCGATTGATTTTCAGCAAAATATATTCGTCATAGTAGTGAAGCCAAATCCTATGTCGACAAAGGCGATTAATTCATAGTTCTTATAATAATAATAAGAACAATTTTATTTGGTCTATTTTGTGTGAAACCAGAGCCAAAATTTTAATTGAGCTTAAAGTTCAGATTCGGAGGAATCATCTGATAAGGAATGGTTGGCAGATGAATCTAACAAGCTTTCCTCTAAATCCATTCTTTTTTCCATTTGGCATAAAAAGTAGCCGGTCATCATCGCCGAAGCCAGCAAATGAGCTAAATTTTCTCGATCTGTAGTTACCTTGACATTAAAGTCGCCTGAGGGAAGCATCCCGACTAAACCCTGCACATTTTGGGAAATGATTTGCTTGACATCTGGGCTAGCAGACGAAGCAATCTGTGCTAGAACCTCGGGGTGTTGCTGACGCAAATACTGCATCAAGGTATTGTAGCTTTGCTCTTGTGATTCAGAGTTTAGAAAATCAAAGTTAAATATCATTCGTTACCCAATTATGGATGTACGCTCTTTATACTTTGACACAATTTTAGTGCTAACCGCTAGTAAAAAACAGGAGGTAAAGTGGCTAAGATATAGCCATGTTGCTGATTTCAAAGTATTGGTGAAATTTATTAGTCACCTCTAGCCAGTATGAACGACCGTCTGCTTGTTCTCGTTTACGTATGAAACCTAGCTTAACTAGTTCAGACACCTGCTGATAAGCACTACTACCCCGCAAATCGATTAATTCGGTTTGAAGTATGGGATTTTTGAGGGCAACTGCTGCCAAGGTTCGTAATGCTCCCTTGCCCAACTCGGCTGGGACTAATTCTTGAAGCAAATATTCGTAGTCATTTTTGAGCTGTAGGCTGTAACCTGCGGTCGTTTCTATAATCTCTAAGGCACTGCTGCGATGGGCATAATCACTCATTAATTCAATCAATCCGTCTTCAATCAATTCGCGATCGCTTTGAGACATTTTGCTCGATTCTAAGTCTTGATGATGGAGACAGGCAAATATTTCCTCAACTGAAAGCGGTCTGCCTTTAATGTAAATAATTGCTTCAATTTTAGTCGCTAATTTCATTTCACTTATGTGCTGTTTAGCCTAGGGCGTGTCATCAATTAGAAAATCTGAGTTTAATAAAGGGAAAAAATGACCGACAGGACCATTACCTGCACCAATATCTAAAGAATGCTCCAAAGCGATGGTGACGTATTGTTTAGCATCAACTACTGCCGACCATAAATCTTTACCTAAAGCCAAATTGGCACATACTGCGGCGGAGAGAGTACAACCTGTGCCATGAGTATTCTTGGTGTCGATTGTTTTGGCTGACAGAATTTTAAGTTCTTGACCATCATACCAAACGTCTACTCCCTGCTCATTACCAGACAAGCCTCCTCCTTTGGCCAAAACTACTTTTGCTCCTGAGCTACGATGAATGACGATCGCAGCTTGCTTAAGTTGCTCAAGACTGTTGATAGTCAAACCACTGAGTATTTGAGCTTCATAGCGGTTAGGAGTAACAATCAGAGCTTGAGGAATCAGTTGATTTTGTAAAGAGGCGATCGCCTCTTGGTCAATTAGCTGTACTCCTGTGCGAGAAACCATCACAGGATCTACTACTAACCGTTTAAAGCTATATTTGTCTACCAACTGAGCAACGGCAACAATAATCTCACGGTTTAATAACATTCCTGTTTTAATGGCTTGAACCCTTAAATCCGCAGTTACCGCTTCCACTTGAGCTGTAACCGTCGCTACGCTCATTGCTTCTACTCGATTTACCCCAAGAGTATTTTGAGCCGTAACGCAGGTAATTGCGCTAGCACCATGAACACAGTGCATAGCAAAAGTTTTTAGATCGGCTTGAATTCCCGCCCCGCCACCACTATCAGAACCAGCAATAGTTAGAGCTACCTGGATCATAAGTCTCTGTTGCCCGTTTAGTTTTTAGGAAAGCGTCTTCGCTGTAAAAAGTCAGGAATTTCGATGCGACTGCGATCGCTTTCCTTAACTTTGCTTCTGTCTGGCTGGGGCGCTGCTGTCATAGTCTGAAAGGTTTTTCTAGGTTCTACCTGTGCCTGTGCCTGTGGCTCTTCTAGTTCAAACTCTTCCGTTTCACCATCAAATCCCGTGGCAATAACGGTAATCCTAACTTCGCCGTCCATGCTTTCATCGATTACAGCCCCAAAAATGATGTTGGCATCTTCATCAACTACCTCATAAATGCTGTCGGCAGCAGCATTGACCTCGTGAAGCGTCAGGTCATACCCGCCTGTAATATTAATTACCACACCCTTAGCACCGTGAATTGATGCTTCTAGCAAAGGAGAAGAAACCGCAGCGATCGCAGCTTCTCTAGCGCGAGACTTGCCTGAACCCATGCCAATTCCCATTAATGCCGAACCTGCATCTGCCATAATTGCTCGAACATCGGCAAAGTCAACGTTAATTAAACCAGGAATTGTAATAATGTCTGAGATTCCTTGTACACCCTGGCGCAAGACATCATCGGCTACGCCAAAAGCCTCTTGAACAGGAGTTTCAGGAGATATCACTGATAATAACTGATTGTTGGGAATAACAATTAAAGTGTCTACTCGACTGCGAAAAGCTTCGATTCCTTTTTCTGCCTGTTTAGTGCGTCTTCTGCCCTCAAACGTAAAGGGACGAGTTACAACTCCTACGGTAAGACAGCCCATCTCTTTGGCTACTTCTGCTGCGATCGGTGCTGCTCCAGTACCTGTACCGCCTCCCATGCCAGCGGTAATAAAGACTAAATCCGTATTTTCTAAAGCATGAGCCAATTCATCCCGTGACTCCTCTGCTGCTTTTTGTCCAATAGCGGGATTACCTCCAGCGCCTAAACCTCTAGTGATTTTTTGCCCAATCTGTAGCTTCTGAGGTGCTTGAGCATTATCCAGAGCTTGAGCATCGGTATTTATTGCCCAAAATTCAATACCCGATACCTGGCTTTCGATCATGCGATTAACAGCATTACAGCCGCCACCACCCACGCCTATTACTTTAATCTTGGCGACATTACTCGGCACTATTTTATTACTCCTAATTTCTTCTTTGGGAATTTGGGAACTACTGTTGTTTCTAAAAGGCATCCCCATCCCGCCACCTAAAGAATTATTTCCTAAAGCTAAGGGTAACTCAGAATTATTATAGTTAACTTCATTATTGAAAGTACTAACGATTTTTTTCTTTAAAGACATGGGCGTACATCTAAGTTTCCGCGCTTGGTTTTCTTATACAAAATTTAATTTAGTAGCTTAACTTAATTTATTATCATCTGGGTAATTTAATCTGGATGAAATATTAAAGTTTTTGTAATTATTAAACACATAAATCTAACCATCCTCCAAGAAATTACTGGATCAATTGTCAAGGTAATAAAATTAAATCAGTGTATGTACGGATTGTTGATTATCTTTTACGCTTACTAGTACTTTTGAATTAAATATACATCAGGATTACTTAAATCTATGTAATTAATTTCACTGCTTTTAAGATATGATGGCAAATTTTCTAGTTTGGCCATAATTTTAAACTGCTGCTCTAACCTGGATGATTCTGAACCCAAAAATACCTGTCCTATCTTCGTATGTAGAAACAGGCTATTAGATTGATTCCAATGTACTTCATCAATTTTTAGTTCGGGATAAAGAGATATTAACTGATATATCTCGCTCCAAGTTGCTCTAAGCTGTGTTTTATAGTCGATTACTTTGAGTTTTGGTAGAGCATAGTTATCATTTATATTGTTATAAAATTTTTGAGCAATCCATTCCCCCTGAGAATCTAAAAAACCAATTTTTCCTTGAAATGTAGCTAAAGCTATAGGAGTTTTTTCTTGAAGAGAGATGATAATTTGAGGAGGTACAATACGCCTATTTACCTTAGCTACCGCAACTGAAGGAATCAATTCAATTTTTTGGGTTAAATCTATTCCGTTTACTGCCCAGATAAATTGGGGATAAGTAAAATTTAATGCAGTATGAATAGTGTTTTCACTTACTAGTTTGGCACCATCAATTTTAATTTGACTTTGATGTTTAATCTGACAGTAGGGCAAAGTTGCCGCTAAACCAAGAGCCATACTACAGCAAATTACCAAGCACGATCTCCACAAAGAAATGCGAGCTAAACGACGTTGTTGAAGCTTAACCAAAGCTAGTTTCTGTTGTAGCTGTGGTGGTGGAAATGCGTTCATGGTCTTATATTTAGAGCTAAAAAAGATGACAGCAATTGTTAAGACAGTAATTTAAAAATGCTGGTGAGCAAAATTTTCTAGTTTTTGGTTGGCAAAGATCATGTCTATATTGATTTAAAAGACGGTTATCAAAGAGCAACACTGCTAAATACGCTTGCCGAGAGAAATTATTATATTAGATCTTTTTTTACTTAAAAGGGATTAAGCTATTGGATTATTTGAAAGATATGCAGCCAGAATAAACCAAACTAAATTATATTAACTGTTAAATTGAAAAGCTGCTAGCACAAATGAGTGATGACTCTAACTTTTTAGATAGTCAATCGCAAAATAGCGCTAAATTTTGAATATTGCTACAGGATGTTCTCAAGTCACCAAACGTCAAACTCACCTGTGGTAGATTAAACTTTAATTATAGAAATCTCTTGCCGTTTTTTACTTTGACAATATTTATTATATTTTTAAGCCTATGGTAATTACCAAAAAAGGACTAGTTCTGGGAGCGACTGCTGTAGCTTTATCAACGGTAGCGGTTACAGGTGCTGGGATTCATCTGTCTCAAAGTCAAGCTTTGATTCAAAGTGGCCCTAAAGAAACGATTGATGAAGTTTGGCAGATAATTAACTATCAATATGTCGATACAACCTTTAACCATACGGATTGGCTGAAAGTTAGGCAAGAATATATCAATGACGCTTCCTATGGCAATCAAGAAGATGCCTACAAAGCGATTCGTGAAATGCTGGGTAAGCTTGAAGATCCTTATACGCGCTTCATGAATCCAGAAGAGTTTCAAAATATGCAAATTGATACTTCTGGGGAATTAACTGGAGTAGGAATTCAAATTGCTAAGGATGAAAAAACCGATAGGCTGATAGTTATCTCGCCGATTGAGGATACTCCTGCCTTTGAATCGGGAATTTTGGCTCAAGATCTGATTGTGAAAATTGACGGTACTGATACTAAGGGAATGGATGTTAATGATGCTGTCAATTTAATTAGGGGAGAAAGAGGCAGCAAAGTCACCCTAACAATCGAGCGTAATGGAAATGCGCGTGACTATAACATTACTCGCGAAAGAATTGAAATTCATCCTGTTAGAGCTAGCGTCAAAGATAGTGAACTGGGAAAAGTTGGTTATATTCGCCTGACTACCTTTAATGAAAACGCGGCAAAAGATATGCAGAAGGCAATTAAAGAACAAGAAAAAGAGGGGGTTGTTGGTTATATTTTAGATTTACGCTCTAATCCTGGCGGTTTACTCTATTCCAGTATTAATATTGCTCGAATGTGGATTGATGAAGGTACGATTGTATCTACGGTCGATCGCCAAGGACTAAGCGAGCGCGAAACAGCCAACCAGAAAGCTTTAACTGATAAACCACTAGTGGTTTTGGTGAATGAAGGTTCAGCCAGTGCCAGTGAAATTCTCTCTGGTGCTTTGCAGGATAACAAACGAGGCACCCTGTTAGGAACAAAAACTTTTGGCAAAGGCTTAGTGCAATCAGTTCGTCCTTTAGGCGATGGTTCAGGTTTGGCGGTTACGATCGCTAAATATCTTACTCCTAGTGGTCGAGATATTAATAAAGAAGGCATTCCACCTGATGTGGTGGTCAAATTAAGTGATAAACAGCTAGAAGAGCTTTATGGTGGCGATCGCTCTAAAGTGGGAACAGAACAAGATCCTCAATTCTCTAAAGCACTTGATATTTTGACCGAGAATATTCAAGCACAGAAATCAGGCGAACCCCAAGCAACTAAATAAAATAAAAATAATTAGTTGCTTAAATAATTACTGAGGTTGACACTTTCCGGCTCGAATTAAACCAATCTTTTTGGCGATCGCTGCTTGTTCAGTATCATATGAACCCCATTGTTCTTGCTCTGGGGTTTTTGCTTGTTTGCTGTCAAAGCTCTTAACATCACAAGTTCCGTCTTTTTGTTGGATTACATACCAAAATTGCTCAGTATTACTCATACTTTTTAAATCAACTTCGATTATATTTTCGCTCAATTAGCTTCGAGCTATATATTCAAACTTAGCAATCATTAAAAAAAGGGGCGATTAAACAGCCCCTTTTTTATCTATGTAGGTTAACCTACCAGAAAATTATTCTGAGTCGCTACGACCAGGGTTACGAGAAGGATCGCTGGATAAAAAACCGAAGATAAATAATCCGATAAAGAAAAAGACGGTGATATAAACAGCAATTTTGAGAGTAGCCATGTTAATTTTCTCCTGATAAATCTAAATAAATTGACAAAAATATTAACGAGTATTTTTGTTTCAAAATTAAACCCAGCAACAGAAAAAGTTATTGGTCGTAGTCCACGTTACCCAATAGCAGAGCGTGAACGAACTAAAATTTATTGAAACAAATATTACATGATTATTAAATCATACCCGAATACACTACCATAATTTAATTTCTCTCTTCTAATTTAGTTTTTAGCTCTTCTACGTCAAGGGAACGGCTTCTGGGTCAACCAACCTTGCTCCTTTGGGTCGCGCTAAGTTATATAGTTATAAATCTTTAGTTGAATATTCTGAACCAAACGTATGGCAGAGCAATTGTCTAATCTTTTACGAACTCCCTTATATGAACTTGCCAAACAACAGAAGGCAAGATTTACTGCTTTTTCTGGTTGGGAAATGCCAGTACAGTTTTCTGGACTGAAATTGGAGCATCAAGCAGTACGTTCTGAGGCAGGAATGTTTGATATATCTCACATGGGCAAATTTACCTTTGCGGGAGATAGTTTAATTGATACTTGGCAAACTTTAGTTCCTTCAGACTTGAGCCGTCTCCAACCTGGTCAAGCAATGTATACAGTATTGCTCAATGCTCAAGGAGGAATTATCGATGACATTATTTTTTATTACCAAGGCGTAAAAGAAAGCAAACAGCAAGCAATTGTCATTGTCAATGCAGGTACAACCGATAAAGACCGAGAATGGATTGCAAGCCACTTAAAAAATAGTTCTGTGCTAATGACAGACATTTCGCAAAAACAAGCTTTAATTGCCCTTCAAGGACCAAAAGCGAGGCAAATTTTACAGAGATTGGTTGCCGAAGAGATTAGCACCATGATGGCGTTCACTCATCAAACTTTAACCATTAAAGGTTCAGCCGCATTTATTGCTCGGACAGGCTATACGGGAGAAAATGGCTTTGAAATTATGCTTGAACCTGAAGCAGCCAAGCAGCTATGGCAATCTTTGCTGGAAGCTGGAGTTACACCTTGTGGACTGGGGGCCAGAGACACCCTGCGTTTAGAAGCAGCAATGAGCCTGTACGGGCAAGAAATTGATGACAAAATTACACCTTTGGAAGCAGGATTAGGATGGGTAGTACATCTCAAAGACAAAGGAGATTTTATCGGACGTTCGGTATTAGAAAAGCAGAAAGAAGCAGGAGTTAAACGTCGTCTTGTCGGATTAGAAATGTCAGGGCGATATATCGCTCGTCATGGCTATCGAGTAATGTTTGGCCAAGAAGCAGTAGGAGAGATTACCAGCGGTACTTTATCACCTACTGTCGGAAAAGCGATCGCTCTAGCTTATGTTCCTAAGTCTTTGAGTAAAGCAGGGCAGGCTTTAGAAGTTGAAATTCGTGGTAAAACCTACCCCGCTACCGTGGTGAAGAAACCCTTTTATCGATCGCCTCATCTTTAAAACAACTTACTCAATCCAGTTTTTCGCCCTAGCTACAGCTTTTGACCACATGGCAAAATTATCTTGTGCCTGGGCTTGCCCCGCCCCTGGTTCAAATACTCGCTCTACTTGGCGATCGCTAATTAGCTTTTGATAGTTATCCCAAAAGCCCACCGCTAATCCTGCACCGAAAGCTGCTCCTTGAGCCGTCGCATCCAGCACTTTAGGGCGTTCCAAAGGGACTCCCAAAGCATCTGCTTGGAACTGCATCAAAAAATTGTTTTTAGCTGCTCCACCGTCGATTTTGAGAAGAGATACAGGATTGTCACTATCTTGATTAACGGCATCAACTACTTCTTTGACCTGATAGGCGATCGCTTCTAAAACGGAACGGACTATATGTTCTTGTTGAACACCCGCAGTAATGCCCAAAAAAGCCCCGCGAGCCTTCATATCCCAATGAGGTGCGCCCAAACCACTGAGGGCAGGAACAAAATAAACTCCGTTGGTATCATCTATACGATTGCACAGAGACTCGGTTTCAGCAGCATCCTTAATTAGCTTTAGACCATCACGCAACCACTGAATTGATGCTCCTGTAGTAAAAATTGCCCCTTCTAAAGCATAGTTAGTTTGCTCTTTAGTACTCCACGCCACTGTAGAAAGGAGTCGATTGTGCGATCTCGTAACTGCCGTACCAGTTTGAGCCACTAAGAAACACCCAGTACCATAGGTACACTTAAGTAACCCAGGGCGATCGCAACCGTGAGCATATAAGGCTGCCTGTTGATCGCCGAAGATAGCAGCGATTGGTATTTCTGCACCAATTAAATCGCGATCGCATTTGCCAAATACGCCCATACTGGGTCTAATTTCAGGCATAATCTGGCGAGGGATATTAAACAATTCTAATAAAGACTCGTCCCAATCTCCTGTATCTAAATTCATCAACATAGTACGACTGGCATTGCTAATATCGGTAGCATGAACTTGTTTACCAGTTAGATTCCATAACGCCCAGGCATCTATTGTTCCCGCCATCACGTTATCCCAATTAGTATCAGGTTTATTTTGCTTGACCCAATCAATCAGCCACGCTAACTTGGTAGCTGAAAAATAAGCATCAAGTACTAGACCTGTTTTTTGTTCAATGATTTCCGCTTTTCCTGCTGCTTTTAGGCGAGCGCACAGCTCAGCAGTACGACGATCTTGCCAAACAATTGCTTTATGTAAAGGTTGACCTGTGGTTTTGTCCCAAAGCAAACAAGTCTCCCGTTGAACAGTTAGACCAACAGCAGCAATTTCCCGAGGATTTAACTGATATTGGGCAATAATTTCTTGAATATTGCTACTAGTATCCTGCCAAATCTCTAACGCATCGTGTTCCAACCAGCCTGGATGCGGATAGTGCTGAGTCAATTCTTTATAGACTTGACCGACGACATTCCCCAGCCGATCGAACAAAATAGCTCGATTTCCTGTAGTACCCAAATCAAGAGAAAGAATATATTTACTGTCGGTCATAAAAAACACCAAAATTCTGCTTATTGTAGATTTACAGCAAAGTTCTGGTTAAAATGTGTTTTATCGAGTTTTTTTTAAATAACTTAGCATTTACTATTTATCCTTGAGTGTCAAACATTAATCGTTCAACTCATCAATAATTGTTATTCCCAAGCTAATTTGGCGATCGCTCAATTGCTAATCGATTCTGTTTAAAAGCAACTTTAAGCTAATACGCCGATAAAGAAACGATTAATCATAGTCGTTATTGAAGTTAATTGGTTTTCTTCGTTCCGGCTGTTCGGGATAATCTTCCTGGGAATTATATTCAGGTAAATCATCGTAGTCATCGTAGTCATCATAGTCGCCTAAATCAGAATCATCATAGTCATCTGAGTAATCAACTTCTGGTTCTTCTACAGGCTGATAATCAACTACATAATCACCAGGAATAGATTCGTCTGGTTGGTCATAACTTCTGCCTAAATCAGAATCCTCATAGCTGCTACCTAGATTGTTGGAGTAGTCATCTTCTGGCTCATAGCTTCTACCCAACTCAACAGGGTTTGGTTTGCGTTCGGGTTTAGTGGTTGGAGTCGGAGCAGAATAAGGATCTTCTATAGAAGGTATAGAAGGGCGAGGACGAGAACGAGGAGCCGATCTAAGATTATTCTTCTCCCATTGATCGTAAGCATCGGCAGTGGAGGCAGGAGGACGACGACGAGGGCGAATATCTCTATCTCTATCTTTATCTCGCTCACTATAGCCATAGCGATCGCCTTCAGGAGCGCGAGCTACATAATCACTAGATTCAGTACGGCTACGGCTCACTCTGCGTCGGGGTTCATCCGTCAAATCGGCAGACGGCGCGGCTCTTTTTCTTTCAGAACGACGAGCAGTACGGGGTTGAGGTTCATCATAGCCTTGGAGTCTTGGGCTGCTGTAATTAGGTTTAGCCCCTTCATAAGCATTATCATAAGGATCGATTTGATCCAATTCCGCTTCGGTGTAAACTCTGGTACGACTTACAGGGCGATCGCGATCGACTGTTGGAGTATTGCGTCTAGCTTGCTCTGTCGCCACCCCGCGCATCCTAATACTCTCGAAAGCAAAGAAAATAGCTGTTCCTGTGAGCAAAAATTGACCAAATTGTAAAATAGGATCGAGTCGCCAGCCATTAAATAGCAAAATAATCCCACAAAGCAGACCTACCGCAGCAAAAAAAATATCGTAATCCCTTGCCAACTCTGGGCGAATTGAACGTAAGAAAAACAGTCCAGCCCCTGCTACTGCTAAGAATAAACCTAAGATAGCGGCTGCATTCAGCCCAAAATTAACCATTACTATTCTCCCAATCTGGTTCGCTTGGTTTTAGGTAATATCTATTTTACCTATACTGACTTTAAGTAGTGTAGCTTCATATTCTACCTAGACTCAGACGGGTATTAAGATCCAAGTCTGTATAAGTTACTATTATCTCTACTGTTTTCTATATTGTGTACTATTTTTAAATCCAGCATGAACCCTAAAATATAACGACGGAATACTATTAAGGCTATATCTTTGCGCTACAGGGGATTCCGTCGTTTAATTATTTATACTCTTGTTAACAAAAGCAGACAACTATTATCTATTATCCACGCTCAATTTTGTCGCTTTGACTAAGCACAACTAGCGCTATGGTGGCGGGAATAACTACAATAATCGCGCCTAGTCCTATACTTAAAAGAAAATTAGCTAATGAAGGAGTCATAATTTTTTTTATCCTAACTATTTTTTGTCTCAACTGTAATAGTTTACGTTGTTTTATAATTTTAAAAGTTTTTTAACCAAAATTAAAGTTAATCACAGCATTTTTCATAAGTAAGAGCTAAACCAATGTTGCAGTATAGTTCGCTTCACTATTATTAAGCAGTTTAGCAAAACACTCTCAAGCCCAAAGATCCTCTTTCTCTCTCATACTATTGGTACAGATGAGCAACAGGGCTAACATATTTGACTATTTTTGACTATTAAACTTGAATCAGCATCTGGCAAACAGTGGCATCTTTTTTGCTTGCGGTTTCCCAAAAAAGCCTGGGTTTAACGCATCAAGACTTGAAAATGACAGTACAATACATAACAGATGTTTACATTACGCAATACTTTTGGCGATTAATTTAGAAATTAATTAAGGATATGAATTTATCAATAATAACTATAGGAATTAGCATTTTACTGGGATTAATGACCATCCTGTTTATTTTTAGAATTGTTCTGACTTGGTATCCCCAAGCGGAGTTAACCAAGTTTCCCTTTAGCCTAGTTGTTTATCCGACAGAACCTTTCCTAAAACCTCTACGTAAAATAGTTTCTCCTATTGGAGGAGTAGACATAACTCCAATCATTTTAGTTGGGGTTTGCACTCTCCTACGAGAAATTTTAGTCGGTCAGCAAGGATTAATTACTATGGCATTAAATCATTAATTAAAAATCTACTCAAAACTTTTAAGCTTTTAACTTTTGTCTTCTCCAAAGCGATACTAATCGCTAAGATGCTCGGCAATAAAGTTAGTATAGATCTCACCTTTAAGGAAAGCTGGAGTTTCTAAAATTCTCTGGTGAAATTCAATCGTCGTCGGAACTCCAGTAATAGCGCATTCTCTTAAAGCCCGCTTCATCCGTTTAATTGCTACATCGCGATTTTCTCCCCAGACAATTAGTTTGCCAATTAAAGAATCATAGTAGGGAGGAATTTCGTAGTCTGTATAGACGTGAGAATCCATTCTTACTCCAGGGCCTCCTGGGGGTAGGTAAGCAATAATGCGTCCTGGATGTGGTCGGAAATTATGTTTGGGGTCTTCGGCATTAATGCGACACTCGATCGCATGACCTTTTAAAATTACCTGATCTTGAGTAAATCTAAGTTTTTCTCCCTGAGCGACGCGAATTTGTTCGGCAATCAGATCGATACTTGTTACCATTTCAGTTACAGGATGTTCCACCTGAATACGAGTATTCATTTCCATAAAGTAGAAATCACCCGATTTATCCAGCAAAAATTCTATTGTTCCAGCACCAACATAATTAATCGATTTAGCTGCTTTGACCGCAGCATCTCCCATTTTCTGACGTAACTCAGGACTCAGAACTGCACTGGGAGCTTCTTCGAGCAATTTCTGGTGACGACGCTGAATCGAACAGTCTCTTTCTCCTAAATGAACCACATTGCCGTGGCTGTCGGCAATAATCTGAAACTCAATATGACGGGGACATTCAACAAACTTCTCTAAATATACTCCCCCGTTGCCAAAAGCTGCTTCTGCTTCTCCTTGAGCAGCCTGAAACATTCTGACCAGCTCCGTCTCGTCTCGCACCAAGCGCATTCCTCTACCGCCACCACCAGCAGTAGCCTTAATCATTACTGGATAGCCAATCTTTCCTGCAACGACCTTGGCTTCGTCTTCATCACGCAACAAGCCATTACTACCAGGTACTGTAGGTACTCCCGCTTCCTGCATTGTTTTTTTTGCCGTAGATTTGTCTCCCATCGCCAACATTGCTTCTTTAGAAGGACCAATAAAAGTTAGCTGGTGGTCGTTGCAAATTTCCACAAAACGAGCGTTTTCTGCTAAAAAGCCATAGCCAGGATGAATAGCCGTAGCATTACGAGTTAGGGCAGCTGCTATAATATTAGGAATATTTAGATAGCTTTTACTAGATGGAGGTGGTCCAATACAGACACTTTCATCTGCCAACTGAACGTGGAGAGCTTGGCGATCGATTGTGGAGTGTACGGCTACAGTGGCGATGCCCATTTCAGCACAGGTGTGTAAAATGCGTAGAGCAATTTCTCCTCGATTGGCGATCAGAATTTTGTCAAACTGCATTCTTTAAGTAGATAACTAAAGTCATGTTTTAGAATAGAGCTTTTAATAGTAATAATGGTACTAAAAAAGAGTCGAAGCTTATTTATCGCCTGATTCCGAAGAGGGGCGATCGTCGCTCCAACCCCACCAAGCAGTATCGCACTCACACAGATAAAACTCTTGGTATTTGCGTCGAGTATCTGTATTCACAGGAGCGCGACGGTTCAGCCAAACGTTTTTTGCCTTTGCAGGTTTTGTTTTACAACTAGGGCAACAAAAATCGACCGCATGAACTGCTGATTTAGTCCATTCTGGCGGAACTAGGGCAAAGGCATCCATAAAGCTTATCGAGAATTGGGAATTGGACAGTAAAATAACTTATCTGTAAAAGTCAGTGGTAAGTTATGGTTTATCCCTGTTATTGTACTTCGATTATTCATAGTTGTTGTTGGAGCTTGTAATCAGTCGCGATCGCTACTAAAACTTTATCTTAAAATTTAAACTGTTCGATAAACATTTAAAAAACCAGAGGTAGTTTGTTTACCCCTGTTTTAGTATGTCTAGTTTGTTTATTACTTGCTGTAAATAATAATGCTTATAATTATTTTTAGTGTTGGTAGCTAGGAGGAAGATATTGATTCACATTAACTTGTCCTTGAACGCTAGTTTGAGTCGAATCTTGTCCGATAACGTTACCAGTACCGATAGCCGCAGCTTCGTTAGCGTTAACCTGTACAGCGGTTTTAGCATTAGGAGTTGCAGGAAGATCATAAGTGCCAAGGTTTAGCCGATCTTGTACGCTAAGTCGATCGGTGTTTTGAATTACTAAGTTGCCTGTTCCTACCGCCGCAGCAAAGTTAGAGTTGTTTTGAATGCTTGTTTGAGCTTGGGCTACGGTCAGGTTTCCCGACCTTGTAGAACCAAGCTGTTGTGTATCTTGCGCGAAAGCAGTTAAAGAAAGTGCAATAACTGTGGTTAGAATTGTTGACACTCTCCCAAAACGCCAAAGTGCGGTTTAACGGAGATTCTTGACTCATCGACTCTTAGCTAGACAAAACCTTGATTTTGTCCCCGCCAGACCGTCTCTGCAAGCATTTTAGGTTAAAGACCACGATATGCCCTAGCGCCGACTTTTTGCCAAATTAATGAGATTAATTAATTTACTCACTCAGACCCTCAACAGATTTTACGCCACCATTCGGCTACCTGAAACTATGGTTACAAACATATATCTATTTGTGCGACCCGTTTCAGCCTAACTACAGCTTGTAGGAACGATGAGGGTAATTTCTAGAACCTAGAAAATACAATAACTCTAAGTTCATGTAGGTTAAATTCCTACCGACGAATGAGACGTTTGAATCCATATCCTATGTGCTGCTAGGTAACATCATAGTGGTGCAGAGCTAGGATAAAAGCAGATAGCTGATAGCCGAATTTGGCAACTCTGCAAGGAAAGTTGTTTATGTTCAACAAAGTCTAACTAATTTTAAGCTTCGTTATCTGTAAGTAGTGTAACGGCTTAATACACTACCGCCAAAAGGCAACAGAGGTCTGTATTTCTTTTGAAAATTAAGAAATAAAAAAAGAATATTATTTGTGAGTAGATAATATTTTCTCATCATTATACCTCTCGGAGTATAGATTAGGGACTAACAACAACGTGAAATGAATTTAGGGAACGGGATAACCCCATATTTCTATCAAGACATAATCCTTGATAAACCAGATGTGAAGCGTATGAAATATGGGAGTAGGATGCTGTAAGAAGCCAATGCTTAACCTGAATTAACAGGTAACGTCCGACAGGGATGGATGTAATGTCCGAGATATGCTGACGTACAGCCCTGAGTCTGAGTAGGGAAATAAGTAGTTCTTAATATGCCTAATACGCAGATGTGTACAGAAAGACTTAAAACTGACCTTTCCGAGGCAGTCTAGCGTGGGATGAAAAGGAACAAAATACAAATTACCGAAAAGCCAGGAGTAGCCGTGTGCAGTGAAAGTTGCAAGCACGGTTTTGAATGGGAGTGTCGAGGAGCGATCCTCGGCTCGACCCCTAACAGTTTTTGAGGTTCTGTACACAGTCCAGCAATCTCAGCTTGTGTCACGTACGAAAATATTATATAACGAAGTGTATCCGTGATAGACAACGTTTGAAACTAATGCTATATAAAGCTTTCGACGATATTAATTCCAGCAGTTATATTTATCCCACTCGACTGTTAAGTTCGATTCACCCCACCACTAATCCTTACATTCTTGGGGACAAGCGTGGGGGTACTTTCTCACACTCAGATAGTATAGATTTTTTTATTATTTTAGACCTCGTTTGGGTAAATTTTAATGTCTGTTTTGCTTACATTTACTAGTTACGGACGATCTATATTTTTTATGCAGGTTACGAAAATCTGGTTTCTTAATCTGGGAATTTATCATTATTAGCTTTGGCCTATCAGAAAACATATTAAAATGGTTTATATTCCCTACTCTTAATTTAAACATTTAGATTACTATTACTTGCCTGGATGTCAATTATTAAATTGACATCCACTAATTATTGGAGTGATATGAAAGATAAGCTGTGGGGGAAGAATAAACATATTGCTCTACTCCCAAGCCCTTAAAAAATTAATATGCGGAAATCATTTAATAGCAAGAATTTTTTATTAATTACTATTAGCTTGATATCAACAGTAATAGGCTCAACAGCTTTAATTTTTGCTTATAAAATAAATTCAAATTCTACGCAAGATGCCAGACAAATTTTCCCTGAGCAACCAGCAGTTGCCCTAAATGAATCGACTACAAATACTCGCAAGAGTTTTTTACTTGCAGCAGATTTAATTGAGCGCAAACAGGGTAAAGAAGCTCTAGCAGAATTGCAGGGTTTAGAGCGGGAATATCCTTTGCTGGCTGCTTATGTTTTGCTTGCTAAAAGTAAAGCCTATCAGCTCGAACAAAACTCTGAAGCAGCGGAAAAGACTTGGCAGAAATTAGTCAGGAAATATCCTACTTCTGCTGCTGCTGCTGAAGCACTATATTTATTGGGTAAATCTAATTCTGCTTATTGGCAACAGGCGATCGCGCAATTTCCGGCTCATCCCCGCACACATGAAATTATCCGCCAGCAGTTAAGCTTAAATCCGAACCAACCGCATTTGATGGCAGTCTTGGTTAAATATACTCCTGACGAGCCTGGGGTAGACCAAATGAGAAATCGTTTAGTTGAAGAATATGCCAGCCAGTTGACTCCTGAAGAGTGGGAGGCGATCGCCGATAGTTATTGGTTGAAATGGGACTACGCTGAGGCAGGCAAAGCCTACGCTAAAGCTCCTATTACTTCTCAAAATCTTTACCGTGCGGGCAGAGGATATCATCTAGGCAATGATCGAACCACCGCTAAACAATATTATCTTCAGTTAATTCAACAATATCCTCATGCCGAGGATACAGGCTGGGGTTTACGCCGTATCGCCACCTTAGTCAGTCAAACAGAAGCGGTGACTTATCTGGATCGGGCAATTAAGCAATTCCCCGCACAAGCACCAGAAGCCCTGGTTGAAAAAGCACAATTTCTTGAAGCACTCAATAGTCCCAACTCCGCTGCCAATGCCCGACAAACTCTATTAACCGACTATAAACACTCTGAAGCAGCAGCTAACTATCGCTGGGACATTGCCAGTAAGAAAGCTGAAACGGGAGATTTGGTCACCGCCTGGCAATGGGCGCAACCGATTGTAGTTAATAATCCTAACAGTTTAGTAGCACCCAAAGCTGGTTTTTGGATTGCTAAATGGGCAGAAAAGCTCAATCGTCCCCAAGATGCCAATACCGCCTATAAATCAGTCTTGGCACGGTTTCCCCGATCATATTATGCCTGGCGTTCGGCGGTAGCTTTAGGATGGAATGTAGGAGACTTTACCACAGTACGCCATCAAGATCCTCAAGTAGTTAAAACCAGCAAAATAACTCCTCCAGGAGGCTCAGAAACCTTCCAGGAATTATATCAACTAGGGCTAGAACCACAAGCTTGGGCGCAATTTCAAACTGAAATTAGCGATCGCACCGAATTAACGATTGCAGAAGACTTTACTAAAGGCTTATTGAAACTATATCAAGGCAAAAATCTGCGGGGTATCAATCAAATCTGGTATCTGCAAGATCGAGATTCGCCCAAAGATCAACAACAATGGCAACAACTACGTCAAACCCCTGAATACTGGCAGGCTTTATATCCGTTTCCCTATGAACAAACTATCTTGAAGTGGTCGCAACAGCGACAGCTTAACCCATTATTAGTTACTTCTTTAATCCGTCAAGAATCACGGTTTGAACCTGAAATCGAGTCTTCTGCTGGGGCATTGGGCTTAATGCAGGTAATGCCTCCTACTGGTGAAGCCGCAGCTAAAAATATTGGCTTATCTAGCTATTCTTTGATTGAGCCTGAAGATAACGTCAACATTGGGACTTATTATCTCGACTTTACCCATGAAAAATACGGCAATAACTCGATGCTGGCGGTGGCTAGCTATAACGCAGGACCAAATGCAGTAGCTCAATGGGTCTCTCGCTATGGGTTACAAGACGCAGATGAGTTTGTCGCAAAAATTCCTTACCCAGAAACACAAGGTTATGTAGAGTCAGTATTTGAAAATTATTGGAACTATCTATTGGTTTATAACCCCGAAGTAGGAAAATTGTTTAAGCAGATTAACGAACAGTAAGTAATTTTCTTCAGCTTAAGTAATGGTCAAAATCATCAAACAGACGGCATCAATGCAGACGAGCGATCGCGTTAGATTGGATGCAGATATTTATCGTCCTGACACGGATGAGAAATTACCGATTCTATTGATGCGCCAGCCTTACGGTAGAGAAATTGCTTCTACAGTGGTTTATGCTCATCCTCGTTGGTATGCAGCCCAAGGCTATATTGTAGTGATCCAAGATGTACGCGGCAGAGGAACATCTCAAGGTGAGTTCGATCTGTTTACCCACGAAGTTACTGATGGTTTAGATACGTGCAACTGGGTGTCTCAATTACTTGACAGTACAGGAAAAGTAGGAATGTACGGTTTTTCCTATCAGGGAATGACGCAGCTATATACCGCAGCGCACCAGCCAAAATGTTTAAAGGCGATCGCTCCTGCTATGGTAGCCTACGATCTTTGTACCGACTGGGCTTATGAAAACGGGGCATTTTGTCTATTTGCTAATTTAGCTTGGGCAATTCAACTAGCAGGGGAAACAGCACGCCTCAAAGGAGATCGTGCAGCTTACCGAGAATTACGCGCTGCCTCCCGTAACTTGCCGTTAAATGGTTCTATTCCTGCCAATCCCGAACTGATGAAAGAGCTAGCCCCAGACTCCTTTTATCATCAGTGGTTAAATAACCCTAATCCTAATGCGGAATATTGGCAAAAGCGATCGCCTAAATATCTGCTAGAAAACGTAGATCTTCCCATGCTGCACGTTGGCGGTTGGTTCGATCCTTATTTACGGGGGACATTAAATCTTTATCAGGCAATGATAGCCCAAGGTAAACAACCACAGCATCTTTTGGTTGGGCCTTGGGCGCATCTTCCTTGGGGTAGAAAACTGGGTGCAGTTGACTATGGCATTCAAGCCCAAAATCCCCTTGATGAGATCCAGATTCGCTGGTTCGATCATTGGCTCAAAGGAAAAGATACAGGACTACTGCAAGAATCGCCGCTGTGTCTGTTTGAAATGGGCAGTAACCAATGGCGAGAGTTCGATAGTTTACCTAAAACTCAAAAAATTTATTACTTGGCTAGTGATGGACAAGCAAGTATTAGAGAAGATAGCGGAATGCTTTGGGAGTATGAAGAGGCAAGGGATATTTCTGTGCCCGAGTTATTAGAAATCGATCTTAGTCAAACAATTACAGAATTCGAGAATAATACAGATATTTTAGTTCATGACCCCTGGCGACCAGTACCCGCCTTAGGAGGACATTCTACCTATCCTGGAGGCACTTTTGACCGCTCTGCTTTAGACTGTCGTTCAGATATTCTGACCTATACATCGGCTTATCTAGAATCAGATTTACATATTGCGGGAGCAATAATGTTAGAAGTCTACTGTACTGTGGAAAATCCTAGTTTCGATCTTTGTGCTGTTTTGTCTACCGTAAATCCTGACGGTACCGTGTTTAATTTCACACAGGGTTACATTCGCGTAGTTACCTCAGATTCCGATACCGCCCTAATCAAAATTCCTTTGCAGGCTACCTGTATGTGTATTGCAGCAGGGAAGAGCTTGCGTCTCAGTTTAAGTGCCGCTTGCTTTCCTGCCTATCCCGTCAATCCTGGTAATAGCAAGCTACCTGACGAATCAGGTTTGATGGATGAGTCGATAATCACCTTGTTAATCCATTCAGGAGACAACTATCCATCAAGATTAATAATAAACTTCTCGACTGAATAAAGATTGAGGCTTCGGTTATTAGCGATCGCTAACACCCAAAAGTTTCTCGAATAATATAAAGAGAGGAAACATTTAGCATCTTAAACAATTAAAAGTTTATTGCCCTGCTCCCTCTCTAATCAAATCAATTATTGACCAGCACCAGCATCTGGTGCCGCATCTGGTGCCGCATCTGGTGCCGCCCCTGGTTCTTCCTGTGGTTCAACAACACCAGCATCTGGTTCAGCTTCAGTCTCTCCTGCTTCTGGGGTAGCACAAGAAGTTACTAAGCCGAGGCTTAAAACAGAAGCAGCAAACAAAGCTGCTAAATATTTGATTTTCATGTTTTTCTCCTAATGAAAACTTAAGTTGAAATTGTTTTACCGAAGCACATTATATAGTTGCTTTTAGTCCAGAGTTCATCTAACCAAACAGATGAAAATTTTCTGGTAAGGCATCGCTAAATCAAGCAAACTTAATCAAAACTTTATTTATTAATTGTTGATTTGACACACATCGTACTAAATATGCTGTAGCGTATACAGAAAGATTATCTTTTTTAAGCATTTCCTTGTTTAAATTAGCTTGAGTCTTTGGCATCATAATCGAGAAAGAACTGTAATAAACTCAATATGGAATTAATTCAACAATTAACACAAGGTCTTGGAGTTGATGATAACCAAGCAAAAGGTGGTGCTGGGCTCATTTTCAAAATGGCTAAAGAACAGTTAGGAGATGGTGAATTTGCTCAAGTAGCGAATGCGATTCCTGCTATCAGAAATTTAATTGGCGAAGCTCCGTCTGGCGGAAAAGGTATTGCTGGGGCTATTGGTGGCTTAGCTGGCGCAATGGGCGGTGGCAGTGGCGGTCAATTAGCGAATATGGCTGCTTTAGCTGGAGGTTTTAGTCAGCTAGGATTAAATCCAGGCATGGCAAGCAAATTTATTCCCATCATCTTATCTTTTACCCAAAGTAAAGGAGGAGATGGGGTGAGAAACATTTTGGCAGGAGTTTTAAAATAAACACACTTAGTCGCTATTGGCTATTGATAATTTCCTGAATTCACGAAAGACGTTCTACGGAGCGTCTTCTTTTATTTAAAATATAATTAAATATTAAGAAATATAAATTTAATTATATGGTGATCGCTCTCAAAAGTAAGCAAAAATCTTGTGTCGTAGTAGTTGGTGCTGGTATCGGTGGATTGACTGCGGGAGCATTATTAGCCAAACGCGGTTATGAGGTAAAGATCTATGACCAAGCGATCGCGCCAGGGGGATGCGCCTCTACTTTTAAGCGTCGGGGTTTTACCTTTGATGTGGGGGCAACTCAGGTAGCGGGGTTAGAGCCTGGAGGAATTCATCAACGCGTTTTTGAAGAATTAGAAATTCAACCGCCTGCGGCTACCTATTGCGATCCTGCCTGTGCTGTATTCTTACCAGGAGAAACAAAGCCGATAAATGTCTGGCGGGATCGGGAAAAATGGCAAGAAGAGAGACAAAGACAGTTTCCAGCAAGTGAACCATTTTGGAATTTATTGAATCGTTTATTTGAAGCAAGCTGGCGTTTTCAAAGTCGAGATCCAGTCTTACCTCCACGTAACCTTTGGGATCTGTGGCAACTAGTCTCAGCAGTCAGATCCGATACCTTAATTACTGTGCCGTTTACTTTGATGACTGTTGCCCAGGCGTTAAAGCTATATGGCTTATACGAAGATAAACGACTAAAAACATTTTTAGATCTGCAATTAAAACTATATTCCCAGGTAGGGACAGACGAGACGGCTTTGTTATATGCAGCTACAGCGTTAGCGGTTTCTCAAGCCCCTCAAGGACTCTTCCATCTTCAGGAAAGTATGCAGGTATTAAGCGATCGCCTAGTAACGGGTTTAGAAAAGTATGGTGGTAAGCTATTGATGCGTCATAGCGTCGAACAAGTTCATACAGCGTCAGGAAAAGTCACAGGGGTGAGTGTTCGTAACCAGAAAACTAATGAAACCTGGATAGAAGAGGCGGATGAAGTAGTCGCAAACGTTACCGCTCAAAATTTAGTTAAGCTGACTGACGATAAATCTCTGAGAAATTATGAACGTCGAGTCGAAAAACTGCCTCAACCATCAGGAGCATTTGTAATTTATTTAGGAGTCAAACGAGAAGCAATTCCCGCAAACTGTTCTCCTCATCTTCAGTTTCTTTACGATCGAGATCAACTAATTGGCGAAAATAACTCCCTGTTTGTTTCTGTAAGCAAGCCAGGAGATGGAAGAGCCCCAGAAGGGCAAGCTACGCTCATTGCATCTTCTTTTACCGATGCGGATTTGTGGTGGAAGAACGATTGTGACTATGACCAGATTAAACAACAGTATACCGAAGAGGCGATCGCTCGTTTAAGCTCATATTTTGCTCTCACTCCCGAAAATCTTATCTACGCTGAAGCAGCATCCCCTCGAACCTTTGCTAACTATACCGCTAGAGGCAAAGGCATCGTCGGCGGATTAGGACAGCGTATTTCTACCTTTGGGCCTTTTGGCTTTGCTAACCGCACTCCAATTAAGCATCTTTGGCTTGTGGGAGATTCTACCCACCCAGGAGAAGGTACGGCAGGGGTAAGTTATTCTGCTTTGACGGTTACCAGACAAATCGAAGCGAGTAGTTAGAGTCTATAGATGATCGCCATTGACTGCCAAAAATCCTTGTTCTAAAATGCCGCTC
The DNA here is from genome assembly GCA_036703275.1 of Coleofasciculaceae cyanobacterium. Classification (NCBI taxonomy): domain Bacteria; kingdom Bacillati; phylum Cyanobacteriota; class Cyanophyceae; order Coleofasciculales; family Coleofasciculaceae; species Coleofasciculaceae cyanobacterium. Next base: position 276,582 of record DATNPK010000111.1, on the reverse strand, counting down.
GCGTCACAATATAGGAAAGTATTTATACTCAGATAATTATTCTCTTGAAAATTCATACAGAATGTTAGTACAACCAGAAACTACTAAAGCAGACTCCCTCGATCTCAACTGTGACATAGTCATTGTTGGCGGTGGTATTGTGGGGACGACTCTGGCAACAGCACTAAAAGATTCTGGCTTAAATATTATCTTGATTGAAGCTCGATCCCCAGAGGTAACAGCAGCTAAAACCCAAGCTTATGCCCTTTCTCCCCTATCTAGACGTATTTATGAAGGAATTGGCGTATGGAAGGATATATTTCCCTATATTGGTAAATATCAGCATATTAGTCTGACTGATGCCGATTATCCTCAAAAAGTTAAGTTTGAAACCAAAGATTTACCAGGAGAATATTTGGGTTATGTGGCGCAGCACAATATAGTTATTGCTGCCTTACATAAATATCTGACCGACTGTCTTAACGTTACCTGGCTTTGCCCAGGGGAGGTGATTAACCTAACGACAGAAAAAGGTGTTTCAACGGTAGAAGTAAGCGTTAACGGAGAACAGCGTTTAATCAAAACTAAACTAGTTGTCGGGGCAGACGGAGCGCGATCGCACATTCGCAACTTAGCAGGAATTAAAACCCGTGGTTGGAAATATTGGCAATCCTGTGTGGCATTTACCATTAAGCATACTGCCTCAGAAAACAATACTGCTTTTGAACGTTTTTGGCCGACTGGCCCGATGGGAGTCCTGCCGTTACCAGGCAATCAGTGTCAGATTGTTTGGACACAACCCCATGCCAAAGCTAAAGCTTTAGCTGAACTAGATGATTCGGCTTTTTTGGCTCAACTACGAACCTGTACGGGCGATGTTTTAGGAGATTTAGAATTAGTTAGCCAACGTCTCGTGTTTCCAGTGCAGCTAATGCAGTGCGATCGCTATATCAAGTCCCGTTTAGCTTTGATTGGTGATGCTGCTCACTGTTGTCATCCTGTTGGTGGACAAGGTTTAAACATGGGTATTCGGGATGCCGCTAGTTTGGCCCAGGTACTACAGACTGCTCACGATCGAGGACTGGATATCGGTACAGTTAAAATTCTCAAACGCTATCAAGGTTGGCGAAAACTGGAAAATTTAGCAATACTCGGCTTTACTGATTTGTTAGATCGAATATTTTCTAACAATTGGTTGCCAATAGTTGCCCTGCGTCGTTGGGGATTATGGCTGATGAGCTATTTTAAACCCCTAAGGATTTTTGCTCTGCGACTCATGACGGGCTTACTCGGCAGAACACCAAAGTTAGCTCAACGCTAAGTAGATCGACTTATTAAGTATTTATTCAGTCACAGATTAGCTCGTACTTGGTCAGTCTGAGAATTGCGATCGATGTTATTATCATAGGTTGTAATCAAGGCACAATTACAGCTTAAGGCTGGGAAAAAAGCATTTATTTTCCTTTAATTCTCAATATCAGTAACTAACTACAAACAGAAGCTCGTACACTATGATTCACGATATATTCATGCCCGCCCTCAGTTCCACAATGACCGAAGGTAAAATTGTCGAGTGGACTAAATCTCCTGGGGACAAAGTAGAAAAAGGGGAAACGGTCTTAGTAGTAGAGTCGGACAAAGCCGATATGGACGTTGAATCTTTTAACGAAGGCTACCTGGCAGTTATCTTAGTCGAGGCGGGACAAGAAGCTCTTGTAGGCAGTGCGATCGCTTTAGTAGCCGAAACTGAAGCCGAAATTGAATCAGCTAAACAACAAGCGGTGAATCATGTAAAAGGTGGAAGCAAACCAGAACAAGCAGCCCCCGTAGCAGTTACCGCTCCAGTAGAAGTTAGTACTGCTACCGTATCCAGCAATGGTAATAGCTCGGGCAGAACTATTGCTTCACCCAGAGCGAAAAAATTGGCTAAACAGTTGGGTGTGGATTTAAAAACTCTTCAGGGAAGTGGTCCTTATGGTAGAATTACGGCGGGTGATGTCGAACAAGCCTCAGGTAAACCTGTAAGCACTCCTGCTGCGACTCCTTTGGGCGTTGTTCCTCAGGCTACTGCTAACTCTGCACCTGCTGTCGTGGCTGCCCGTGTTACTCCTAGTGCTGCTCCCACAACTGCTGCTCCCACAACTGCTGCTCCCGCAACTGCTGCTCCCACAACTGCTGCTCCCGCAACTGCTGCTGCCCCAGCCAAGGTTAATCCTGGTGAAACTGTACCCTTTAATACTCTGCAAAAAGCGGTGGTACAAAACATGGTGGCAAGCTTGCAAGTGCCTATTTTTCATGTAGCTTACACCATTACTACTGATGCTTTAGATAAACTTTATCAACAAATCAAACCCAAGGGCGTGACGATGACGGCGTTATTAGCTAAGGCGATCGCCGTTACCTTGCAAAAACATCCTGTGGTTAACGCTGGCTATACTCAAGATGCCATTAGCTACAACTCGGAAATTAATGTTGCTGTGGCAGTAGCTATGCCCGATGGTGGACTAATTACTCCCGTATTGCGTAATGCAGATCGACTGGATATTTATTCTCTCTCGCGCACTTGGCAAGATTTAGTCGCCCGCGCCCGAGCGAAACAACTCAAGCCCGAAGAATATACTACTGGGACATTTACCCTTTCCAATTTGGGAATGTTTGGAGTCGATAATTTTGATGCTATTTTGCCTCCAGGACAAGGCTCAATCTTAGCCGTTGGTGGCTCAAAACCTCAATTGGTAGCTGATGATTCAGGCATGATGGGAGTAAAACGCCAGATGAAGGTGAATATTACTTCCGATCACCGCATTATTTATGGCGCACAGGCAGCAGCTTTCTTGAAAGATCTGGCGACTCTGATTGAAACTGACGCTCAATCTTTGACGCTTTGAAAAAAGCGATCGGCTTTAAGCTTTAGAACAAGATTGTACTAACTTAAATAAAATATAGGGAAAAAAATGTTATTGTGTCTTTTTCCCTATCAAATAATAATTAAAGACTGACTTATAACAGCCTATACAGTTCAATTGAGGAGTAAACCAAAATGAGCGAGCGGTTTCTCTACGAAAAATCTGTAGCATATCAGGAATGTTTGATTATTCCCTTCGTTTTTAGCTGCGTTGATGGTCAAAATATCTACTCTTATTCTCTACTATCAGAGCAAGGCTACACCAGCATCTTACACCAAGCAGTAAACCCTGCTCAGTTGTATTCTAGTACAATACAAGAGATTGTAACGATCGCCCAACAACATTTAGATAGCCAATTAATTTTAGAAGGATCGCGCTATTTTCGGCAGCGTTATACCTATCATCACAATCTAATTGTGATCCATCAAGAAGCTAACAAGTGTTTTTACGATCATTACGCGCCAAACAAGTTAATCAATATCGCTGCACCCAAAATATTTAGTTGTCCGTTAGACTGCATCGCCTGGGTTAAGTCGGGACTACAGCGCCACCAAAATGATTAATTTGCTTCTTTAACAATCACAAAGGGCTGGACAATCAAAGCCGTGAATTCTTTCTGTGGTGTCTGATTCCAATGGGTAAGTTCTGCTGAAGTTGGCTTAGAAATAAATTGTTCGCTAATCCATCGTTGAACTGAAGGTGTATTGTCTTGCGCGATCGCTACTGCTACTTCAGAAAGATCTAACTCATCTTTAACTACGATAATGGCATCTCTTTTGGCGTGAGGCTGCAAGTCTTGCCAAGAAATATTGGCAACATCTTTTTCTAATTTCTCTTTTAAACCTGACATAGTCAATTGGATTGCTATCTACTTCCAATTATCTTAAGGCTCTGCTGGGAAATTTAGCAAATTGGCTGTTGCCTTTTAAATCATTTTAGGCGATTATTTCAGGACTTTTCAATCTCGCAATTTTCACCTTTAACTCTTCTGCCATCTTTAATAAATCGTTTTGAGCGATCGCCTGTTGTTCTGCCGATGCCAACCATTTTAAGTTAACGGTATTATTCTCCGCTTCTGCATCGCCTAAAACCAAACAAGCAACTGCACCACTGCGATCGGCTCTTTTAAACTGTTTACCAAAAGCACTACTGCTTAGATCTAGTTCGACACTCAAACCTAAGCTACGTAACTTCTGCGCCAATAACAATCCCTGTGCTTCTGCTGCCTCACCACGAGAAACAATATACATATCGGGAATATTAACAAGATTAGATTCTAGCTGTTGCAACAGCAATACTAATCTTTCCATGCCAATCGCCCAACCTACCGCTTGAGTTTCAGGACCACCTAGTTCTTTTACCAAGCCATCATAGCGTCCACCACCACAAACTGTTGCTTGTGCGCCTAAATCATTAGATTTGATTTCAAAAGCAGTGTAAGTATAGTAGTCTAAACCCCTCACTAGGCAATGATCGATCTGATATTTAATATTTAAGTCCGTGAGTAACTGCAACACCAGATCAAAGTGTTTTTTCGATTTTGCACTAAGATGCTCGGTAATTTTAGGCGCATTTTGGGCAATTTCTTGAGTTTTAGGGTCTTTACTATCTAGTATTCGTAGAGGATTACGGGTTAATCGATCTTGTGAATCTCGATCTAAATCAGCTTGATAAGGTTCGAGATAGCTAACCAAAGCTTCACGATACTGAGCGCGATCTTCACCATTTCCCACCGAATTGATATCTAACTGCAAATTTTTCAGACCCAAAGTGCGCAAAATATCAGTAGCTAAGGCGATAACTTCGACATCTGCACGAGGAGCATCACAGCCTAGTAATTCTAAACCGACTTGATGAAACTGACGCTGACGACCAGCTTGTGGTCGTTCATAACGAAACATCGGACCCGTATACCAAAGTCGCTGTACACCTCCTTGGGCATGAAGCTTATTTTGAATATAAGCTCTGACTACTCCTGCCGTACCTTCAGGTCTAAGAGTAATAGACTTATCTCCTCGACTACTAAAGGTATACATTTCTTTACCTACTACGTCAGTAGCTTCTCCAATCCCGCGCTCAAATAATGCTGTCTGCTCAAAAATTGGCGTACGAATCTCTTGATATACCGCCCGACCCAATATTTCTTTGACCGTTGCTTCAATTAACTGCCAGTATCCAACTTCCTCTGGCAAAATATCTCTTGTTCCTCTTAATGCTTGAATCATTTATTGCTTATGCTGCTTTTGTGTCTGGAAAAAACTGACCGCAGAAGACCGAGTCCCGTTCACTAGTAATTATAGGCGATCGCTCTTCGCCGAGATATTTCTAGCCAACGTATTAATTTGGTTGTGATAGAGTGGTTAGCATCCGAATTGTGTTTGATTTGCCTGCACCGTTTGCTCCTAAAATACCCAATATTTCTCCTTCTTCTCTAATTAAAGAAAGATGATCGACCAGCAAAATTTTTTTGTCTGTTTTGTCAATATTTAATAATGTTACTGGTGCATTATTCATTGATATTTACAATTTTTATTTATAAACCAAAAAACAATTATCAAAGATAATGCTATTATCTTTTCAAGCCATTTTATTAAAATTGTTAGCAACAACTTGATTCAATCTTTAAACTTATAAACGAGATTAATAGCTAGAATTATTAGCATCACCATAGCTCTCAGTTTTTTTTATCTCTTGGAGCGTTTTCCATCCTGGTAGCCATAAGGAATCGTCCTTAAGCTGAGACGCATTAACCCAAAAGCGGGTTTGAGAATCGCAAGATGCTACCATCTCGGCAAAGATCCATTTTCCTTGATTTTTGCGATTAGTTACCTGAAAATGTCTCCACCCCCATGTTTTTTGTTTGGCCGTCCATTTTGAGCCAATTAAGTAGGGGAACTTTAGTTTTTGTTTTTTCGACATTTTAACCTCAAGAGATAATAATGATAGTCTAGTCGCAATAATCTACTCTTTTTCATTGTGATATTTTTATGAAAATTACCTCTGTTTTGTATCAATTATTTTTAGAACGAGTTAATAGCTATAGCGCAATCGCTTTATTCTTCTGTTTGGCTCTTGCATCGGCTCCAGCAATTGCTCAGGACAACACTATTGAATTACAAGATACAAATTCAGGACAATCATCAACTGAACCACAACAATTCAACTATAGAGATTTACCACCCCTAGAAAACCAGACAGCTCCTAGCTCTAACCCTACACAAGTTACAGCTCCTATACCTCCAGCTAACGTAGAATTTGCGACTGAGGAAACTGACTATACTTTGGGAGCTGGCGATACAATCAATCTCAATATCTTCCAGGTAGAAGAATATAGCGGACAATATCCTGTTTTGGTAGATGGTACTATTAGTCTGCCCTTAGTTGGTCGAGTTGATGTTAGAGGTTTGAGTCTCAAGCAAACTTCTGATGTAGTTTCTAAAGAGTATGCAACTTATCTTAAAAGACCAATTATTACTGTTGGTTTAGTTACACCTCGCCCCTTAAGAATTGGTATTGCGGGAGAAATAGACAATCCAGGAGCTTATGAGGTTGCTCTAACTGCTGAGAATCCTCAGTTTCCTACCGTCACTGATATGCTAGAACAAGCTGGCGGTATTACTACTATTGCTGACGTGCGTAACGTCAGAGTGACCAGAGAAAATAAGGGCAAAGAAGTTGTTTACAATGCTAATCTTTGGGATCTACTAACCAGAAATCAAATTAGGCAGGATATCTCTCTTCGAGATGGAGACACTATCTTTGTACCTACAACTGATAAAATTAATACTTCTGAACTAGATCGTTTAGCTCAATCTAGCTTTGGCTTACAATCAGACAAACCGATCAAGATAGCGGTAGTAGGAGAAGTGTATCGTCCAGGTTCTCATTTTATTCAACCAGGACTACTCAGCAGAGATAGTATTAATGTAGCTAATCAAGGAAAAGAAGAGTCAATTCCTCCCAGACTTTCTCAGGCTATTAGTGCTGCTAATGGTATCAAACCTCTAGCAGATATTAAACAAGTAGAGATTAAACGTACTGCCTGGAATGGTGAAGAAAAGACGATTGCGGTTAATCTATGGGAGGTTATTCAATCTGGAGATACTAGCCAAGATATTATTTTGCAAGAAGGAGATAAAGTCCTTATTCCTCAAGCAAAGGCACCTACCGAAGAAGAAAGACGTCAACTTGCCTCAGCTACTTTTTCTCCAGAGACAATTACAGTTAATGTCGTAGGAGAAGTAGTTACCCCAGGTCCTGTAGAAGTAGAGCCAAACACTCCGCTCAACCAGGCTATTTTAGCTGCTGGTGGATTTGATACTCAGCGTGCCAACAGTAAGGAGGTCGAACTGGTTAGCCTTAAGCCAAACGGTACGGTAGAAAAGCGAAAAATTCAAGTCGATTTTGGCGCAGAAGTTAATGACGAAACTAATCCAGTTCTCGGTCAAAACGATGTAGTGGTCGTTGGTCGTTCTGGTACAACCGCAACTAGCGATAGTATTGGTAATGTAACTAGCCCTCTTGGGGGTCTATTTGGTTTATTTAATGCCATCTTTTAGATAAGAGTGCGCTAAAGTGTTAGCCCATTGCTCTGCCACATCTTGCAGTGGCAATGGGTCATTATGCGAATAATTTAAAATAATCCGCGTTGTGAGGATTGATAAAATAATGCCCGATAGAAGTTCAGATCGTTCTACTTATCTTCCTTCAAAAGATAGAAATGGTAATGGGATTGGTCTTAGAAATGCAAACGATACCTATGCCTATTCCTTACCTGTGGTTGACCAATCAGGAGAAGCCGAAGGAGATAGTATCGATCTACGTCAATTAACCAGTATAGTTAAACATCGCTTGCGTTTAATTTGTGGTGTAGTTGCTGGCGTAACTGCTTTATCGGCAATTGTAACTTTTAATCAGGAAGCAAAGTATGAGGGTAGTTTCAAACTTTTAGTCGAGCCGGTAACCGAAGAGCAAGACGATACTCTTTCAATATTGCAGCAGGATTTAGGAGGATTAGACTATGAAACTCAAATTAAAGTACTGCAAAGCCCTCGCGTTCTCGAACCAATCGTCAAAAATCTGTCTACTAAGTATTCAGAAATCGAATATGATGAGCTAATCAAGCCGAAAAGGTCTCCCCTAAAAATTGAGCAGCTAGACGAAACCAAAATAATAGAGGTGTCCTACGTTGATGGCGATCCAAACAAAATTCAGTTTGTTTTAGATAATTTGGCAGAAGCTTATCTGCGTTATTCTTTAGAAGAAAGAAGAGTAGAAGTTAGACAAGGTATTGATTTCGTTGAGAGGCAATTACCAGAGGTAAGGTCAAGAGTTGATCGGTTGCAAGGTAAGCTACAAAAATTTCGTCAGCGATACAATCTATTAGATCCAGAACAGCAAGCAGGAATATTAGCCAGGCAGCGGGTTGATTTTGAGCAAAAATACTTTAATACTCAGGCTGAATTAAAAGAAACAAAATCTTTATACGCCTTGCTCCAAAATCAGCTGAGATTGGAACCGCAACAGGCGTTAGCTGCAAGCTATCTAAGCGAATCACCACGATACCAAAATTTGCTAGATGAGCTACAGCAAGTCGAGGTAGAGCTAGCTAAAGAATCTTCCCGCTTTTCAGACCAGAATCCAGTTGTTCAAGCTTTGGAAGATAAAAAAACTCGTTTACTTGCACTGTTGCAGCAGGAAGCCAGTGGAATTTTAGGTCAAAATTTGACCAATGCAGTAGAAAACACGCCAAATTTAACTTCTCCTAGCTCTTTACGCCTGGGACTCAACCAAAAGTATATTGAAGCCGCTAATAAAATCGAAATACTTGAGCTTAGAGAGCGGGTTCTACAAGGAGCGATCGCTGAGTTGAATAGTTTGACCAAGCAAATGCCTGTTATCGCCCGTCAATATACTGATTTAAACAGACAGCTAATTGTAGCCACCGAGAGTTTAAACCGCTTTTTAACTGCTCAAGAAGAATTACAGCTTCAAGGAGCGCAGCAAGCGCTTCCCTGGCAAGCGATTTCACAACCTAGCGTAGCGGAAAATCCTATATCTCCTAATCCTGTTCGTAACCTGGCGTTAGGCTTAGTTTCTGGTTTAATGTTAGGTTGTGCCGCAGCACTATTAGCAGAGCGTCTCGATCCAGTTTTTCACTCTTCAGAAGAGCTAAAAGAGAGAATAAAATTGCCTATATTAGGTTTGATTCCAGTACAAAAAGATCTCAAACCTTTAGATGAATTATTAGTAGAACCTAAAAAAGAAAAAGTTAATTTGCCTCGATTACAAATTGGTAACAACACTCTTAATCTCAATCGCTCTTTTAAAGCTTCGCCAAGGTCTGCTGTCGATAGTAAGCAAAAATGGTATGGTGCTTCTCCTTTCTTAGAGTCTTTTCGCTCTCTTAACACTAATATCAAGCTTTTAGGCTCTGACACTTCAATCCGCTCTTTTGTAATTAGCTCCTCTATTCCCTCGGAAGGAAAATCGACTGTCTCCTGTCATTTAGCACAGGCAGCAGCAGCAATGGAGCAAAAAGTCTTATTAATTGATGCCGATCTGCGCCGTCCTCAAGTTCATCGCTGGATTGGGATTGAGAATCAAGAAGGCTTGAGTAACGTTTTAGCTACTGGCCTAGACGTTGAAGAAGCAATTGTCAAAGTTCCTCAGTGGGAAAATTTATCTATCATCACGGCAGGAGAAATTCCCCCAGATCCGACTCGCTTACTCTCCTCTCAAAAAATGTACGCTTTGATGGAACGTTTAAAAAGCAGTAGAAAATATGACTTAATTATTTACGATACTCCACCAATATTAGGATTTGCCGACGGTAGAATTTTATCAAGTCGTACTGATGGAGTGATATTGGTAGTCAGAATTGGCAAGACCGATCGCTCTTTACTTAAGCAAAATATTGATAATATTAAAATGTCTAACGTGCCCGTTCTAGGAGTAGTCGCAAATCAGGTCAACCGCACTACTAGCTCTTATCATTACTATAATCATTATTATGCCGATCGCCAGTAAGAAAATTTCTGGTAGTAAAGAAAAAATTGTCAATGTATTTGAGAATATTGTCACGATCATAAATCTGAATTTAATCTAGTGAACCTGCCAGTTATTTCCTCGACCTTTTTTTTGACCCTGTTGATGATGATCGGGTTATTTTTCTTCATTCGCGCTTCAGTCAAAGATCGTACCAAGCAGATACAGCTTGTTCCTGCTGAATCTGCAGATATTTTGCTTAAACAATTGCAAGAATATTTTGAAGCCAGGGCTTACCGACTAACCGCCGTTAATGCAGAAAATAAGCTGATTGTTTTCAAAGGATTTGTACAGCCCAGCCTTTTCTTAGCTATATTGTTAAGTTTTTTAGCGGTAGTAGGTTTATCTTGTTTGGTTTTGGTGTTGTTTTTGCTGTTTCCTAATGTTAACAATCTATTATTTTGGCTATTGGTTTTGATTGCACCCTTAGCTGGCGTTTTTTATTGGCGTAAAGCTGGTCGCTGGGAAGAAGTGTTATTACAGGTCACATCTAGAACAAATAGCCCTAATTTAGTCACCGTTACTGCTCATCGAGATGAGTTGATTAAACTACAGGAAAACCTGTCGGTGAAAACAGTGGAATAAATATAACTATTAGCTTAATTAGGTTTGATTAAAATTTAATAATTTTAGGTTAGATCTTCAAAGGGAGATAAACATAATATTTATCTCCCTTTAAAAAAATCTAAGTATTTAAGTTTGCTTAAATTTGCTTTAAATTAATGACTCTTACTCTAACGAGTAGCTGCTGTAGCGATCGCTTTATCATTATCCCACTCTTGAAGATCGATTGATTGCAGACTGGGAAAGAGAAAGTGGTTTTCTTCTACATATTGAGCGCCAAACAAACCTTTTTCTGCCCAGAAATAACGATCTGTGGTGTGTTCGTTTCTTTTAACCACCAAAACGGATGGAGGCTGAATCCCGCGGGAGGCTATGTAGTTGCGAGCCGCAGTTACTGGCTTATCTTCACCGCTTTCGATATGATACTGAGGAACGAGTTCTAGAATTTTGCGCCCTTCTTGGCGACGACGGCTTTTGCGTTTACGTTTCCTTGCCAACCCTTTGACCTCCTAAATTTTACTTACTGAATACTGTGTCATTGGTTACTATTTTCAGTTTTATTGTATCGTAATGAACAAAAAAAATCAACTGTTTTCTAGGGAAATTACCGAATAAAAATTAGGCAAAGATGCTATCTAAAAAATGTGTTGTTTAATATTTTATGATGAGAAAACAGCGAAATAGTCAAAAACCAAAATTAGATATCTAGGTTAAGTTGATAGCCATTTTCATAGCTACCATATAACTTTTTAGAAATCTCTGCCCGTGGAGCATAATGTCAAACAATCATATTTCCAGTACCGAATTTACTACTTTGTGTCAATCCCAGATAAATTTATTGTCTCAAAGTTTGGGTGCGGTTTGGAGTGTTATCTATTTGACAGAAGAAATGAGTGAAGACGTGCAGGCGCAATTGTTTCCTTTCGCGATTTATCCTCCAACCACAAATCAAAGTTTTTGTGAGCTTCCTCCTACTAAGTTATCGCAAATCTGGCAGGCATTACAGTCTCATTCCATAGCTCAATTATTACCTAATAATTTAACAACACAGAAGGAAACGAGATCGACAGAATCTACTTGGAAACCAGAGCCAACAGATACGCAACAGCTAATTTTACCGTTGATTCATCAGGATGCTTTTATTGGTCTTTTGGTAACCGGACGTGATGATCGAGAATGGTTACAAGGCGAGCTGCAACAGATAGAAGAAATAGCTCGTACGATCACGATCGCTCGCTTCATTGAACTCCAGTATCATTGGACACAAAATGAGTTGGCAGTCCAGGAAAATCTGAGGCGTATCGAACACGATCGCCTAGATAATTTATTGCATCAGTTACGCAACCCTCTAACTGCACTGCGGACATTTGGCAAATTGCTGCTTAAACGCCTTTTACCAGATGATCCTAACAGTAATTTAGCCAAAAGCATTTTGGCACAGAGCGATCGTTTTCAAGCTTTGCTAGAGCAGTTTGAGACAGAATCTAACCAGCTAGCTACCTTTGATTCTCAGGTTGCGCCTCATAATAGTTATAGTTCTTTTCCTCTGTTGGAAACTAAAATTAATAACAAAGTTGATCGCAGTAGTTTTCTCTTACCAAGTTCTGCTACTGAACTAACTTCTGTTGATTTAACCCAGATTTTAGAACCGTTGATTGCCACCGCAACAGTAATCGCCACCGAAAGAGACATTGAGCTGATTAATAAGATTCCTAACATCTTACCAGAAGTGACAGGAGACGTTTCTGCTCTTAGAGAAATTCTCAATAATTTGATTGATAACGCCTTGAAATATACTCCCCCAAGGGGAAAAATCCAGCTCGATCTTGAGATGGCAAAGCCTGCCATGTTGGGTATAGCAATTAAAGATACGGGATACGGTATTCCCATAGCGGATCGAGAGCAAATCTTTGAACGGCATTACCGAGGCATACAGGCTCAAAGCAATATTCCTGGTACTGGATTGGGACTGGCGATAGCTCAAGAATTGGCGACAAAAATGCAGGGAAAAATTGAATTGATTAGTCCAAACAATTTATCCGAAAATAGTCCAGGAACTACCTTTATTGTCTGGATTCCTATTTCAACTCATAATTGACAATTATTCATTCAATTGATGCGAAAATTATATTTTTTATTGCCTGGAACAACAGGAAAGTTCGGTGGCGGTGGACTATGGGCCGAGTTAAATACCTGTGTTTTGGCGCAGCGGATCTGTTCGGCAGAAGTAGTTACTTATCGCCAAAGGGAAGAAAAGTATTTGTTCTTAAACGACATATTGCCCAAAATCAGCCCAAAATCAGCAATTTTCCTAATTGGTTGGGGTTTTGATGTGCCTAAAATTATTACCCAGCTTAAAGGTCAAAATATTATCTATCATGCCCATAGCGCAGAATACGGCTTCGCTCTACCTCCAGAAATTCCGATTATTACTGTTAGCCGAAATACTATGGGGTACTGGGGAGCCAAGGCTGCTAATGGATTAATTTACTATTTACCTAACCAGATTGGCGATGAGTTTTATAATTTAGACCGACCGCGAAATATTGATATTTTGCTACAGACTCGTAAAGCTTCAGAATATCTGCTACAACAGCTAATTCCTGCCCTACAGTCTGATTATCGGGTAGAGGTTATCGATAGCTACGTTCAAGATTTAGCAGGATTATTTAACCGCAGCAAAATTTATCTTTATGATTCAGCCGAATATTGGGCAACCAGCGGCGTGACCGAAGGCTTTGGTTTACCACCTTTAGAGGCTTTAGCCTGTGGTTGTCAAGTATTTTCTAGCGTTAATCATGGACTAGCCGACTATCTCGATCCTGGATTTAATTGTCATAAGATTGCGGGCTATTCTCTTCAGTACGATTTACAAAGAATTGCTCAAGTATTGCAACAACCTACGAAGATCTCAGAATCTTGGTTAACTCAATATCGCAGTGAACATTTAGTAGCCAGATTAGAGGTGATTTTAACCGAAATTAATCAGTTTTTTGACTGGAGACTGCATTATCCTGCCAACATTAAAAGCTTAAACAACAGACGTATTAATCAATTAAAAATCCAGAAAATATTTGGCAAGTTACAGCAGAAATTAAAACTAAAATAGATCTGAGCTAATTATGCGAAATCTAAAAGACTTCTGTGGTAGATATAACAGGGTTTTTATGCCACCAGAATGTGCCAAAATATGCTAGAATTTGATTATAAAATGCTACTATATTGGGCTTTATTGGCTATAAAAGAGAAAAGCGCCGAGTTTATCAGCCATTAATCCAAATTATTGCATATATTTGGAGTTTTTCAGAGTATGACCACTTCCCAGGAACGGATTATCCCCATCGATCTGAGTAATGAAATGTCTCGCTCCTATTTGGAGTACGCCATGAGCGTAATTGTAGGCAGAGCATTGCCAGATGCTAGGGATGGTTTAAAGCCAGTCCATCGTCGCATCCTCTACGCTATGTACGAACTAGGACTTACCCCAGACCGCCCGTTTCGTAAGTGCGCTCGTGTTGTGGGGGAGGTATTAGGTAAATATCATCCTCATGGTGATACGGCTGTTTATGATGCCTTGGTGAGGATGGCGCAGGATTTCTCAATGAGAAGTCCTTTAATCAATGGACACGGAAACTTTGGTTCAATTGATAACGATCCTCCCGCAGCGATGCGTTATACCGAGTGTCGTTTACAGTCCTTGGCAACAGATTCATTGCTACGGGATATTGAAGCAGAAACGGTAGACTTTGCCGATAATTTTGATGGTTCAGAACAAGAACCAGTGGTATTACCCGCGAGGATTCCCCAGCTGCTGATTAATGGTTCGTCGGGGATTGCCGTCGGGATGGCAACCAATATTCCGCCCCATAATTTAGGAGAAGTGATTGAAGGTGCGATCACTTTAATTCACGCTCCAGAAATTAGCGATCTAGAATTGATGCAATACATCAAAGGTCCTGATTTTCCGACAGGAGGACAAATCATCGGCAGAGCGGGCATTAAAGAAGCCTACACTGCGGGACGGGGTTCGATTACGATGCGGGGAATAGCAGAGATCGAAACCCTGCAACAGAGAGGTAGAGCGGACAAAGAAGCAATTATTATCACTCAGTTACCCTACCAAACTAATAAAGCAGCCCTAATTGAAAAGATTGCCGACTTGGTTAACGACAAGAAAATTGAGGGTATTTCCGATATTCGCGACGAAAGCGATCGCACTGGGATGCGGATTGTCATTGAACTAAAGCGTGATGCCTATCCGCGGGTTGTCCTCAACAATCTTTACAAGCAAACTGCCATCCAGGCAAACTTTGGTGCCAATATGTTGGCATTGGTCAATAGTGAACCCCAACTATTAACCATTCGTCAGTTTCTCAAAGTATTTTTAAACTTCCGCGTCGAAGCAATTACCCGCAGGACTCGCTATCAGCTACGAAAAGCTGAAGCTAGAGATCATCTACTACAGGGCTTGTTAATTGCTTTAGAAAACATTGATTCAATTATTCAATTATTGCGAGGGGCTGCTGATGCTACCACGGCTAAAAATGAGCTAGTAGAGCGCTTTGGTCTGTCCCATACTCAAGCCGATGCGATTCTTCAGATGCAGTTGCGTCGTTTAACTGCTTTAGAAGCCGAAAAAATTCAGGCAGAACATGAAGACTTGCAAAATCAAATTACCGACCTGAATGATATTTTGGCAAGAAAAGAACGGATCGAAGAGATTATCGAGACCGAACTTACTGAAATTAAGAATATTCATGCTACTCCTCGACGTACCGAAATTGTTCAAGGAGAAGGAGAACTACTTGATAAAGATTTGATTGCCAATGAACAGTCGGTTATTTTGTTAACAGAACAAGGCTATATTAAACGGATGCCCGTGAGTACCTTTGAAGCCCAAAGTCGAGCGACAAGAGGAAAAGCAGCGGCCAAAATGAAGGAAAACGACGGCATCGAACACTTTATGACCTGTTGTGACCACGATACGGTCTTATTCTTTAGCGATCGCGGGGTAGTCTACTCCTTTAATGCTTACCAAATTCCTGCCACCTCTCGTACTGCTAGAGGAATTCCCCTAGTTCAAATGTTGCCGATATCTCAGTCAGAAAAAGTTACCTCGCTGATTGCGGTTAGCGAATTTACTGAAGATGAATATCTGGTGATGCTGACTCGCAAGGGGAACATTAAAAAAACTGCTTTATCGGCTTTTGCTAATATTCGCTCTAACGGCTTAATTGCAATTTCTTTGCAAGACGAAGACGAATTACGCTGGGTACGTTTGGCAACCCAAGAAGATAGCGTAATTATTGGAACACGCAAGGGAATGGCGATCCACTTTCAAACCAATAACCAACAGCTACGTCCTTTGGGCAGATCGACAAAGGGAGTTAAATCGATGAAGCTTAAAGGCAATGATGAGCTGATTAGTATGGATATTATTCCTGCTCAGATAGTTGCCACTATTGATACGGTAGGAGATGAAGAAGATGAAGACAGTGCCGAAGAACTGATCGATGAAGCAGTAGATCAGGGTCCTTGGCTACTGGCTATTACCAATAATGGCTATGGTAAGAGAGTGCCTATTGCTAAATTCCGCCTGCAAAATCGCTCAGGAATGGGAGTAAGAGCCATCAAATTCAAGTCCAAAGACGACCGCCTAGTGGCAATTGACATTGTTAACCCAGACGACGAACTAATGATTGTCACCAATCGAGGTATTATGATTCGTCAGGCGGTACTAGCAATATCTTTACAATCTCGTAATGCTACTGGAGTAAGGGTTCAGAGGTTAGATAAAGATGACGCGATCGCAGCTGTTGCTCCTGTTCCGCCAATAGAAGCTGAAGTAGAAGAAACATCGCCATAGAAATCAAACTAGAGCGAGCGTGTTCACGGTCAAGCCGTTTATCCTCATTGCGGTAAGAATCTCGATGTGGTTTAACCATACACTCCTGCCCTTGCACGTCCGTAAAACCACCGCGTCGAAGGGAACCCCAGACGAACGGGGCATAAGCCCCATCGTCATGTTTTGCATGACTTTGAGACGAGCGGCTTTGTGGGTCGCTCGTCAAAGTAGTTATCATCAAATATGCTAGCACCCTGCTATCGAGCGTAAATGCTAAATGTTTCTTTCGTATAAGTAAAGTAAGTATTAAAATTATGGAGACTTAGTTAGCAGTCTTTTAGGCATTTGCGTCGATGGATAACAATCTTGTAGGACAAACTATTCAGGGACGTTATTACGTCGTCAAACAACTAGGAAGGGGTGGAGTAGGGGTCACTTTTTTAGCTCAAGATCGACAGTGTTTTGATAGTCAATGCGTAGTTAAGCAACTTAAACCCAAAACGGTCAATCCCAAGACTTTAGAAATAGCCAGAAGGTTATTTAATCGAGAAGCTGAGATTATGAATAGTTTGGGACATTGCGATCGCATTCCCCGACTACTGGCTTATTTTGAACACAATAATGATTTTTTTTTAGTTCAAGAATTAATCGAAGGACATGACTTGAGCCAAGAAATAATTTCAGGTAAGTCTTGGTCTGAAGATAAGGCGATTGATTTGCTAGAGAATGTTCTCGAAGTACTTTCAATCGTGCATCAGCACAACGCGATCCATCGCGATCTCAAGCCTTCCAATTTAATGCGTCGTAGTCAAGATCGTAAAATTGTCTTAATTGATTTTGGCTCTGTCAAGCAAGTAAGTACCCAAATTATTAACGCAGCAGGACAGGTCAAACAGACTGTAGCAGTTGGTACAAAATCCTATATGCCGATGGAACAAATGATGGGTCGTCCAGGATTTTATAGTGATATTTACGCTTTGGGCATAATTACAATTCAAGCTTTGACAGGAATAAAGCCACAAAAATTGTCGTTTGACGATGATGGTGAAATAATTTGGCGCAACCAGCTAAATCCTCAGCTAAACTATCGGCCTAAGTTGCTGGATATTTTAGACAAAATGGTACGCTATCGCTATCAGGAAAGGTATCCCTCAGCAGAAGTTGTCCTATCCGAACTCAAACAGCTAGATGCGGCTCAAAATAGCACTAAGGATACGACGATAGTTTCCAATCGCAGCCCTGCTCGACCTCAACTAACTCAACTGCCGATACCAAAGCTAGATCGAGAAACAGCGATTCTAACTAGCAACCCTGCTTCTAAAGTAAAAGAAGTTGTGAGCCAAAATATCTTACTTACTGACTCTCAGGAAGTTGCTGCGTCTCAAGCAAAATCCAATCCAGTTCAGTCTCGGAAAAAACCCAAGTTTGCCGTAGTTTTTACTGTAATTAGTACGCTGACAATATTAACTACTGCTTTGGGAGTATGGTCACTATATAAAGAAAAGATCACAGTGCCAGAAATAGCACTATCCCTTTATGAAAATCCAAGTCATGGTTTTAAGATAAATTATCCTGAACTTTGGTCACAACAAAATAGAGATGACTTTTTTGCTACGGGAGTGGTATTTTTCTCGCCCCTCGAAGATGATACAGATCGATTTAAAGAAACGGTAAGTGTTCTAGTAGAAAATCTCTCTAGCGACATATCTTTGGCGCAGTATACTGTTCAATCTATTTCTGAAATCAAAAAATTATCCGATCCTAACGTTAGCAAAGCTCAAAACATCAACTTGGGTAACCTCGAAGGGCGACAAGTTATTTATAGCGGAGAAGAGAACGGCAAGCGGGTACGAAGAATGCAAACTTGGTCAGTTAAAGATAATCAGGCTTACGTAATTACTTATACTGCTCTGCCCGAAAGCTTTGAGAGCTATTTAGCTCCTGTGGAAAAGATGATTGAATCTTTTAAAACTATCGATCGCTAATTACCCAATCAAGCAAGAAGGTTAACTTGTTTCCCTCCTAAACCAAAAGCTTGATGAACTGCCTTAAGAGCTTTTACCCCCTCTGCTTCATCAATGACACAGCTGATTTTAATTTCTGAGGTGGTAATCATTTGAATGTTAATCTTTTCTTGGGAAAGAGCTGCAAAAAACTTAGCAGCTACCCCTGGATGCCCAATCATTCCTGCGCCAACTACACTTAGTTTAGAGATCGCCTTATCTGCTGAAACTTGACCACAGCCAATTTGCCGATCGAGTTTCGCAATCAGTTTACAGGCTAAATCCACGTCTGGCTCGGTAACGGTAAAAGCAATATCGCGGGTAGGAACGTGATTAATAATATGACAACGTTGAGATTGAATAATTGCGTCTACGCTGATGTTGTTCTTGGCTAGCAGGGTAAAAATTTGTGCTGCCATACCTGGAGTATCTGGTACATGGCGAATCGCAATTCTTGCCTGATTAGTATCGAGGGCAACACCTCTAACGGGGGGTTGTTTCCCCCGATATTGGCTTTGAGTAATTTCTTTTTGCGAACTGAGATCCACATCAAAGGCTTGGGACAGTAAATGTAGGGCGCGATCGCATTCAGTCTCATCAATCACGCAGCTTACCTTGACTTCGGAAGTAGAAATCATCTGGATGTTGATGTTCGCATCTGCTAGAGTCTTAAACATTCTAGCGGCAATACCAGGACGACCAATCATCCCAGCACCAGAAATTGCTACTTTAGCAATGTGACGATCTATGATTACCTCTGCTTCATCGGCTGCCGTGGGGTGAGTCCGCAGGGAGGGAGCGATCGCTTCGGCTACAGATGATGCCGCCTGTAAAACACGGTTAACTACAGTAAAGGCAATATCATTGGTGTTTCCCTCATGAATCGATTGAATAATTAGGTCTACGTCAATATTTTGCTTTGATATTTCGCCAAATAAGCTAGCCGCTACCCCAGGAAAATCTGGTACCCGCAATAAAGCAATTTTCGCCTGATCGCGATCGACCTCTACGCCATCAACTGGTTTGGCAATTTCCATACCCTGTAAAGAACGCGGTTGGGGTAAACGAGAAACTACTTTAGTGCCAGGGCGATCGCTCCAACTCGATAAAACCACCAAAGGCATTCCGTAATTGCGGGCGATTTCTACGGCACGGGGATGCAATACCTTAGCTCCCAAACTAGCCAGCTCTAACATCTCGTCGGCAGTGATCTCAGACATGAGTTGCGCCGAAGGCACAAGACGCGGATCTGTAGTGAGAATTCCTGGAACATCAGTATAAATTTCACAGCGATCTGCTTTAAGAGAAGCAGCCAACGCCACCGCCGAAGTATCCGAACCACCTCTACCCAAAGTAGTAATTTCTAGATTTTCAGTATTGCTAACTCCCTGAAACCCCGCTACCACTACGACCTCTCCCTTATTCAGATGCCTTTCAAGACGATCTGTACATACCTGTAAAATTCTCGCCCGACTATGTTCTGCTTCGGTGACAATGCCTACCTGGGCTCCTGTCAATGAAATTGCTGGTTGTCCCAACTCTTGTAACGCCATGCTCAAAAGAGCGATCGTTACCTGCTCTCCCGTAGACAGCAGCATATCCATTTCTCGACGGCAGGGACTAGTAGATATCTCGTTAGCCAGCTTAACCAAAGTATCCGTGGTTTTGCCCATTGCCGAGACAACTACTACCAAGCTATTTCCTTGCTGTACAGTCTTGCGTATTCTGTTAGCTACAGCCTGAATCCGCTCTACTGAACCAACAGATGTACCACCGTATTTTTGAACAACTAACGCCATAATCTTTATTTCAATCCCACCAGAGGCATCGCTTATATTATCAGTTATTAGCCCCAAGTCGCCAGTGATTTGTCAAAGCTTATTTTCCAGTATTGGTAATTTGACTTGGTTAAAACAAACCGATCGAACCTAAATCTCAAAGGTTGCTTTTTGGCTAACTCATATACCAAAATTTGGAAAAAATACAGTGAGCAGATTTATTTTAGGTATAAATTACAGCTCAGCTTACAAAATAGACATACTGGGCGAATCAATTTTAGGTTGAATATCCGAATGCCAAATCTGACCATCTAGTGCCATCTGCTCAATTAAACTAGCTAAACGTAAAGCTTTGAGAGCTTGCTCTCCTCCCACGGAAGGGCGTTCTCCACCACGAATACAGTTAACAAAATGCTCGATCTCAGCATGAATCGGTTCAACATTGTTGGTATAAACTTTTTCAGTAATACCATCTTGTTTGTAAAATATCTGCTGTTCTGCTGGCAAGTTGGTTTGCTGATGGCGATGAATCAGAATTTCATTTTTTAAGAAATCCGTCTCAATTAAGGATTTTTGGCAATGCGCTGCCAGACAACGAATTTTGCGATGAGTCACCTTGGAAGCAATCAAAGTTGCCACGACACCATTAGCAAAACCGAGATTTGCCGTCACGTAGTCTAAATTTCCCGAATTACTTGAGGTGCTACCGCTAGCAGTCAGCTTGACCACTGAGGAAGCTGATAGTTCTAACAACAGGTCAATATCGTGAATCATTAAATCCAAAACAACAGAAACATCGTTGGCACGGTCAGAATATGGGCTAAGACGTCGTGCTTCGAGAGCAAGAATGTTTTCAGTTTGAATAACTTTACTTAATTCTCTAAAAGCAGGATTAAATCTTTCAATATGGCCCACCTGTAAAATACATCCAGTCTCCGCTGCCAAATTGACTAAAGATTCCGCTTCAGCGATCGAGGCTGCAATTGGCTTTTCAATTAAAAGATGAACTCCAGCCTGAAGACAGCGGACTCCTACCTCATGATGAAGTTTAGTCGGAACCGCAATACAAACTGCGTCAACCGAAGCCAGCATATCCTCATAACTCTCATAAAAGTGAGTCTGATATTGACTAGCAATTTCAATCCCTCGTGCCAAGTTAATATCGGATACACCAATTAATTCGATGTCTTTAAGTAAACTAAGGATGCGAACATGGTGCTGTCCCATATTGCCAACACCAATAACTCCCATTTTCAATGGCTGCAACTGATTTTTGCTGTTGTTGGGCAATTTCCCTGATAAATTAGTTTGCACTTTTAAATAAACTCCTCCACCAATAAGTCGATTAGTATAACCGATATTTTGACTACCCTTAAGTCAATCAGATACTATCACAGAGACATCAAATGTAAATAACTTTACCTGAGTAACTACATAGTTAACTCGACGATGGTTCTAAACATTTGAATATATTTGAACATATTCTTTACAATATGCCCCAGTTGGATAGTTGAAAGGCATTAGCTTGTGGCGATTTGTTACCCGTCTATGTTCGGAGTAATTACAGATGGCATAAGAATCTTTTAATGTTAGCCTTTACAACAAACAAGTTTTTGAGGAGTGTCTGAAAAAATGAGTAGTCTAAAAATAAATATTAGGCTTAGTTTGCTATGGTCAAGCTTAAGTCTAATTAGCTTTGCAGCTCAACCAGCATTAGCAGAATCAATTAATAATCATCAGACTAATATCGATCGCGATCGCGTTACGCTATCCCAATTTAAGCTTATTTCGACTCAAGCCCAAGATTTATTGCTGCCGTCCTCTAACAGTAGTTTTACAAATATCACTTTGCCAACCTATCAGCTTGTTCAAAGAGAATTAAATTTAGAAAAATTTTGCCAAAACTATCCTTATAATTCTCAATGTTCTGGGACTACACCATCTAATGAACCCAGATTGCAAGAGCGATCGCCTATTTCAGTTCCCCAGACACCTCCAGCACCAACTGAAAGTCAGGACATCGTTAGCCAACAAAAAAGCGGGTGGGCAATTGCTCCAGAGGTAAGCAGTTTGGGTTTAGGTGGTCATGTGGTGAGAAAAATTACTCCCAATTTTAACGCTAGGATTGGGGTTAATGCTTTTAAACTGGGTATAAATATCGAAGAGACAGATTTTGATTATGAAGGCGACTTAAATCTGTTTAATGTTTCTAGTTTAATTGACGTTCATCCTTTTAGAAGTTCAGGATTTAGAATCAGTGGCGGTTTGATTGTTGGGAATAATAATATTGAAGGAACGGCAGATGTCTCAGAGCAAGTTGCTGATGGACTTGGCGAAGTCGAAGTTTTTGGGCAGCCAATTGATATTAGACAACTGATTGTTGATAGTGAATTAGCGACTATAGATACTGATATTGATATCAATAATAGTGTCTCGCCGTATTTGGGCATCGGAGGCGGGAATGCGGTGGGAGAAGACAAGGGATTAGGATTTTGGTGGAATTTGGGCGTGGTATTTGGCGGTTCTCCTGAAGTGGAAGTAACTAGCAATATTTCTGATGATCTTCCTGAGTCGCTGAGAGAAGAGGTTGAAACAGAAACCAACAGAATACTTGAAGATGAGGAACAAGATCTAGAAGATGAATTAGATTTTTTAAAAATTTATCCTGTTCTGTCGTTGGGGCTTTCTTATCAATTTTAGACACCAGTGATTTGTAGATTTTATAGTTACATGAAATAGAAAAAATAATGTGTCACAATTTTTCGTAAGGGCGTTTGTCCTTAAGGATTCCCGTGCATGGTATATCCGTAGGTGTCTATAGCGGATACACCTTCGGATATATCCGTTCAGGGACACCTTCGGACGATGCCCGTGCATGACTAGCTTCGCGTCGCGAAGCGAGTCCTTTAGGATAAGCTTCGCAAATGTGACCGAAGGGCGGAGTGCGGTTTATCCGTGAATCCGCGATTGGCTTTAGTATAAGCTCCGCGTCGCAATTACGCCCTTACAAAGTTCTATTTGTAGCAAACATTTAAGTATTTCATACTTAGATAGCTAAATCAGCAATCTTAATTCCATTACAAAACTTTGCGGCGGTGGTAATGCCAGTAGCTATTGCTTTAATCTGACAGTTATTACTTAATTGCGATTAATATTTTTCTTTTATATGACTGTTTCTCCCCACAAGAAAGCCAAAGCACTTAAATCTGGTAGTCGTCGCCCTGCTAAAGAACTTTGTAGTGAGTGTGGACTGTGTGATACTTACTATATTCACTATGTTAAAGATGCCTGTGCTTTTTTGAATCAACAAATCACTGAATTAGAAACACTGGCTCATGGGCGTAGCCGTAATTTGGCTAATGAAGACGATTGGTACTTTGGCGTCAGTCAAGAAATGCTCGCCGCTCGTAAGAAAAAACCGATTGAAGGGGCGCAGTGGACGGGAATTGTCAGCACGATCGCCTGTGAAATGTTAGAGCAGGGTTTGGTAGAAGGAGTTATATGTGTACAAAACACTGACGAAGATCGTTTCGCGCCCATGCCAATCATAGCGAGAACTTCTGAAGAAGTTTTGGCTGCCAAGGTTAATAAGCCGACTCTTTCCCCTAACTTGAATGTATTAGAGCAGATTGAGCGCTCAGGTATGAAACGTCTGTTGGTGATTGGTGTAGGCTGTCAGATTCAGGCATTGCGAGCCGTAGAACAGGAATTAGGCTTAGAAAAACTTTATGTTTTGGGTACGCCCTGCGTCGATAACGTTAGTCGTGAAGGATTACAGAAGTTTCTCGATACGACCAGCAGATCGCCTGAAACAGTTGTGCATTATGAATTTATGCAGGATTTTAGAATTCACTTTAAGCACGAAGATGGTTCGATTGAGAAAGTACCTTTTTTTGGTTTAAAGACTAATAAATTAAAAGATGTGTTTGCGCCTTCTTGTATGAGTTGCTTTGATTATGTCAATTCTCTAGCCGATTTGGTAGTGGGATATATGGGTGCGCCCTTTGGTTGGCAATGGATTGTGGTTCGTAATGAGACTGGCAAGCAAATGCTGGATCTGGTTCGAGAACAGTTAGACACCCAAGCAGTGATGTCCAAAGGCGATCGCCATCAGGCTGTACAGCAAAGCATTCCTGCTTACGATAAGGGTGTTACTCTGCCAATGTGGGCGGCAAAAATGATGGGAGTGGTAATTGAGCAAATTGGTCCTAAAGGTTTAGAATATGCTCGTTTTTCGATTGATTCTCACTTCACCCGCAACTATCTCAATTTGAAACGCAACTATCCCCAAAAGTTAGAAAAGCACGTTCCTGAGTATGCTAAAAAAATTGTCGGACAATACAAATTACCCGAATAGGCATTACTGCGCTTTTGAGCAGCGCGGTTGGATATGCTGACTCAGGTTCAGCATCCCCCGCGCTCAAATGAGTAGACCATAATAATAAAATTTAAAAAAGCTCTGAAGCTAATAGCCAACTAATTAAAAACGTAGTCTATTCAACTGAAAACGGCTGTAATTCAGCAATATTTTTCTCCCGCTTTTAATCTTTATCTAGAGCTACAGCTACAGCTTCATCGGCAGGCAACATTAATCGAGCAGGCCTAAATTTGCCATGACTATAATTGCCAGAGCCTATTCTAAATTAAAGCGATCGCTAAAAAAGGAATATTTAATCAAGTTGAATCAGCGCGTAGAGGTTTAAACTTTCAATTAAATGAGTTAAAACAACATATTAGGATGTAGACTGGGATATTTTGAAGTGATTTCAGGTCATTCGTTCCCTAAGTTTTTAATCCAGGGCTGGCGAATGAACGCATTGCGCGGTCAATTAAGATTCAGCGAACAATTATCCCCAACGTTATTCTAAGACCAATTTTGGTAGAGACTAAACCTATGGAAGATACTGCCCCAAATCAATCTGTAATCATTATGACGGGAATGCACCGTTCTGGTACTTCTTTAACCGCATCATTATTACAAAGTGCAGGAATTTATATTGGCGATCGCTTGATGGGTGAAAATACAGGTAACGCTAAGGGGCATTTTGAAGATTTAGATTTTGTGGAATTTCATCAAAGTGTTCTGCGCTCTCAGGATCTTAGCGTAGCCGGATGGACAGAGCAGAATAAAATTCAGGTTCAGCAACAGTATTTAGCTAAAGCTCAGAATTTGATTTCAGCTCGCCAGGATCGGGCTGTTTGGGGCTGGAAAGACCCCAGAACCACATTATTTTTAGATTTTTGGTCGCAGTTAATTCCTGATGCCAAATATATTTTTATTTATCGTTCACCTTGGGAAGTAATTGACTCGCTGTTTCGTCGCGGAGACGTGGTGTTTCGGGATCAACCCCATTTTGCTGTACAGCAGTGGTGTAACTACAGCCAGGCGGTTTTAGATTTTTATCAACGCCATTTAGATCGATCTCTGTTATTAGAAATTAGCAGCATCATTCAAAATTCTGAGCTGGTTGATTTAATTCAGCAGAAATTTGGCATAGAATTGCGATCGCCAGAATCACTTTACGAGCCAACTTTATTTACCGTTGACAAAAATGCTGATTATCGCAAGGCTTTAATTAGCCAGTTTTTTCCTCAAGCTATAGATATATACAATCGACTCGAACAACAGGCAGATCGTAGTAGTCCTGTTTCACTAAAACAGCCAGCGGTTGAACTAACTGAATCTGGGATTTTACAAGACTGGATCGATCTCAAGCGAGCCTTAAGCGAAAAACGTACAGCAGAAAAGGAACTAACTCAAACCCAACAGCAGCTAGATTCGACCAACGCTGAACTAGCTCAAGCCCAACAGCAGCTAGATTCGACCAACGCTGAACTAACTCAAACCCAACAGCAGCTAGATTCGACCAACGCTGAACTAACTCAAACCCAACAGCAGCTAGATTCGACCAACGCTGAACTAACTCAAACACAACAGCAGCTATACGAAGCTCAAGATAAACTAAGTCAGTCTCAAAAACAGCTACAGATAGCTCAAATGCAAACAGAGCAATTAAAGCTTTTAGTCGTGGCGATGGAAAGTAGCAAGTTTTGGAAGTTAAGAAGATGGTGGTTCGATGTCAGGCAAAAGACTAATCTGGCAGGAGTAGATATCCTATACCAAAACTATCTAATCTCGCAAAATCAACTGCCAACCCTAGAGCAAGCTGCTATGGTGAATGTCGATCGCGAGATTCCTGTGAGTGATAATCTTCAATATCAAAAGTGGTTGGAGCGTAATTATCCCAAATCTGCCGATATAAAAAAAATTAAGCAAGCTAGCCTAACTAAGGCTTATCAGCCTCTAATTAGCTTAATCGTGCCAGTCTACAATCCTGATGAAGATTTTTTACGTCAGGCGATCGAGTCAGTTTTAGAACAGGCTTATCCTAATTGGGAACTGTGTTTAGCTGATGACTGCTCTAGCCAACCTCACGTTAAGTCGATCTTGGCAGAATATGCTCAACAAGACGAGCGGATTAAAGTGATCTATCGCGCTGAAAATGGTCATATTTGCCGTACCTCAAATTCTGCTTTGGAACTGGCAACAGGAGAATACATTGCTCTATTAGACCACGATGATTTATTACCGCCTCATGCTTTAGCTAAGGTAGTTGAGTTACTCAACGAGCATCCTGAAGCAGATTTTATTTATTCCGATGAAGATAAGATTGACGAGCAGAACATCCATAAAGATCCGTTTTTTAAGCCAGATTGGTGTCCCGATTCATTTTTAGCGCGGATGTATACTTGTCACTTAGGAATATATCGGCGATCGCTAGTTACGGAGGTAGGGAACTTTCGCATTGGGTTTGAAGGTAGCCAAGATTACGATTTGGTGCTGCGAATTACGGAAAAAACCGCTCAAATCTATCACATTCCTGATGTTCTCTATCACTGGCGGATTCATCGACAATCTACTGCTGCCACCGCCGATGCCAAACCTTATGCTGCTAATGCGGCTCAAAAAGCCCTGATCGAAGCTATGAAACGTCGGAAAGAGCCAGGCAAAGTCACTACTCGGTCTAATTTCCCAGGAGTATACACGGTACGCTATCAAATTAAAGAGCCTAAGCTGGTTAGCATTATTATTCCTACCAAAGATTTAGCTGACACTTTAGATGTATGTTTAAAGTCGATTTTTACCAAGACTACCTATCCTAACTATGAGGTAGTGGTTATCGATAATGGCAGTACTGAAAATAAAACTACTCGCTGCTTTGAATCCTGGCAACAGCAAGAGCCTGAGCGTTTTAGATGTTATTCCTATAACGTGCCGTTTAACTATTCGCAAATTAATAACTATGCAGTAGAAAAAGCCCAGGGAGACTATTTACTGTTTCTCAATAACGATACGGAGGTCATTACCACAGACTGGTTAGAAGGAATGGTAGAACAGGTTCAAAGACCATCTATCGGTGCGGTAGGCAGTCTGTTGCTTTATCCTGATGATACGATTCAGCACGCGGGAGTAGTTTTGGGTATTGGTGGTGTAGCAGGACATAGCCATAAGCATCTGCACGTTTCTCAACCTGGATATATTTCTCAGGCAGCTTCAACTAATAACTACTCAGCAGTAACAGCGGCTTGTTTAATGTGCCGACGAGAAGTTTTTGAAGCCGTGGGTGGCTTTGAAACCGAACTGGCGATCGCTTTTAATGATGTGGATCTATGTCTAAAAATTGCTAGTCGTGGCTATCGCAATGTATGTCTTTCCCATGTAGTTTTATATCACTATGAATCAAAAAGTCGAGGCTATGAAAATACTCCTGCTAAACAGGCTCGCTTTGCCCAAGAAGTGAACTATATGAGAGAAAAATGGCAGCAACTGTGCGATCGCGATCCTTGCTATAACCCCAATTTAACTAAAAGCAATGAAAACTATAGCCTAAACATCTAATCAATTTATTTATGACCACCAGCATTACTAATAAGCATGTAAGAAATCGGCTCATTGTCCTCGTAATAGGCTTGCTGTTTTTAGGCTTCTGTTTATTAACTATCTTGCCTTGGGCGCCTACGGGGTTTAGATACGATCTCGATCAGTCTTGGGCAAGTGCGTTTCATGTTGCCTTTGCCAAGCAGATTCAATTTGGACAAAATTTTATTTATACCTATGGTCCCTATGGATTTTTGCGAACCGATCTCTATTTTGCCGAAACTTATGGCTATGCTTTTGTTTTTCGCTTACTGATTGCGATCGCAGTCTGGGCAGGATTATTTAAAATCATGCGATATTGCCTCGCGCGTCGCCAGGGATCGGCTCTTTTCTTGATTCCTATCTTAGGTTTTTTTCCTAATCCCGCGGTGACGATGGATTCTTTTCAGTTTCCCCTCCTGGTTTTGCCTTTGGTACTTTACTTTTATGTAAGCAAGAGTATCAGTCCTGTTTTGGTCTTAACCATCATGACGGCTTCGTTGGCAAGCTTAACTAAGCATACTTATCTGCTGCTTTGTATCGTGTTTATTAGCTTAATTACCGTTGATGAATTGGGAAGATTAAAACGCTTTCCCCAAGTCGCGCCAATTTATCTAGTTTGCCTCTGGTTGTTTTGGACACTTGCTGCCCAAGACGTGGCTAATTTTCCTGCCTATATCTTCAATGGCTTAGAGATTGTTAGCGGCTTTAGTGAGGTTATGGGCTTTGAAGGAAACCTGAAAGAAATAATTCTCTATCTTTTTGGCACAGGCATCTTTCTGCTGTTAGTCGTCACAGTTGAATGGAAAAATCGCCGCTGGTGGGGAATCTTGCCTACTTTGGGACTAGCAGCATTTTTATTGATTAACTTTAAAGGTGCATTCACCCGCCATGATTCTCACGCCTTACAGGCTTTGTTTAGTAATGTTCCTGTAATGTTAATCTTTACCGCCGTACTTTGGCCAGATATTAGTAAAAGTAGTTGGCGCATCGGCAACAAAATTAAATTACCTATCACTTTGTTTTGGGGTACGAGCGTCTCGGTAATTTTGATTATGGGTGCAATTATGCTGAATCACTATCTGAACTACGGTTATGCTGCATATAGTTTGAATATCCTGAAGCACCTTGCCAACCAAGTCCCGCAGGTAATCAGAGTCTTGAATGGTAAAGGAAATTTTTTGGCGATCGCCGAAACCAGCAAAGCACAAGTCAGGTCAGAAAATATTTTAGCGCCAGTATCAGGAACAGTAGATCTTTATGCCAATGAAATAGCCAATATTTTTGCTTATGATTTAACTTATCAACCACGACCAGTTATCCAAAGTTTTTCTGCCTACACGAGTAAGTTAGCTCGGCTAAATGCTGAACATTTAAAACAACCCGACGCAGCCGAAAATATTTTGTTCGATCTTCAACCAATTGATGGACATCTAGCTAGTTTTGAAGATGGTCTTTCTTGGCCAGAGATCTTGACTCGTTACGACATTACTAATATCGAAGGTCGCTATCTGATTCTGCAACGTAATTCTCAACCCCGTCAATATCAGTTTGAACCGATTACCGAGCAGGTTACTCTTGGTTTTAATGAATGGTTCGATGTTCCCAAGACTCAAGAGCCGATTTGGGGAAAAATTGAACTTCACCCCAACCTTCTAGGAAAATTAGCAACTGCCGCTTTAAGATTACCTGTGCTATACCTAGAAGTCGAAACTGCCGACGGTATCCAAACAAAATATCGGACGATTGGAGATGTGATGAATGAAGGTTTTTTACTCTCACCAATACTGACTAATCGTTGGGATTTTCTGGATCTAGCTTCTTCAGACTGGCAATCAAGATTAGCCAGCAAAGAAGTAGTCAAATTTCGGATTATCGTCGATGGTTTAAATTCATCGCTTTATCCCCCAGAGTATCAATTTAGTCTTAGCAAGCTACAGTTCCCGCGACAAGATTTTGCTCAAGTCTCAGGCTGGCAAGATTGGAGCCAGCAAATTAGACCTCTGGCTGTGGAGGGATCGCCACAAAGAACTCCGATTGATGGTCAGCAGTTCGTCTGGTTGTCTCACGCGCCAATGAAGACATCGATCGCGCTACAAGGTACAGAGCAACGTTTATCCTTTAAATTTGGCATTTTAGACGAGGGCGTAGCATCAGCATTAAAAGAAAATGAGGGTGATGGAGTAGAATTTAAAATCATTGCTTTGACTGATGGGAGTGAAAATGTGTTATTTTCTCGTAAATTGCAGCCACGGAGCAACTCCCAAGATCGAGGTGTGCAGGAGGCAGAGATAGATCTAAGCCAAATTAGAGCCGAGAACCTGATCTTAGAAACTCTCGCTGGAAAAGATAATCAATGGGATTGGTCTTATTGGTCAGAATTAAAAGCCGAATAAATTATAGGTTTACAGTTGTTTTTTTGGTGTGAGATATGGGTTTGATTAAGAAGTTATTGCGGCAGCGAGCAGTAAAATTTCTCATTGGTGGTGGTGTAGCAGCCGCCTTCAATTTGATTTTGATTTTTGTTTTAATTGAATGGCTTGGTTTAGCAACTCCACTATTGCGTAACGTTGCCAATATTATTGCCATTGAACTATCTTTAGTTTTTAGCTTTTTTGTTTATCGTATTTGGGTTTGGCCAGGAGGTGTATGGCGGGCGAAACAAGTACTTTTTAAGCAGTTACCCCTCTATCATCTTTCCGCAGGAGCAGCAGTTTTACTACGTATTGTGATTGTATTTCCTCTGCTAGATCGACTGGGAGTTGACTATCGACTAAATACTGTAGTTGGAGTCTTGCTGAGTGCGGTGCTTAACTATTTAATTAGCGATCGCCTAGTATTTAACCACCAAGAAAGTGATCTTCATTATCCTGAAGGTTTAGAAAGTTCTCGACATCAAAAAAAACCTGGTAAACCAGCTAAAATTGCGCCTTCTGCGATCAATCTCTTTTCTATAGTTATTCCTGCCTACAATGAAGAGGGAAGCATTGCTAAAACTATTGAATCCTTGCGTCAAACCCTTGATGAAGCCAGCATACCCTACGAAATCTTGGTAGTTAATGATAATAGTCGCGATCGCACAGAAGCAATTTTACAGGACATTACGACCCATTGCGATCGAGTTCGCTATCTAAATAATTATTACCCCAATGGCTTTGGTTTTGCCGTGCGCTGTGGTATCGAAAACTTTGCTGGAGATGCAGTGGCGATCGTGATGGCAGATAGCTCTGATTCCCCTGATGACTTAGTAAAATACTATCACCAGTTACAAGAAGGATATGAGTGTGTCTTCGGTTCACGCTTTATTGGGGGAGCAAAGATTATTGATTATCCTGCTCACAAATTGACCATCAACCGCCTGGCAAATTTATTTATCAAGGTTTTGTTTGGGTTGAAATATAACGATACAACTAATGCTTTTAAAGCTTATCGTCGTGAAGTAATTGAGGGGATTTCTCCCTTGATTTCCCATCATTTCAACCTAACTGTAGAAATGCCCCTCAAGTCGATTATTCGCGGCTATTCTTACGTGACTATTCCTATTTCCTGGCGCAATCGTCAGACAGGTGTTTCTAAATTAAAGATCAAAGAAATGGGCAGTCGTTATTTATTTATTGTGCTGTATGCTTTGATTGAACAAACTCTTTCTAGAGGTGATTATGTTCGCTCGAAGCCAGCAACCAAGCTAAAAAATACGACCGCTAATTTAATTCAAAAGTAAGTTTATCAGTATAGAGCAACTTAATTAATTATTAATATTGGATTTAGGATGATTTGCCTTAAATCCTGCTTTATAAATGTCCATAGATGAACGCAGATGAACACAGATGATTTATCGATTGTGGTTTGTTAGTTGTTGTTTGTCAGAAATATGAAGCGAATTTTGTTTGGTTTGTTGGCTATAATATCTCCTTTATTCTTAGGATTTTTAGTCTGGCGATATAGCGTTAATGTTCCCTTTTGGGATCAATGGGATACCCCAGGAAAATTAATTGTTGAAGCTTCCCAGGGTAAATTAACTTGGGAACAGTTGATGCGCCAGCATAATGAGAGCCGAACTTTTTTTCCTAATTTAGTGTTTTTAAATTTGGCTCGGCTAACTAATTGGAATACCAGATTTGAAATGCTGGTAACTTTTTTATTAGCCTGTTTGGTGTCTTTTAATATTTATCGTTTGGGCAAGATTACGCTAAATAATCATTGGCAACATTTGATTTGTTTTTCCTTGGCTAATCTATGGATTTTTAGCCCGAAACAATATGAAAACTGGCTGTGGGGGTTTCAAGGTATTACTTTTATTTCGATCGCTGCTATTACTACTGCTTTGGTCGTTATTTTTTCTTCACTTCCCAGGATAATCAAGTTAATAGTTAGCTTGGTATTATCGGCGATCGCAACTTTTTCTTTTGCTAATGGTCTTTTATGCTGGATTATTATTTTTCCCGCTCTATTATTAAAATTGTTTCCCAAGAAAGTAAGCAAAATCTGGCTATTTTTTGGCTGGTTGACTATATTTAGTACTTTTTTTACTGTTTACCTACATGATTATCATCAACCTTCCCATTCACCCAGCCTGAGCCAAGTTATTACCCATCCTCTTTTGGCAGTTAATTATTATACGGCTTTACTGGGATCTCCTCTATTTTCTCAAAGCTTATTAGACAGTCAAATCAAAGGTGGGGTAATTTTAATTATTTTTACTTGTTTCTGCGGTTATTTATGGCGGCAGCGTCGAAATACTCAGCTGATTAATCAATCTTTTCCTTGGCTATTAATTGGATTTTATGTCTTATTAAGTGCAGGTTTGATCACTGCGGGAAGAATGAATTTGGGGACAGAATTTGCTTTGTCGTCTCGCTATATTACTTTTTCTACCTATTTACTAGTTACACTAATTTATTTATTTGCTATAGTTTTAAGTCATGTCAGACACAAGCTAATATTAGGCATTATAGCTACTTTACTAACAATCTTGTTGCTGCTTAGTTATAAAAACAGTTTGGCATTAGGAATTAATCTGTTTACTAAAACTCATTACCAAAGGGTTTATGGTAAAACCTGTTTGCTTACCATCAATGTTATTGAGGACAAAGAATGTATCGCCGAGTATATTTACCCTAACCCAAATAAATTGGCAAAACAAGCTCAAAAAATCAATCAACTTGGCTTATTGCAGCCAAAATTAATCCAAGATATTAACTGGCAAGACAATCAAAAACTCAGCCAAGAAAATTTATTAACCCACGGAGAATTTGCTAGTTTGACGCGAACTCAAGACGATAGCTATGTTGCTTCGGGGTGGGCATTTGCCTTATCCGATCGACCATCATTTGATGCGGTAATTTTAGCTTATCAAGTTTCTGAACAACCGCCGAAAGCTTTTGCGATCGCTCCATTAAACATGAAAACCAAAGATATTTTGGGACTACTACTCAATCGGAAAAGTATTAAACTCACCTGGGAAAAAACTTTTTCTACATTAGAATTTCCTCCCCCACAAAGTCGCATAACGGCCTGGGCTTTTGATACTAATGATGCGAAAGCTTATCCCCTAAAAAATACTCAAACTAATAAACATTACGATTAGCAAAAAAAATTTATGAGCGATCGCATTTTAATTTCAGGAGGTGCTGGTTTTGTAGGTAGTTCTTTGGCAATTGGTCTGAAAAAACTGCATCCCGACTGGCAGATAATTTGTCTTGATAATTTACGACGCAGAGGTTCTGAATTAAATCTATCTCGGTTTAAAGCATTAGGTATCGAGTTTGTTCACGGAGACGTGCGTTCTATTGACGATTTAGACCCTAATGTATTCAGTATTGACGTAATTATCGACTGCGCTGCTGAACCTTCGGTGTTAGCTGGACAAAGTTCACCCCAGTATGTTTTGCAAACCAATCTTCTAGGCACAATTAATTTATTGGAACTAGCTAGAAAAACTAATGCTGGTCTAATATTTTTGTCTACTAGTCGAGTCTACTCGATTGAGCCTTTATCTACCTTGAATATTGTCAAAAATGCTACAAGATTAGAACTAGCAGCGACTCAAACAATTTCTGGGGTTTCTTGGGCGGGAATTACGGAAGACTTTCCCGTAAATGGCTATCGATCTTTATATGGCTCAACTAAGCTCGCCTCAGAGCTATTAATTGCCGAATATCGCCAGACATATGGTCTTCAGGCAATTATCAACCGCTGTGGTGTTTTAACTGGCCCCTGGCAAATGGGTAAGGTAGACCAAGGAGTAGTAGTGTTATGGGTGGCGGCGCATTACTTTCAAAAATCTCTCAAATACATTGGTTATGGAGGAACAGGTAAACAGGTAAGAGACTTTTTGCATATTAAAGATTTATTGAGGCTGGTTAACTATCAATTAGAAAATTTCGCTCTGCTTGATGGAGATGTTCTCAATGTTGGTGGCGGTAGATCCAGCAATCTTTCTTTATTAGAAATGACTCAACTGTGCCAAGAGATTACAGGGAACAGAATTGATATTCAAGCAGTGGATGCCAACAGAGCCAGTGATATTCCTCTTTTTATTACGGATTGCGATCGCATTCAACAAAAAACTCAGTGGCAACCTGAAATTAAACCAGAACAAACCTTTAAAGATATTTATCACTGGATTGTTGCCCATGAAGATAGTTTATGTCCCATTTTGTCTTGATTTTAAGCATGGGTGACAAGTTAAG
Organism: Coleofasciculaceae cyanobacterium; assembly: GCA_036703275.1. Taxonomy (NCBI): domain Bacteria; kingdom Bacillati; phylum Cyanobacteriota; class Cyanophyceae; order Coleofasciculales; family Coleofasciculaceae; species Coleofasciculaceae cyanobacterium. Next base: position 241,850 of record DATNPK010000111.1, on the reverse strand, counting down.
GCACTACGTTGTTTGTCAATCGGTTTTAAGCTCTAAGCTTTAAGCTTTTGAAATATTTTTCATGAACTTTAACTTTCTAAAAGCGATCGCTAATTAATTAATATTTGTGCTACAGATAGTGTTTAAAAATAAGTAAGACACTATCTGTAGTAGTTGACATCAATTTTTGCTTAACTTGTCACCAATGGCTATTAGCTATTAGCGCAGCGCGTACGCGGACGTGCCTCCAGGCACTAATCCTTTAGGGCAGATCGTCGTCTTACGACGACTGGCAAAGCTTTGCTTTGCGCAGCTACGAACCGAAGCATTTTGTACGTCATACATCAAATCACCAACGCCGAAAATTTAACTGGAGCGAGTTGGTCACGACAATTAACGAGCTTGATGCCATCGCAACTGCTGCCCAAACTGGAGATAAAACTAATCCAAACTCAGGTAATAAAATACCTGCTGCAATGGGAATAGCAAAAACATTGTAAGCCAAAGCCCAGAGTAAATTTTGCTTAATCTTGTGAACCGTAGCTTGACTCAGCTCAATTGATTTAATTACATCCTGAAGTTGATTTTGCATCAAGACAATATCAGCAGTAGCGATCGCTACATCTGTACCGCCCTGGAAAGATATCCCAACGTCGGCTTGAGCCAAGGCTGGGGCATCATTAATTCCGTCGCCAATCATCGCTACTGTTCGAGCCTGCTGTTGTAAAGACTGAATTACCTGAGCTTTTTCATCGGGCTTTACTTGTGAGAAAACCTCAGTAATATTCAGCTTTTTGGCGATCGCCTGAGCCACTTCTGGGCGATCGCCTGTAAGCAAAACAGTGTTTAAACCTAAAGCCTGTAATTGTTTAACAGTTTGAACTGCATCTGGGCGCAGGCTATCTTCTATAGCAATTAAACCTTGTAAGCTGCCTGAAACAGCTAAATAAATAATTGTTTTACCTGATTGAGCCAGAGATTGCGCCTTTAAATCATGGTGTTCGGGAATAGCAATTCCTTGGCTAGTCAGCCATTGATGATTACCTAAATCAACTTTTTCTCCTGCAACCTTAGCAGACATTCCCTGTCCAAGCGCATTATTAAACTCAGCAGTCTTTAGCAAAGCCAAATTTTGTGATTTTGCAGCAGTGGTAATTGCTTGAGCTAGAGGGTGATTGCTTCCACGTTCGACTGAGGCGGCTATCTGGAGTAACTTCTCGGAGGTAATATCGGTTAAAGAAATACATTCGGTAACACGAGGCTTGCCAATAGTTAACGTGCCTGTCTTATCAAAAACTACTGCATCTAATTTATGCACGCGTTCGAGAACATCGCCACCTTTGATTAAAATTCCTGATTCAGCACCAATGCTGGTACCAACTAAAATTGCCGTAGGAGTAGCTAAACCGAGGGCGCAAGGACAGGCAATTACTAGAACGGCGATCGCCAGTTTTAAACTGAGCAAAAGCGGAGAGGTCATTGTCACCATCTCATCAGCAGACATTGGCATAGAATGGGATGCAGTTACTAATACAGAATCCCAGACTTTTGTACCAATAAAATACCAGAATAAAAAAGTCAAACTGGCGATCGCCATTACACCGTAGGCAAAATAACCCGCGATCGTATCAGCTAGCTTTTGTACTGGTGCTTTACGAGTCTGAGCGTCTTCTACCAGGTTAATAATCTTAGCTAGGGTAGTATCTTGACCAATGCCAGTTACTTCAATAGTAATTACTCCTGAGCGATTAATCGTACCCGCACGAACCACATCAGATGCTGTCTTGGCTAATGCTATAGATTCCCCAGTTAACATTGCCTCATCGACAATTGCTTCTCCCTCAACTATAGTTCCATCCACGGGAATTTTTTCCCCTGATAAAACTCGTAACCATTCTCCAGGCTTGACTTGTTGTACGGGAATTTCTATCGTTTCAGCGTTGTCTTGCTTACCAACCAAACGAGCAATAGGTGGTTGCAAAGTAACCAGCTTTTCTAAAGCAGCGGAGGCGCGGTTACGGGCTTTTCCTTCTAAAGTACGCCCCAATAAGATAAAGCCCAGCAGCATTACTGGTTCATCAAAAAAACATTCCCAACCCAAACTAGGTAAAAATAGAGCAAAACAGCTAGCCAGGTAGGCGCTGCTCGTTCCTAAACCCACCAGGGTGTTCATATTAGGCATTCCTTGAGTCAGACTACGCCAGCCATCAATTAAAAGCGCTCGCCCTGGAATCAATAAAGTCAGCGTTGCCAAGGCAAAGTGAACCCAAATGTTACTGAGTACGGGGATGGTGGGTAACCCTAAATGATCTAGATGACCGATACTAGAAACAACTAATAATACCGTAGCGGTGATTAACTGCCTAACTTGCTGTTGAGATTGCTGCTGTCGTTTTGCTTGATTTGACTGAGCAATTTGATAAATACTGCGATCGCTTGTTCGTAACTGGGAAGGAAAGCCTGTTTTGGTCAACTTCTGGGCCAAAGCTTCTGGAGTGATGCTTTCGGCTTGATACTCTACTACTGCCACTTCCGTAATCAAGTTAACACAAGCTGATACTACCCCCATTTGCTCTAGCTGCCTCTCAACAGCTTTGACACAACCAGCACACTTCATCCCCCCCACATCAAGGGCAACTGTTTTTAGTTCGGATTGAGAATTGGGTATATTTGCTTGTTCTCGATCGGCAGGAGGTAGCAGAGACTTAACCATATAGCAAGTACTTTAAAAGATTATATATTTAAATCTTAGATCGATTGGTAGGTAAAAGAACTTAATTACTGATTACTGATTACTAAAAACAGTATTATTGTGTACGTCATATTTTCAATCAGCAAGGTCAGGATAAATAATTACCAAATTAGACAAATACTCGGTGCTGCAAAGAAGGCATTTGTTGGCGCACCTGCTGCAAACGGTGCGGATTTATCTCAGCTACGGCAACTCCTGGTGCATCTCCTGCATTGGCTAAAATTACTCCCCAAGGATCGATAATCATGGCATGACCATGAGTGTAGCGACGCTCATAATGATTTCCTGTTTGGGCAGGAGCAATTACATAACAAGTATTTTCGATCGCTCTTGCCTGTAATAATATTTGCCAGTGGTCTTTTCCCGTGTAGGCAGTAAAGGCAGCAGGAATAAACAACACATCTGCACCCTGACGAGATAGATAGCGATAAAATTCGGGAAAGCGAACGTCATAACAGATCGATAGCCCTAGCTTACCTATATCTTCTGATTCATAGATAGGGGGAATTTCTTGACCAGCCATAACGGTGCTGGATTCTTGATAAGTGTTGCCGTCGGGTACATCTACGTCAAACAGGTGAACCTTCTGATAGTGAGCTACCTGCTGACCATCTGGAGTAATTAAGACTGCGGTATTGTAAGCTTTATCAGCATTGTCGGCGACTGGCACGGGGAAGCCACCACCCAAAATCGTGATTTGAAATCTCTGCGCCATTTTTTTGAGAAACTGCTCGCTTTTTAGCGCAATTTCTTTTGCTTGTGCCACTTTATCGACTTCTTTGCCCAAGAAAGCAAAATTCTCTGGTAGGCTAACTAATTCTGCCCCTTGGCGTACTGCTAGTTCGATTAATTCCTCTGCTTGGATCAAGTTTTTCGCGAGGTCTGGTTTGCTGGTCATTTGAACAGCGGCGGCAAGATATGACTTCATGGAGAGACTTAATTGTTTAGTTTAGTTTTCTAGGATATAGCTCAAAGGGGAATTTTATAAGCTGTATTTATTTAGAGAGAAAATCCTTCAGGCAACAACTCTTTGATAGTTAAGCTGCGCCATCCCTGACTTGCCAGAAAAATAACTCGAGCATCCTGTCCAAATTCCCAAATTACTTGCCGACAAGCACCACAAGGAGAACAGGAAACACTTTGGCTGTTTGCTACAGCGATCGCTTTTAACTTCATTGTATCGCTTTCGTCGCCGATTATGGCATTGGCGATCGCATTTCTTTCGGCACACATAGTCAAACCGTAGGAGGCATTTTCGATATTACAGCCTGAGAAAATTTTACCCGTAGCAGTTAGCACGGCTGCACCCACCCGAAACTGAGAATAAGGTGCATAAGCACTATCCATAGCTTGAGTCGCAACTTCAATGAGTTGTTGTTCTAATTTTGTTAATTCATTTAACACACCAGCAGATAATACCTCTTGCTCTTAATTTATTTTCCTACCATTGAAACCAAATTGCGCTTAATTTCTGGTCTTCCTTGGGCAACGGAATCTGCCAGCGAATGCAGCATGATTTGCGTTGTTTCCCAATTAACACAGGCATCAGTAATACTCTGACCATATACCGTAGGTTTGCCATCTTGAGGTATAGATTGACTTCCTGCGACTAAATGGCTTTCAATCATTACTCCCACAATATGCTGTGAACCTGTTTCAATCTGCTGATTAATGTTATTTAACACAGTGGTTTGTTTGGTAAAGTCTTTACTGCTGTTGCCGTGACTGCAATCAATCATTAGGCGAGAATTCATCGCTTTTTGTTTCAAAGCATTGCTAGCTGCTTCAGTATCATTAGCTTCATAGTTTGGTTTAACTGCACCACCTCGCAATACTAAGTGTCCATCAGGGTTGCCAGTTGTCCTAACGATACTAGCTAGTCCATCTTGGTTGATGCCCAAAAAATGATGCGGAATTTTAGCGGTTAACATCGCATTAATCGCCGCCTTGAAACTACCATCTGTGCCGTTTTTGTAGCCCACTGGCATCGATAAACCAGAAGCCATTTGACGGTGAATTTGACTTTCTGTCGTTCTGGCACCAATAGCCGTCCAGCAGATAAGATCGGCAATGTACTGTGGCGTAATTGGATCGAGCAATTCTGTGGCAGCGGGTAAGCCAATCTCAGCTAAGTCAAGTAATAACTTCCTCGCTGTTCTCAAACCTGTATTAATATCGTAGCTATTATCTAAATGAGGATCGTTAATTAATCCTTTCCAACCAACGGTAGTGCGAGGCTTTTCAAAGTAAACCCGCATAACGATTTCGAGTTGGTCCTGAAACTGCGATCGCAATTTTGCCAGTCTCTCTCCATATTCTTTCGCTGCTGCAACGTCATGTATGGAACAAGGTCCAACTACGACAAGTACTCTTTTATCCTTTCCTTCTAGAATATTACGAATGCGATCGCGAGTTTGCGCTACCAATTGAGCAACTTCTTCAGCTATCGGTAATTCGCTTTTAATAAATGCGGGGCTTAACAATGGTCTGGTTTCAATAACGTGTAGATCGCTGGTAATATCCATTTATTCAATATTGCTTCTTTTATAATTTTAGATTTAGAAAGCTACGGGCAAACAAAGTTCTAATAATGTGCTGCTGACAACCAGGTTCTATTTTGGTTGCTTCAACCCAATTTTAATTTTGATATAGTCTGCATTTTTTAACAACAGCAATTTTTAACTGTTCACTTCTAATTTAAGTTAAACCATGCTGCAAAAGAACCAGGTACGGTTATCCTGTAAAAGTTATCAATAAAACGTACATATTGTCAGCAAAACTTCATAAGCACCTATGTTGCTTTTCTTACCGCCGTTATATTTCGTCTTGATATGCGATCGCAATATTACTGCATCTTATTGAAATAAACAGCAAGAGCATTACATTATAATTTGAAAAAATGCTCATACACTTACTTTGGACAAAAAAACTGCAATGAAAGAAACCTTTAAAGATGTAAAGATAGGAGAAATTTCTAATTTAATATCTAAGCTGGGATTATCGTCTGAGCAGGTAGTTAATATAACTATAGAACAGACAGATACTACTTTAACTGATGTTCTAGACCGCCTTGGTAAAAATGCTCAAAAGAAAGGATTAACCGCAGAAAAACTCAACGAATTATTAGCGGATGAATCCTGAACCAGTTGTTGTTGATACTAATGTTTTAATTAGTGCTGCACTAAGCCCTAATCGTATACCTAGAAAAACAATTAACCTTATCGCCAACGGCAATTTTGTAATCATCCAGAGTGAAGCCACTTATCAAGAATTAACTACTCGAATTCAGAAGAAAAAATTTGATAAATACATTTCTAATGTAGACCGCAAAATATTTTTAACTGTTGTTGAAAAGAACAGTAAATTTATTTCGGTGTCGCATCAAACTACTATTTGTATTGATGCCGATGATAACAAATTTTTGGAATTGGCTGTCTCTGGTATGGCTAGATATGTAGTTACTGGAGACAATGATTTACTATGTCTACAGAGCTATCAAGATATCAATATCATTACTGCTGCTGATTTCCTTAATTTAAGCCAGAGGCAAGCTTAGTTAATCAATTGTTAATATGCGATCGCAATACGATCCCATCACGTTTTTAAGGCGATCGCCTTTACCATTTTGAGGGGCGATCTGGATGTAATCGATCTAAATTCCACGACAGGGGATTATTAACGATAAACATCTTTTCTGTGTCTTACTCTGGTAACAACAATTTTTTGCGTCGAGTCATCGATCTGTTGACATACTCACCGCCCTATAAGGACGGTGATTCTGGGTTCAAACAGCAATAGCTTCGGTGAGAAGTCTAACATCGCCTAACCCAAGAGAAGATGCCCCTTCTCTTTGCAGATTAACTGCTGCGTTCAAATCTCTTTGAATGCCTTTGGTATTGCAACCAAGGCAATCCCAAGTTTTATCCTTCAAACTTAAATCTTTGTTGATATGTCCACAATGCGAACAGGTTTTAGAGCTTGGGTAGAACCGATCTACAAAGTGAATCAGCTTGCCTTTGTTCGTAGCAACAGTTTTAAGTATTTTTAAGAAAGTAGCAAAACTCAGGTCGCTAACTTTTCTTCCCCATAGCCGTTTCATACCATTTAAGTTTAAGTCTTCAAAAATCAGTACATCATATTGGTTAGTTAACTTGTGCGCCAACTTCCAAAACCAGTCCTTTCTCTTGTTAGAAATATCTTCATAGACTCGACTGAGGTTGTCTTTAGCTTTGTACCAATTATTTGAACCTTTTTTCTTGCTTGATAGTTTACGGTTAGCGGCTTTTAACCTGTTACGAGATTGATTGAAAAATAAAGGAGATTGAATAGTTTTTCCATCGTTTACCGTTAGAAATGTTCGCAATCCATAATCAAAGCCTGCCATCTTACCAGTCACGACTCCGAAAGATTCTTGCACATAATCAGTTACAACTAGGATAAACAAGTCCCCTAGATTGTTCCTTTTAACAGTTAACGTCTTAACTTTTCCTTCTATTTCTCGACTTTTTGAAAACTTATAAACAATAGTGCCAATGCGTATTTTATTACCCGACAAAAACTTATATCCAGCTTGCTTAAGAGTGAAAGACTTGTACTTTCTAGTCTTTTTAAAATTAGGGGGTCTGGTTCCTCGTTTATGCTGTTTAAAAAATAACTGATAGGCTTTCTCGATTCGCTGGCAGATATCCTGTACAGCCTGAGAACCTACCTGTTGCCAGTATTTAATACGCTTTCTTAATTTGGCAATATGCTTCATGAGTCGGTACTGACTCAAGTGTTTACCAAACATTTTGTAGTATCGCTTATGCAAAGCAATACAATGATTGTAGATGCTTCCGCTAGCGTTTATCTGCCAATGGATACGTCTATTTTGCTTGGTTTTATACAACTTGAATCTGTACGTTTTCATGTGCGAAGCGGTATCCTTTAGGATTCACTTATTTTACCATGAATGTAGTACGCACAATCGCGCCTTTAGGGCGAGGCTTTAGACCCATTTATTAAAAGGTAAACCAGTCTGTATTCACCAACTCGACAACGATACAAATCATCATTTCCTTTAAGCTTAATTACTCCTGAAAGGCGAGGATCTTCAATGAGTTGTTCGATCTTATTAGCTATGCGATGCTGCAATTCCAATGGTAGTTTTTTAAGTTCTTTGGCTGCTGAATATTTAAAGCTGATGCTGTATTGAGGCATAATATTTTATTCATTTAGCTCAAGCTCTGCTTTAAGCTCATCCCAACTAACTTCTGCTTCATCTTGACGAGAACGAGAAATCATGATGTCATAAAAATCTTCCCATAAATCTCCCCACTCGTTCAAATCAATTAATACAGCAGTTTTTTCACCTTCTTCATTGACTAAAAACTGAACGCCTTCCATAATTGTTGCTCTCATAAAATAGCTTAATTCAATTGTACTTATAAAACTTGAGAATATCTGTCGGGCGATCGCCTTTACCATTTTGAGGGGCGATCTGGATGTAATCGATCTAAATCCCACAACAGGGGATTATTAACAATATACTGACGAATTTTATCCATCGCATTCTTCGCCCCCCGCCCCCCAATTCTGGGGGAGAAGATATTACTCTTTTGCCCCCCAGCCCCTAATTCTGGGGGAGAAGATAATTTAAAGTCCCCCAAGCTTGGGGGATTTAGGGGGCATTGACTTTGCCATATCGTTGTTCCTGGCGCGTCGCGCAATATGTTGATTTTTTTGGTGGAAACGGTTTTGAATGCACCAATTAAACGCCCCAATGGTTTACGTTGTTGATTGATCGCATTGGCGCTGTGGCGTTCGTCGATCATGGGGACGTTTGGCGCATTGATCGTATGGTTGGTATGCCGTGGGTTGATCGTAGGGGCGTTTCCCCTAAAGGATTAGCTTCGCGTCGCGAAACGCCCCTACAGGGTTTATCGGTAATTACCATAATGGCGTGAAAATGATTGGGCATCACAATCCATTCATCGGTATGCAAATATGAATGTTGTTGACACAACCATTGATATGTTTCGGCAATAATCGCACCATATTGATTCAAAATCATCTGTCCATCAATAATTTCGCCGAATAAACATTGCCGTTGATATGCGCAAATGGTCACGAAATAGGCCCCTGGTTGGCTGTAATCATATCCAGGTAATCGGAGCGATCGCCTGTGGTGTCGATCGGGGTTGTATTTCATGGGTTTTAATCCTGTTATGGCGTTAATTGATGGTGAACGCCTCTACAGGGTTTATCGGTGTTTATGTCGGGTCGATCGCAAATGATTACGATCGTGTGCAAATGTTGGATATTAGAATCGGTCGATCATGTACGACGGTGTTTTTCAGGAACTGTAACGGTTACACCTTGGGGGGTCAATTGAATTTCGCCACCCAGTCTTTCGATATTATCAACTGCTCTTTGACGAGTAATATCATCCTTGGCGTTAGTTAACAATTGAAACCATGAACCAATTTGTGCTTCAACACTATCAGGATTATCTGCCAAAAAATTAGACATTGATTTCATACGCGCAGCAACGGCTTTGCTTCTGTCATCATCATAGTAACTCGCCCATTCAATACCTTTGTCGTAAGAACGTTTAGCAGCCTTTGAATCACCTAAAAATAATAATTCATCAATCGCTTTATATATCCATAAAATATAAGAATCAGGATGAGATTGTGGCGTAATAGATGCTAAACCTTGTTCGATCAAAGTTGTACTAACTTGAGGATCTCCAGCAAATGCAGAGGTAGCAGGAGACATCATAAAGTATGCTTCGACAAAGCGAGGATCGTTTTTAACTACGGTTTTGAAATAATCAGTTGTAGCTGCATAGCCAGTATGTTGTCTAACATCACCATCGCCAAAATAAACCAAAAACTTTAAAAATGCCCAGTCGGCAATTAAATTCTTATAGCTAAAACCAGGCATCTTTGCTAATAAACTCGCTGTTGTTTGATCTTTTGATTCTTGTCGATTATGATCTTCTTGAGTTAACTTATTTTTAGCTTCTAATTGCGGTTTTTGTAAATATATAATTCCGCTAATAAAAGAAATAGATAGTAATATATTTAAAATTAATTTCTTTACTTTAGAATTCATAATTAATTACTATAAAAATAAACAATAAAACTACTGAATCTTATTGCCCCTATTACAAGTTCGATCGGCTTGAGCAGTTACACTAGAAGTTGTTCCGTCACTATCAACTCCTGTGGCAATACACAAAGTTTGACTATACTGAGGAGCGTTATAATATACTCCAACAGAAAAATCTCTAGCGCGATCATTGCTTGGATTAGTAGCGTATGCTGTATGAATTGCTTTACTTTGATTGGCAGTATTATCTGTTGTAAATGCGTAATATTCTCCTGAAATACCTATGCCGACAACATTTATATCGTTACCGTTATAAAAGGTTTTGTTTTCAAAATGGTATCCTTGCTGGGAACGAGCAAGTACACCTAAAGTAATTTTTGCTTCTGTTTCTCTGGCTTTACCTATTTGACCTAATAAATTAGGTAAAGCAACAGCAGCTAATATTCCAACAATAATGACTACTACTAATAATTCGATTAAAGTAAATCCCTGATTATTATTACTAGATATTATTCTTTTAAAAAAAATGTAATTATTATTTTTTTTATTGTTAACCATAGTTTTTATTTCAAAAAAAATATGTCAGAAGAATAACAAAAATGATTGCAAACCTCTGACATATAGCAGTAAAATTAAGCTCATAAAATATACTGAACGTCTATTTTATTAAATTACCACCAGTACAAGCAGGAGTTGCAGGAGTTGCAGTGACTAAACTTTCAGTACCTGCTGAAGTTCTTGTAGTACCAGTATCTTTTCCAGTAGCTACGCACATAGCAGTCTTGAATGCACCACCAGAGTAGTTTACGCCTGCGGCAAAATCACGAGTTCCATCATTATCGGGATTTTTGGCAACAGCAACGAAGGTTGAATTAGTAGCATTACCACCATCAGCAGTTTTGTTTCCGTAGTCATAAAATTCAACACCAGGGACTACTCCTAATGCAGCTTCAGTACCTAAAAAATCATTAGTGGCGGTAGCTACTTCTCCATAAAACTTACTTGCTTCTAAATGATAAGCTTGTTGAGCGCGGTTCATTGCGCCCATAGCAGTTTTCGCTTCAGACTCACGGGCTTTACCAACTTGACCAAGTAAGTTAGGCAAGGCAACGGCAGCCAATACACCGATGATAATTACAACTACCAATAATTCAATTAAAGTAAAACCTTTGTTGCCTTTTTTGATACGTAAGTTGTTTAATAATTTAGCAGTAAATACGTTATTCATGTCTATATCCTTCGATTAATAAAAATTTGTTTGTGTGTTTGTTTTATGTTTTTGTTTTCCTATTTAGAAATTACCCAACATATCGATAAAACATATCATTATTAAAAAAGTTTTTTTAGAATTTTTTGCTAATAGTTAACTAGATTTATGCAGCGATCCAAATCACATTTTCAATAGACATTTGAAGAGGATTAAATTAATAGTTTTAATTACTTTGCTCACTAAAAGTCCCCCATTGTTGGGGGATTTAGGGGGCTATTGGTTTTCGCCCTCAAGTTTGGGGAGAATAGTTGAATGGTGTTTTAGGCTGATGGATTGAAAGTGCGATCGTGAGACTAGATTTTGCGGGTTAGAAGTTAAACTAAAAGTCTCCCATTGTTGGGGGATTTAGGGGGCGGGATAAGCTGGGTTGATAGCCCCCGACGCGAAGCTAATCCTTTAGGGCTAGCCCCCCAAGTTTGGGGGGAACGGTTAAATTGCGAGTTGTCAGGATGAGGATTTATAGTTTTACTTTCTCGCTACCTTAACTTTAAGGGTAAGCAGCTAAACTAAAAGTCCCCCAGTATTGGGGGATGCAAGGGGGCTAAATCCAAGTTAGTCGAGCATAAAGTGCGATCGCTCTGAAACTAGATTTTGCGGGTTAGAAGTTAAACTAAAAGTCCCCCAGAATTGGGGGATTTAGGGGGCAAATCAACAATGAACCACAAACCCAGAATTCGCGGTACAACAGCAGAGATAGAAGAAGCTGCACGGAGACTAAGAAAGAACTTAACTCCAGCAGAAGCTTATTTATGGTCTGCATTAAGGAATAAACAATTAGAAGGATTACGGTTTCGCTGTCAGCATCCTGTAGGTAATTTTATTTTGGATTTTTATTGTGCTGCTTGTAAGTTAGTTGTGGAAGTCGATGGAGAAATTCACGATCAACAAATTGATTACGATCGCGCCAGAACTAATAAGTTAGCCGAATATGGTTACAGAGTGTTGAGATTTAGTAACGAACAGGTATTAAATAATTTACCCCAGGTGATTGCAGAAATAAGACAAGCTGCTGTTTTGCCCCCCTAGCCCCTAGCCCCTAGCCCCCGACGCGAAGCTTATCCGAAGGTGTACCCTTTAGGGAATCCTTTAGGGCTAGCCCCCCAATTCTGGGGGGAATAGTTGAATGGTGTTTTAGGCTGATGAATGGAAAAGGCGATCGCGTTTTGCCCCCTAGCCCCCAATTCTGGGGGAATAGTTGAATGGTGTTTCAGGCTGATGGATTGCAAGTGCGATCGCTTTGAGACTAGATTTTGCGGGTAGGCAGTTAAACTAAAAGTCCCCCATACTTGGGGGATGCAAGGGGGCTATTGGTTTTCGCCCCCAATTTTGGGGGAATGGTTGAATGGTGTTTCAGGGTGATGGATTGCAAGTGCGATCGCATTTATGTATGAAAAAAATCGAGGTAGGGCGATCGCTTTGCGTCTATCTAAGCATCTTTAAGCTTCAAATCATAACCCTAGCCAGCTTTGCAAAGAACCTTCTAATTTTTGAGCATCCACTTTTGATAATTCACCGATAACTTTGATCGCTAATCTATTCTCGACCGTATATAGACCTCTTTTTACCGCAGTAGGAACATTTAATCCTTCTTTTAACCAATCGAGAAGCATAAACTCGCCTGATAACAACTTAGTCGTCTTACTAGTCAAAGGCACAACAATAATATCTTGAGAGGCGTGTGCTGTACTAACGACAACAGCAGGTCTTACTTTGGAGTTAGATAAATCAGAAAAGGGATAACGAACTAGGATAATATTATTCTTCGAGTAATTCGGCATAAACATCATCCTCCGTATTATCCCAAACTTTGTCTAATGATGCTTTGCTAGATTGATTCCAAAACTCAGTTTCTTTATCTGGTAGTACTGTAATTAGAACCCTAGTACCTTCTGAAAGTTCAAGCTGTTCTGGTATTTCAATTTTTCCTTGATGGACAGTAGCTAACAGTGTTTTTAACATGGGAATTTTATGGTGTGTAGACATATTTTAATTTAGCTTATTGCAATATAAATTGCGATCGCATTTCCCATGTGAAGAATTTTAGTAGGGCGATCTCCTTTATATGTAAAGGATTTGAAGTGATGCGATCGCATTTATGTATGGAAAGAATCGAGGTAGGGCGATCGCACTAGTAGCGCGTCATTAATTTGTTGGGTATTGAAAATTGGTTTGAGCCCCCTAGCCCCCTAAGCTTGAGGGAATCAGCCCAGCATTTTAGCTTAGACGCACTACTAGGGAAACTTAAAAGCTATGGCAATAATTATAGCAATATTGATATAATTACTCTTTTAGGTAAACCGTGCCAAGAACTTGCATACTGTTTTACCAAGAGAAAAAAGGCAATGCTCCTGTGGTGAAATGGTTGAGCGAACTAAGAAGCAAAAATTCCTAAGGATTTGCCAACTGTGTAGGTCGCATTCGTCAGCTTGAAAATATGGGTTATGAACTGCGCCGACCTTCAGCAGATTATCTACAGGATGGCATTTATGAGCTTCGAGCTAAACATCGCAATATCCAGTATCGAATTTTGTATTTTTTTAATGGCAAAAATATTGCTGTGCTTCATCACTCAATTATTAAAAAGAGTTCGGCTGTACCAAAAAATGAGATTGAGCTTGCAATCAAGAGAAAAGAAAAGTTTGAGCAGAATCCTGAACAACATACTTATCAAGGAGAGACAATAGATGACTAGGACAACTGACGGACTAAAAATTATTGATGCCATGATTGGCGATGATGAGAAACTACGGGAGATGTGTGAGCAGGCAACGGTGAATGCTCATGTTGCTCAGTTGATTTATGATGCCCGCAATTCAGCAGGATTAAGTCAGCAGAAATTAGCTGAGATGATTGGAACAACTCAATCGGTAATTTCTCGTTTGGAGGATGCAGATTACGAGGGGCATTCCCTCTCAATGTTAAGCCGTGTAGCTCAAGCTCTCAATCGCCAGGTAAAGATTGAGCTCATACCTATTGATTCTAAGGTTGCATAAGCTTTCAAACACAGAGCGATCGCGTTTTGCCCCCTAGCCCCCAATTCTGGAGGAAATAGTTGAATGGTGTTTCAGGGTGATGGATTGCAAGTGCGATCGCTTTGAGATTAGATTTTGCGGGTAGGCAGTTAAACTAAAAGTCCCCCATACTTGGGGGATGCAAGGGGGCTATTGGTTTTCGCCCCCAATTCTGGGGGAATGGTTGAATGGTGTTTTAGGCTGATAGATAGAAAGTGCGCTCGCTTTAAATATCTACCAATTAACAATTATTAGACCGACGACTCTATCTAATTGAACATCGCGAGTAACTAGCTTCGCTGAGTTTGCTTTTGCCATGGCAGCGACGATCGCATCTGGTAGTTTAAAGTGATATTGTTGGCGAATTGAAATGATTTGCTCGATTAGCGATCGATCTTGACTAGATAAATTAAGTACTTCTATTTGTTGTAAAAACTGGTGGAAAAGCCTGATATCAGATTCCGTTAAGCCAGAGAAGGCCAAAAATTCTAGCTGGCTGATTACAGAAATCCCGATCCATTCTGCACTTTGAAGTAATTCAACTAAGCTAAGATCTCTCTGTAGCAAGGCGATAATAGCATTAGTATCTAGGAGATAACGATTACCACTCATTCCTTAACTTTCTCTGTGTTTCTACAGCATCACCTTGCCAGCTAAGTTTTTCTGATAAATCAAAATTATAGATATTCTGTTTTTCTTCCTTCTGGGGGACAGGATTAACAATTACTATCAAATCGACCTTGCCAGCGACTAAATTGGTTGGCAAACTAATATTTAGCTTTCCTGTGTCATCAATTTCAGTAGTAAGTTTTATAACTTCCATCGTTTTTTATATGTGGCAATGAAACTTGAATTCAATGATAGCAATTTAGAACTGGTCAGATATATGGTGTTTTAGGCTAATGGATAGAAAGTGCGATCGCCTTTTGCCCCCTAGCCCCCAATTCTGAGGGAATAGTTGAATGGTGTTTCAGGCTGATGGATTGAAAGTGCGATCGCACTGCTACAAAAGCTGTATGTAGTGAATTAAAGAAATGCGATCGCCTACCAGTCAACGATTATGAAGTTTTGATGACTCCCAATAGCAATATTTTTGGTAGAGAAAAAAATCACTGTTCGTTGCAATTGGAAATGGAAAGTCAAGCTGACATTATTTACACAGAAGAAACACTTTTGCAGTTTATGCTCAGAAAAGCTAAATTAACTACTAATCTCTAATTTCGTTATTAGGCAGCTACCCTGATAGCCAAAGATATTTTTCCACAAGTAAGTGCAGATAATACAAAGTTAAGAGATAAAAAAATCAAGAAGACTTAAACTCGAGCAATTTTTTACTTTTGCCTCTTGCCTGGTTAACAAGGTGTCTAGCGTTCTTTTTTCTATTCCATAGATGTTTTCTATAGTTGTTACTCACATACCCATAATATTTACAATAAAAGTTGATTCTGCAAATTAATATTGACATTTATATCAAATATAGCTGGACCTAGTGTTTAGCTATACTAAGCTAGATATAATTACACTCTAAAATCCAATCGAATGCCGAGCGACAGATGTGGATAAGCAGCATTTTTTAGACTTGGCTTTGTCTATATAATGCAGCAATCTACCATTGAGTTAAACAATAGTTAAAGACAAATTACCAGTTAAATAATTTTCATATCTAATAGCACTTGAAAAGTATCACGATATCTGAAGTATATGGCTAACGCTCATAATTCTCATAGTTCACTAACAAACTCTCAAATCGATCTTTTGCAGCAAGAATGGACAGAGCATCATCGTTTTCATGACCGTGGAGAATATCCCTGTCCCGTATGTCGTCATGGCAAAGTTACAGAAATGCCGTTAATGGAAACTTTTTCTTGTAATTTTTGTCAGCATATTTTTACGACTAACTTTGATAAACAGTTGCTTAAGATGGTAGATAGTCAACTTCCTCTGACATGGTACTGGAATGGCAAAATCTGGAAGGGAATCCATCGAGAAGGTGCTGAGGTGGGATGGGCTTATATATTATTTGCTTTGGCTTTTGTGCTAGTTCCCACATCAATCATTGGAACAGGTTTATATTTGTTTCCGCCCATGAATGGAAGCTTGCTATCTTGGCTTCCTCTAACTTGGACAATTTTGACCTTCTGCGCTCACCTGTCTTGTATTATTTGGCTCATTATTGAGTATTATCAGTTCCCAATTTTTCTTTATGTTAGAGCTTTAAAAACAAAGCTATCTACGCTGGATAATTGAACCATAATTATTTAAGTCAATAGTTGTCAATAGTTAATTTGACCCACTCCCACGCATAAATGCAGTGGGATTCGGGGGTTAAACAGCAATTGCATCTTGAAGATGTCTGACATCGCCTAGCCCCAAGGTTGAAGCCCCAACCTTTTGAATCACTTGGCTAGCATTTGAGTCACGCCCATGCTTGGTAGAGCATCCAGGGCATACCCAATAACGTTCTTTTAGCTCAATTTTATCTAAAACATAATCGCATTTGTGACAAGTTTTAGTACTCGGATACCAGCGGTCTATGTAGCTAACTATTTTCCCTTTCTTGGTTGCTACAAAATCTAGTATCTTGAGAAATTCAGCGAACGCTAAGTCACTAATCTGGCGACCCCACAAACGCTGCATTCCTTTCAGATTAAGTGTCTCGAAAAACAAGTAGTCGAATTTATTAGTCAACTCAAGTGCTAGTTTCCAAAACCAGTCACGACGACGATTGACTACTTTTTCGTGAACTCTAACTAAATGTTTCCGAGCTTTTTCTCGGTTATTAGAACGTTTCTTTTTCCGAGAATGATTTTTGCCAGCCAATTTTAATTCTTTTAAAGACTGTTTTAAGAATAGTGGTGAATGTATTTCAGTGTTGTTAGAGCAAGTCAGAAAAACCTTACATCCAAAGTCAAAACCCGCGTTGTTACCTGTCGTTATTCCAACTTGACTGTCTATATAATCTGTTACTACAAAAACGAACAATTCCCCTAAAGGATTGCGTTTAATAGTGATGGTTTTGATTTTTCCTTCTATGTCTCTACTCGAACAATATTTAAATACTCTTTTGCCTATTCTTAACTGATTAACATCTAAAAATTTGTAGCCAGCTTGTTTTAAAGTTATTGATTTGTACTTAATTCTTTTTCTAAAGTTTGGTGGTCTTACCCCTTTGGAATGATGTTTAAAAAACAATTGATAGGCTCGGTCTATGCGCTGCACTATGTCTTGAACGCCTTGCGAACCTATAAGCTTCCAATACTCATTTTTGTTTCTGAGTTTGGCTATGTGTTTCATTAACTTATTTTTGTTCAAATACTTACCAAAAGCGCGATAATAGCGTTTGTGCAAAGCTATGCAGTGGTTATAAATATTTCCCGCTACATTTATCGTGCGATGCAAATGCCTATTCCGTTTATGTTGATATAGCTTGAATCTATAAGTCTTCATGTGTTTATTGTACAATACTATAGACACATTTATAACCTAGATATGGGACAAGAATATCGGCATAAGAATACATCAGTCACTCTAATTAATTATCATTTTGTTTGGTGTCCTAGACGACGCAGAAAAGTACTTAGAGGATTAATCGAACAGCGACTAAAAGCTTTAATACACGAAGCTTGTAAAGATGCCGACCTAATCGTAGTGGCATTAGAAGTGATGCCCGACCACGTTCATGCTTTTTTAAATTGTCCACCAACTATTTCTCCGAATCAAGTGATGCACAAAGTTAAAGACTATACTTCTAGATATTTGAGACAAGAATTTACCGAGCTACTAAAAATGCCTTCGATGTGGACTAGAAGCTATTTCTGTTCGACGGCTAGAAACGTTTCAGCTGCTACGGTTGAAAGATATATTGCTCAACAAAAAACTCGCGGATGATTCATCCCACGCATAAATGACGCTTCGCTCGTGGGCTTTCCTTTTCTGTAAAATGGATGGACAAAGCTGTAATTAGACCCATCCATTACTCTTATAACTAGCTCGATCTAAACAGCATTTAAAAAATAGTCAATCGATTTGAACCTAAAGCAAATTTAATTTGGTGCAACAGGCAAGGTTCTGCCCTCCACGCGATCGAGATAAGGCAGCACTTCATCAGTGTAGTCAATCGGCAACACAGCGCAGACATTTTCGTGGGGACGAGGAATAATTACCCAAGACTCTAAAGTCGCTCCTTCGGCTTTTTTTACAGCCTCAATTCCCGCAGCCATAGCTGTCTTGACTTCTGAAACATCACCACGAATATTAACGTTAAAGCGCGCACTACCAACGCGAATATAACCGACTAAGGTTACTCGCCCAGATTTTACCATAGCATCGGCTGCTGCTAAGATGCCAGGGAATCCTTTTGTTTCGAGCGACCCCACGGCAGATTGAGATGGCATAAATTTGCTCCTAAAAATTATTATTTACAAATAGAATTTAGTACGGCTAAATTACATTTACGAGTACTAATTTTAACTGACGCGCGGTAATTGTTGAATAAATTCAACTCTTGATAAACGATAAGCTAGAAGCGAAATTGCTCTACTTCTTCGGTATAAGCAATGGGCAAGACCGTAACCACATTTTCAGGAGGATTAGGAACAGTATAGTGTGTTGTTACCTCTCCACCAAAAGTATTTTCCGCTGCCTTTAATCCCGCTTCCATCGACGCTCTTACTTCAGAAATTGGACCGCGAATCGCAATGACAAAAGTACCGCTTTCTCCCTTGTCAAAATAAACTAGAGTGACGCGACCAGCTTTTAACATCGCATCAGAAGCAGCTAAAACAGCAGGAAAACCTAAAGTTTGGATTACGCCTACCGCGTGTTGTTGAGACATAAACTTTTTGCTTCAAAATTTGAATAATTAAGACATATTTTCTGAAATAAACTTACACCAGTTTTACAAGGGGCTGTCCTTGATAAGCCCTGTGGTGGAGTAATCTTCATCTAAACCACTATATCTTGATTGCGCTCGGTTCGGATCTAGTAGCGATAATGCGATCGCAACCTGAATTTGGTTTTGCCCACTGGTATTGATGATCTCGTGGATCGCCCCAACACAAGCCAAGGTATATCTCAGTAAGGGCTGCATCAATTTCTGCCCACTCGGTTTGGATGACTAATTTCTGAAGATATTCTGGTGAAATTGGTTGATGATGATTACCGTGACGGTTAGTTCGATTATTGACTAGCCAAAAATTCATTTTAGAAGTGACTCGATTCCAAAAATTTAAAATCTTGGAACGGGCAGAAATGAGAATTTCTTTATCACCCTGGACAGGAATCAATTGATTATGAATTTCAGGATAGGTAATACTTTGCTCGTTAAAAGTACAGGTGCGCCAAATAATGCCCGATACTTCATGTTGCTGTTGGTATTCATGGATTTGATGGCGAAAATCGCGATAGGCAAAGACTTTGTTGACCTGATCCATATTCAGGGCTTTTGCCATCACAGGATCGTTAATTCTTTGCGCTGAAGATAGGACAACACGCTTTCCTTTCCAATTTTCTTTTAGCTCAAAGTCTAATATTTTGATTAGTTCGTCGGTGGTATATGTCATTAATCCAATGCGACTAAGCCTGCTCTTATTTGCATTGTATCTCTGCTCATAGATAAGCAAGTTAATAAAACAGATCGACTTGGTTTTTAATTAAGATCGATGCTGAATAAGGTAACATGGGTAACAAAAATACGTATGATAATTAAAGCAAGCACTAGTTGGTAAGGCTTATGTCTTCAGAAAATATCGAGATTTGCCCAGTTTGTCAGGTTAAGATTAAAAACGATCGCCAAGTAATATTTAGCGCGGGCAAACCAGGCGATCGCACTAAACTTTGGGCGCGGGTATGTCAATACGTTGCCGATAAGCAAGACGGCTGTATTAATCAGGATTCAGCTAAAATCTCCCCGATTAAACCAACTGATAGTTATAAACCCGTTACGTTTGAACAAAAAGAGCAGTAAGGTCAACAGTTACAGCAGTTTTTGATTGGGTAGACCAGATTGATTTGTCTGAGTAATAAGTCTATCGCGGGTAAGCGGAGCAAATAATAAGTTCACTCAACTGAAATTCGCTGTAACAGTCAAGAACTTTTGATTTAGCAACGCTTAGAGATTACCGTCAGCAATTTATGGTTTTATTGCTGGGTTATGTTCAACTCAGGAATAATTTATAAGAGGGATTAGAGCTTTCATCCCAATAACGATAACCCATCGAGTTAAGAAACTTTTGCCATTGGGTCATTTCATCAGGAGGAACCTGCATTCCTACGGCAATGCGTCCATAGTCTGCACCATTATTGCGATAGTGAAATAGACTAATGTTCCAGTTGGGACTCATACAGCTGAGAAACTTCATTAATGCCCCTGGACGTTCGGGAAATTCAAAACGATACAGTAGCTCATTTTCTGATAGAGGCGATCGCCCTCCTACCATATGACGCAGGTGCATCTTAGCCAGTTCGTCATCAGTTAGATCGATAGTTTCAAATCCTTGCTCCTCAAAAGTAGTTACTATCGAAGCAGCATCAGCGCGATTTTGAATTTGGATGCCGACAAAAATATAAGCTTTGTGATCATCAGAAATACGATAGTTAAACTCAGTCAGATTACGCTTACCAATACACTCACAGAACTTACGAAAACTGCCCCTCTCTTCGGGAATAGTCACCGCAAAGATTGCCTCGCGACGTTCACCAAATTCCGCCCTTTCCGAGACAAACCGCAAACGATCGAAGTTCATATTTGCACCACAGGCGATCGCTACTAAAGTTTCTCCTGTAATATTTTCCCGTTCTACATAGGCTTTAGCTCCAGCGATCGCTAATGCGCCAGCGGGTTCTAAAATAGAGCGTGTGTCTTGAAATACATCTTTAATTGCAGCACAGGTGTCATCCGTATCCACTAAGATAATTTCATCTACATAATCTTGACAAAGACGGAATGTTTCCTCCCCCACTTCTCGTACCGCCACGCCATCGGCAAACAAACCCACTCTGGGTAAACAAACTCGATATCCTGCTTTCATCGAGCGATACATTGCATCAGCATCCACGGGTTCTACCCCAATAATCTTAATTTCTGGGCGTAAACGCTTGATATATGCCGAAATTCCCGCAATTAACCCACCACCACCAATTGCCACAAAAATCGCGTGTATTGGCTGCTGGTATTGCCGTAAAATTTCCATGCCGATTGTTCCCTGCCCCGCAATCACATCAGGATCGTCAAAGGGATGGATAAAAGTCAAATTTTTTTGTTGACATAGTTGTCGAGCATAGGCGCAAGCATCATCATAAGTATCACCCCGCAAAACTACAGTTGCGTTACGAGCGTTTACCGCATCTATCTTTACCTGGGGAGTAGTTACGGGCATGACAATAAATGCCGTTGTTTTTAAATATTGAGCAGCTAGAGCCACACCTTGAGCATGGTTTCCCGCAGAGGCTGCAATCACTCCCTGTTGCAGAACATCAGGCGGCAGTTGCGCCATTTTGTTATACGCACCCCGTAGTTTAAAGGAGAATACCGACTGCATATCTTCTCGTTTTAATAGCAGCTGGTTATTTAGTCTGGCTGATAAAATAGACGCATATTCCAAAGGCGATTCTTGAGCAACATCATAAACACGAGCGTTGAGAATCCTCTCCAAGTAGTCGGATTTCATGGGCGGGAGGCTATGTAAAGATAATTTTAGATCTTATCAAATATCGATCTTGAATTCTCGATCGGGTTCTAAATTCAAAACCACTGCTAATTTATCAGGCGTTGATTTTAGTAAGAAATAATTTAAAGTTGCGATCGCAAAGCCCTAAAGGATATGCGGAGCGGTATGCTTTAGCATTAGCGCCTGGAGCCGCGTCCGTGGGCTGCGCCCAATCGCAATTTCTCCAACCTACTAATCTTACGATCGGCATACAAATCGCTATTTTATGATAACTTTGAAAAACCGTTTTAACTCTTGACTTTTGACTTCGATCTTTGCGACTCTGCAATAATATTCTCCAATAAACCATAAGTCATGACCTTAACCGTATACAATACCCTCACCCGTAGTAAATCAGCGTTTCAGACCATTGAAGAGAATAAGGTGCGAATGTATTGCTGTGGCATCACTGTCTATGACTATTGCCACCTTGGTCATGCGAGGACTTGTTTAGTTTGGGATGTGGTGCGTCGTTATTTACAGTGGAGTGGCTACGCAGTAAATTATGTTCAGAACTTTACCGATATTGACGATAAAATTCTCAACCGCGCTAGGCAAGAAGGAACATCAATGGAGGCGGTTGCCGAGAAGTATATCGCTGCTTATTTTGAAGATATGGCTAGGTTGGGAGTAGGTCAAGCAGATGCCTATCCCCGCGCTACACATACTCTAGATGGAATTAAGCGTCTGGTTTATGAATTAGAACAAAAAGGTTTTGCTTACCCTACGCAGGGGGATGTTTACTATGCGGTGCAAAAGTTTCCTGAATACGGCAAATTGTCGGGCAGGAAACTTGATGATATGCAGGCGGGTGCTAGCGGTAGAGTCGGTGTAGAAGATTCCGAGGGTAGTAAAAAACAGTATCCCTTTGATTTTGCCCTTTGGAAAGCAGCCAAAGCAGGTGAACCAGCCTGGGAGTCTCCTTGGGGTAATGGTCGTCCTGGCTGGCATATAGAATGTTCGGCAATGGTGCGAGAAATGTTAGGGGAAACAATCGATCTTCATGTTGGTGGTGGAGATTTAACTTTTCCGCATCATGAAAATGAGATTGCTCAATCTGAGGCGGTAACAGGTAAACCCTTAGCTAATTACTGGCTGCATAACGGTATGATTATTGTAGAAGGGAAAAAGATGTCTAAGTCTTTAGGCAACTTTATTACCATCCGCGAGTTGCTCGATAAATACGATCCGATGGCGGTGCGGTTGTTTATTCTCCAAGCTCAATATCGCAAGCCTGTAGATTTTACCGAAGAAGCACTAACTACCGCTACCAGTAGTTGGGAAACTTTAAAAGAAGGTTTATTATTTGGTCATCAGTATGGCAAACAGTTAGGTTTTACTCATGCTGATTTGCAGGATGAAGTATTAGTAAGCAGGTTTAAATTAGCCGTAGACGATGACTTTAACTTTGCCGGTGGTTTGGCTGTTCTGTTTGAGATTGCTAAAAACCTGAGCAAGGAAGGTAATATTTTGGTTCATCAAGGGACGATCAAAACTGATGCTCAACAATTAGCGCAACAGTGGCAAACTTTGACTACATTAGCCGCAATTCTAGGCTTTGAAGCTAAGACAGAAAAAGCTAGTAGTGATGCAGAAGAATTAAAGGACTCGGAAATTGAAGCCTTGGTGCAGCAGCGCAACGAAGCTAGAAAAAATAAAAATTATACCCAAAGCGATCGCATTCGGGACGAATTACAAGCCCGAGGTATTAGCTTAATTGATAAACCTGGAAGAGTAACAATTTGGAATCGCGATTAAAGCGCATTGGCTCTTTAAATGTTCGATAATTAAATTTTTAAGTATTTTTCTGGGCTACAAAGGCTCTGAATTTGAATAATATTGCCTGCTAGCTTCTGTTATTGAAATGTTGGAGCGCAAACACCTTAAACGCTAATATGAATATTAATAGCTCTTTGAGCAGATAACTTTTTTGGCTTTAGTGGATATTTAACTTCTAAGCTAAATGTTAACTGGTTACATTAGCAGAAATGCTAGATTATAAAGTATAAATGCCTAGACAAAGCCTAAAATTAGAGAAATAATTATTCAACAATTACCATACATTTTGGTAATTGTTGAATTTCTGAGACTAATAGGGCGTGTAAGTAGCTACCGCAGCTAAATAACCTGGCATGGTATAACATAATCCTGATATTGAAAATAAGAGGACTAATATGAGCGATATACAAGAACAAATACAAAGAGAAAGAGAGGCTGCAAGACAAGTTTGTAGTACCGAAGGCGACACTTCGGGAGAATGCGCTGCTGCTTGGGATACAGTAGAAGAATTATCTGCTGAAGCATCCCATCGAAAACAAAAAGCTCCTAAGAAAAATTCTTTTGAGCAATATTGCGAAGATAACCCTGATGCTTTAGAATGTCGAGTCTACGAAGACTAGCATTATCTATGTGTAAATGGACTTAAAATCGAAATTCGACGACGCTATCCACATCCGTCAACAACGTTCGATCGACAACGTTTTAAATGGCGTATGTGCTGTCTTATAAGTTTATTTACCGGTAGTTTAAGTTTAAACGCCCCACGGCATTCTGCGGTTAGATAATTATCATTAATACACAAGTGAGAATATATATATGTCCTCACTGTGGAATGCGGTCAACGTTACATCGTTATTTTCTGACGATGCTTGCGTTGATCTTTATTTTTGGCTAGAAAAATATAACTAACTGCAATACACAAAAATTCTTTAACGCTTCAGGCGTTGACTTAGAACAATTGTTAATGCACTCTTAAAAAGCAATCTAAGGCTGTTCAATCTCAAACACGGAAATAGTAGACATCAATTTCGCTAACACAATAAATAATGGATATTTGGTTTAGACCTTTGGTATGGATGGACTATCGTTTAGGAGTACTGGTGGCGGTAATTATCCCTTTAGTGCTTTTGATTTGGGCTTTATTCCAAAAACAAGAAGCCATGCAAAAATTATTAATCATCTATTGGCGGGTTGCCAGCTTGTTGTTAATTACGGTCTATTTATTAATCCCTGAGTGGAAGATTGGATTTATCACTAGCTTGGCGGCGCGCATTTTAATCCCAATTTCTCTCTGGTTTTGGGTAGATTTAAATGAAGAAATTAGAGATATACCCCAGAGTATTTTAAAGCTGGTATTTACCTCTTGGCGTTGGGCGATGACAGGTTATTGTGTTTTAGGGGCGATCGCCAAAGCTATTTTTCTCCCCTGCGGTTTATCCAGCAGCACTGTAGAGACTGCTTTTTGCCAAGTGTGGTTAGAAGCACCTCAAGCTTATCGTAATTTCTTCCACAACGAGTCAGGAAATGAGGGCTTTTTAGGCTTTATGGGATCAGTTGGCTTAGTAATATATATAATTTATTTAGCTTATTTCGTACTGATTCGTCTTGGTAAGCAAGGACGTTCTGCGCTAGAACAATAATCAAATTAATCTTTAGCTATAGGCTATAAGTTATAAGCTATCAAAAATATGTCTGAATCAATTGGTCTGCGTCTGGAGCAATATACCCTCAAACGTAAACAGGAATTATTGATGGTTCATCTTGAAACTGCTTCTGGTGAACCTGATATCGTCATGATTTATGCTGGCTTTTCTAGTTCTTTAATGAGAGCTACTGCCTTCGATCCTGATGTCCCTGTAATTGCAGCCGATTCCCATATTATTTCACTCGATCGCCTTGCTAGTCCTTATAATCCTAGCGAGCCAAAAATTATTGAATCTGGTTTAAGTTTAGCCGCAATGATCGATCTTTTAGCGAAGATGAATCTCTGAAGCATAAGCACATATACCCAAAATTTAAGTTATTTACCCAAAATTTAACTTTATGGCTTAATTTTATGGTGTAGATGTTGTGAAATTAAAGCAGGTAGTACAATATTGCCTAATTATCAAACATTCTATTGTTAAACAAAAATTAAAAACACTAGAAAAATTAGCTTAAATAAAACTTAGGAGTATATCGATGTGAGCAGTTTAGCAAAAACCTTGTTAGATGCGAGTCAATTACCCACAACTCCTTTATTCGGAACAGATGGAATTAGGGGCAAAGCAGGAGACATTTTAAATGCAGCTTTTACTCTCCAGTTGGGCTATTGGGCAGGAAAAGTTCTGGCAGAGGCAGCAGAAAATAAAGGACCAATTATTATTGGACAGGATTCTCGCAATTCTAGCGATATGCTATCTTGTGCGATCGCAACAGGATTAACTTCAGCAGGGCTAGAAGTCTGGCATTTAGGTTTATGTCCTACTCCTTGTGTTGCCAGCTTAACTAGCGCAACTGAAGCAGTTGGTGGCATTATGATTTCTGCAAGTCACAACCCTCCACAAGACAATGGAATCAAATTTTTTGGCAGAAAAGGAACTAAGCTAGCTGATTCTTTAACTCAGAAAATAGAGGCACATCTGAGAAACAACGATGTGCAGGATGAACTAGATCGAGCTTGGGGCAAGCATTATCATCGCCCAGAATTGGTCAAGCAATACGTTCAATTTCTCAAAGCATCCCTACCTCAAAACACCAGCTTTGCAGGAATGCGAATTGTTTTAGATTTAGCCTGGGGAGCATCAGTACAGGTTGCTCCTGCTATTTTTCAGCAGTTGGGGGCAGAAGTAATCAGCCTGAATCAGTCAGCCAATGGCGATCGCATTAACGTTAACTGTGGTTCAACTCATCTAGAACCATTAAAGCAAGGAGTCAAAGAATACCAGGCAGATCTGGGATTTGCCTTTGATGGTGATGCCGATCGAGTCATGGCAGTAGATAGTCAAGGTAGAGTCATTGATGGCGACTATATTCTCTATCTTTGGGGCGAACTATTAAGACAGAAACAACAGCTTCCAGATGATTTAATTGTGGCGACGGTAATGGCAAATTTAGGCTTTGAGCGTGCTTGGCAAGCTATAGGTGGCAAAATGCAGCGCACCCAAGTTGGCGATCGCTATGTGCAGGCTGCGATGTGGAGTACAGGAGCTATGTTAGGCGGAGAACAGTCTGGACATATTCTCTGTCATCATCATGGAGTTTCGGGCGACGGGATTCAAACCGCATTACATTTGACTTCTTTAGTGTGTCAATCAGAAACTTCTTTAACCGAATTAGTAGATAACAGTTTCCAAACCTATCCGCAAATTTTGCGTAATGTAAGAGTTGAAGATCGAGAACGTCGCAGCAAATGGCACGAATGTGAACCGTTGCAGCAGGCGATCGCTCAAGCGGAAGCAGCAATGGGAGAACAAGGACGTATTTTAGTTCGTGCTTCGGGAACAGAACCCCTAATTCGCGTAATGGTAGAAGCCGCAGATCGTCAATTGACTAACTATTGGACAGATAAGCTAGTTCAGGTTGTAGAACAAAATTTGGCAGCATAGTGAGGTTAGAAGTCAGAAGTCACATTGTGCTAAAGCATACACCTTCGGATATCCTGCGGGAAGAGGAAAAGTCAGAAGTCAGAAATAAATTGTTTGACTCAATTTACTAGTCGATCTTGGATTGAGATGGGTTAATGGCGGAGTAAATAGCTGAATAGTCTAAATCTGCTAAACCCATGGCGATCGCCTGTTCGATAATTTGCTTGATTCCCGCTAAACTACTGGTATTTAAATCTAACTCTGCTGCTTGGTTGAGAAACAGATTAGTGTCTTTTAAGAGGTGTTTGGTAGGGAAATTCGGATTAGCAAAATTGCGATCGCGCATTCGCTCCAGCTTTTTATCAAACGTAGGGGCATATAAAGCACTCTGCCGTACCACTGACATAAACTGTTCTATATCTACTCCTTGCTTTTGAGCAAAACTAAGGCTTAGGGCAAAAGTACTAGTCAAACCGACGATTAATTGATTAAGAGCAAGTTTCATCGCTGCTGCTGTACCTACTTCCCCAACGTATATCGGCTCAAGGCTATAGCATTTGAGTAGTTCACAATATCGATCGAACTGTGCTTTAGTACTGGCTACCATGACAATCAACTCCCCTGTTTTTACCTGGGGAATACTGCCTAATACAGGCGCTTCTAAATATTCTCCCCCTGCTTCAGATACCGCATCGCGAATTGACAGACTTTCTGTCGGGGAGATCGTCCCCATTTGAATTATGGTACGGTTGGCTAAATGACTTTTGGCTGCCTCAGACAATAGAGATTCTGCGATCGCTGCTGCATCGCTCAACATCAAAATTACACACTCTGTTTGCTGAATAACTTCACTTACTGAGTCGGCAAGTTTTGCCCCAGCGTCTTCTAAAGGCTGTAATTTAGACTTAGTACGGTTATAAACAGTTACACTGTGGTTGGCTGATAGCAATCGCAAAGCCATTGGCTGTCCCATCAAACCAGTTCCCAAAAACCCGATTTTCATTAGTTTTCTTGTCTAGCTTCATTATCAACTTACAACAATTTATCAACAACTCTTAATGAGAGTTGTTTAGTTTTGCTCAATAAGCGATCGCTTTTCCCGCAGGTTTACGAATATCATTAACACCTACGATTGTTCCGTCAGGATTGACTAAAATCGACTCTGCTGCCCCCCATTGCATAAATGGTACGATTTCATATCCCCTGAGTTTTAAGCCCCTAAAAGTTTCAGCATTAATTGCCTCAGGTTCGCTGACTACCCGATTGGGTATACCTTGGTAATGTAAACGGGGAGTATTGACAGCATCACTGAGATTCATGCCGTAATCGATCGCATTAATAATTATCTGCAATACGGTAGTGGGTATGGTTGAACCTCCTGGACTTCCTGTAACTAGATAAACTTGCCCATCATGGGTAACTATAGTCGGTGACATGGAACTAAGAGGACGTTTCCCTGGTTCAATTAGATTAGCTTCTCCCTGTCGTAACCCAAACTGATTTACTTCACCCAACTTGGTAGTAAAGTCATCCATTTCATTGTTGAGCAAAAATCCTGTTTCTGGAGCAATTACGCCTGCACCAAAATAAGAATTAATTGTATAAGTAACAGCTACGGCATTACCTTCTTTGTCTACTACCGAGTAATGAGTAGTGTTTGTTCCTTCAGCTTGAACATCTGTTGAATATACAGATTCAGGGGGAATAGCTGCAAACGCAATTTTGTCTCTCAAGGTAGCAGCATATTCAGGAGATAGTAATTTATCTACTGGGTTATCGACAAAATGAGGATCGCCCAAGTAACGATTGCGATCGCCAAAAGCGAATAACATTGAAGAAAATATCGGGTGTAAACTTTGAGGAGTTTTCCAGCCCAATTCTGTTAAATTGTAGCCAGACAAAATATTTAACATCTGACAAACCGTAGTACCACCACCAGGAGGCGGGGCAGAAATTACCTGATATCCTCGATAATCACAGCTAACAGGTTCGTACTCAGTCACTTGATAGTTAGCAAAATCTTCTAAACTTAGAATGCCATGGTTGTCTTCGCTAGCAGCAACTATTTTTTTGGCTATCTCTCCCTGATAGAAAGCATTCTCATCTTCAGCAATTAAACTAAGAGTGTTAGCCAACTCTGGCTGAATTAAAGTGTCTCCAGCTTGATAAGTCTTGTTGTCTTGTAAAAAGATTGACGCAACATTAGGTTGTAATAATCTCTTTTTACCTGCCTGAAATATATCTATATCTCCTGGTTGCAGCTTGAAACCATTGGCAGCCAACGCGACTGCTGGATTAATTACCTGTTTACGCTGCATCGTGCCATATTTATCTAGAGCATAATTTAATCCCTTAACCGTACCTGGAACACCTACGGCTAAATAACCATCTGTGCTTAAATCTTTAATCAAATCACCTGTTTCATCAAGATACATATCAGCAGTAGCCTTACCGGGTGCAGTCTCACGAAAATCGATAAAAGTTTCTGTGCCATTTGCCAAGTGAATCAGCATAAATCCGCCTCCACCAAGATTACCGCAGCAGGGATCGCTTACGGCTAAGGCGTAGCCAACAGCTACCGCAGCATCGATCGCATTCCCTCCATCTTTTAAGATCTCCAACCCAACTGACGAAGCCTCTTTCTGCGTTGAAACTACTACCCCATTTCTACCGACGGCTTGAGTCGCTACAGTCTCGGCATTAACTGAATACCAGCTATCGACTGTCGAATAGATTAAATAAAGATTGTTAATCAAATAGTTACCAACTACAACCAGAAAAACAATGCTGACAGCCAGAAATATAGCTTTTTTAATTTTCATTTATTTCAAGAAGAAGAATACTCTGAACTCTTAACTTTTGACTTAAAAACTATTCCACCAGTAAACAATACCAAAAAATCATACCAACTCCCCCCGCATCACCGTTACCGCCTGTCCTAGAAGCGAAACGCGATCGCCACCATCGTAGTCAATTTTGACCACGCCACCACGCGGCGAAGCCTGATAAGCTAAAAACCGATCTTTTTGTAAGCGATCGCGCCAATAAGGAGCTAGACAACAATGAGCAGCACCCGTAACTGGATCTTCGTCTATGCCTAACCCTGGAGCAAAAAATCTCGAGACAAAATCATATTCTGAATTATCCCCGGCCAAACTAGTGACAATTACGTTTGATATTGGTAGCTGCTTCAGTAAAGTAAAATTAGGCTGTAGCTGTTTTATCTGTTCAACCGAGGCAACTTCGACTAAGTAACCCAAAGAATTATATAAAACAGTCTTCAAAGGTACTCCTAAAGCATCTCTTAGTTTAGTAATTGGCGGTATATCTTGCGACCGATTAGCGGGAAAATCCAATTTAATCCAGTCATCTTCATACTTAGCAGTTAACACGCCACTTTTAGTTTCAAACTTAATCTCTTGACCAGTAGAAGCATAACCTTCTGTCCATAATACGTGCGCGCTAGCTAAAGTTGCATGACCGCACAATGGAACTTCCATAGCTGGAGTAAACCACCGTAGTTTATAGTGCTGCTCTTGTTTGATTAAAAATGCTGTTTCGGAAAGATTCATCTCTTGCGCGATCGACTGCATCCACCAATCATCTTGGGGCGATCGCAAGACACATACAGCAGCAGGATTTCCTTGAAAAGCTTGAGCGGTAAAAGCGTCTACCTGGATTATCTTTTGATTCATAAAATTTTGTCAGATCTAAATCTGAATTAAGTCTGAACAAAATATACAGAAAACTCAAGTAAGTTTTGGTTTGATTAAAGAAAAATTATCTAGCTTTGCGCTGCAATTGCCTAAAGTCCATACAATAGTAGTTAAATAACATCAGCACTTTAAACCATGAAGCCTAATAATCCATCCTACCTAGTCTCATTTTTAGGATTGAGTATTGCTACCACTCCTTTCATTATTAGCATTTTGACTTTATATTTATTAACCGAATTTATGACTGAGCTAGGGAAAGCCAGTGAAGAAATATTTCGTTCAGAGCGTTTGCCTATCCTCAACTTCCCCAACTTTGATGACTAATAATTGCTAATAATCTGGTTCAGCAAAACTCAACTATTGTTATTACACCCACCAAATTACAATTTACATACGCTAAGCAGAGGTTTTTATGAGTTCGGTTGTTCAATCTTCAATAGCAGATCAAACAGAGGTTAACGTAGTCGATACTTCTTATTTGCTGCTGCGTCATCGCCAAAAATTGATAGAAGATCTTTGGGAATCTGTATTACGTTCTGAATGTGGTCAGGAAATGCTCGATCTACTTCAGCAAATGCGCTCTCTTTCTTCTGCTGAAGGACAGGTAACAGATTCATTTCCTCAGTCTTCTGTGCCACAGCTAATTGCAAAGCTAACCCTCAACGATGCTATTCAGGCAGCTAGGGCGTTTGCTCTTTATTTTCAATTAACTAATATTGTTGAACAACACTACGAATCTAGAGAACAAAAACTGGCTCGGCGTGTTACCCGCACTGCTTTATCACCACAGCATTCTAATGGCAATGGTTCAAAACACTCCAATGTTTCTTTGAGCAGCAATAATAACCCGCTAGGGAAGGAGTTAGCTGATAATTGGAGCGAACCCAGTATATCTAGTAGCAACCAAGCAGGGTTGTTTCACTGGCTATTTCCTTATCTTAAGGAAATTAATATGCCACCGCCAATACTACAAAGATTATTAGACCAGTTAGACATTAGGCTGGTCTTTACGGCTCACCCAACGGAGATTGTGCGACACACTATCCGCAAAAAACAGCGTCGTATATCTCACATTCTCGAACAGCTCGACATAGCAGAAGAAGTAATGCGGGAGATCGGAGTATCAGAATCTTGGGAGGCTAAAGAGGCTACTAATCAACTAACGGAAGAGATTAGGCTCTGGTGGCGTACAGATGAACTGCATCAGTTTAAGCCCAAAGTCTTGGATGAGGTAGATTATTCTCTACACTATTTTCAGGAAGTATTGTTTGACGTAATTCCTCAATTGGCTTCTCGTCTTAAACAGTCCTTAGCAGATTCTTTTCCTGGTTTAGTGGCTCCAACCCATAATTTTTGTTATTTCGGCTCTTGGGTCGGTTCAGACCGCGATGGCAATCCTTTTGTAACTTCTCAGGTAACCTGGGAAACAGCTTGTTATCAAAGGAAAATTGTTATTGAAAAATATCTCAGTTCAATCGAGCAACTACGGGAGTTATTAAGCCTTTCATTGCACTGGAGCGATGTTCAGCAAGAATTACTGGATTCTTTGGAGCAAGACCAGCAACGAATGTCTAGTATTTATGAAGAATTAGCAATTCGCTATCGTCAAGAACCCTATCGCCTCAAGCTGGCTTATATTGCTCAAAGATTAAAAAATACCTTGGAACGTAATCGAATTTTAGCTTCGGCGGCTGGAAGACAGGCAATTTCGGAAATCAATACCGATAATATCTATGCCTCAGGAGCTGAATTTGTAGCTGAATTAAAGCTCATGCAGAATAGTTTGGCTGCAACTAGTTTGCAATGTCGTGAGCTAGATAATTTAATTTGTCAGGCAGAAGTATTTGGCTTTAATCTAGTGGAGCTAGATTTTCGACAGGATTCCTCCCGCCATAGTGAAGCGATCGCTGAAATTACCGCCTATCTCCAAGTTCTACCCAAGCCTTACGATGAGCTTTCAGAAGCCGAGAAAACTGCTTGGCTGATTCAAGAATTAAAAACCCGTCGTCCTTTGATTCCTGCGGAAATGCCTTTTTCCGATACGGCTTGCGAGACGATTGAAACCTTTAGGATGTTGCACTTATTGCAGCAAGAATTTGGACGGGGCATTTGTCAGACCTACATTATCAGCATGACTAACTTTGTTAGTGATGTTTTGGAGGTATTATTACTTTCCCAAGAAGCAAGACTATACGATCCAGCTACCTGTCATACATCCGTTAGAATCGTACCTTTGTTCGAGACAGTTGAAGATTTAAAACGCGCTCCAGAAGTGATGCGGGAATTATTTGAACTGCCTCTTTATCGTGCAGCTTTAAAAGGAGGCTATCAGCACGTCGCCACGAATCAACAGAACACTAAAGCTAATCTTAGTTCCGTTCCTCTCAAGCCTAGCGATCTTCAGGAAGTGATGCTGGGTTATTCTGACAGTAACAAAGACTCTGGTTTCCTCAGTAGTAATTGGGAAATCCATAAAGCTCAAAGAGCATTGCAAAAAGTAGCCTCAGAATTTGGCATTTCTTTAAGGATTTTTCATGGTCGTGGTGGCTCTGTCGGTCGTGGTGGTGGCCCTGCTTATTCAGCGATTTTAGCCCAGCCGACGGATACAATTCAGGGGCGAATAAAAATCACCGAGCAAGGAGAAGTATTAGCTTCTAAATATTCTTTGCCCGAGCTGGCTTTATATCATCTCGAAACTATGACCACGGCGGTGATTCAGTCTAGTTTGTTGGGTAGTGGATTTGACCGAGTAGCTCCCTGGAACCAGATTATGGAAGAATTATCAGCGCGATCGCGTACCGTATACCGCTCTTTAATCTATGAGCAGCCAGATTTTGTTGATTTTTTTCATTCGGTTACTCCAGTAGACGTGATTAGTCAGCTACAGATCGGCTCTCGTCCTTCTAAGCGTCCTGGCAAGGGAAACGCTAACAAGAAAAAAGACATGAGCAGTCTTAGGGCAATTCCTTGGGTCTTTAGCTGGACTCAAAGTCGCTTCTTACTACCTGCTTGGTATGGGGTTGGTTCTGCCCTACAGGGATTTTTAGACCAAGAGCCCAGGAAAAATCTCGATCTGCTGCAATATTTTTACGTAAAGTGGCCCTTTTTTAGAGTGGTGATTTCCAAAGTAGAAATGACTTTGGCAAAGGTAGATTTGCAGATAGCCGAACATTATGTCAAAGAGTTGTCTCAACCAGAGGATCTAGAACGGTTTCAAAAGTTGTTTGCCCAAATTTCTGAAGAATACAATTTGACTAAATCTCTAATTCTTAAAATTAACGGTCAGAAAAAACTTCTTGATGGCGCTCTTGAACTACAGCGATCGGTACAGGTGCGCAATGGCACGATTGTTCCTTTAGGGTTTTTACAGGTGGCTTTAATTAAACGGCTGCGTCAGCACGATAAATCTCAGGCGCTACACTTCCGCTTTAGCAAAGAAGAGTTATTAAGAGGTGCGATGCTAACTATCAACGGTATTGCTGCTGGAATGCGTAATACAGGCTGATTTAGCAGCTAGAGAACATACAGGGGCATAACAGGGGCAAACGGCTATTTGCCCCAACTAAAATAATTATTTGTAGACCAACAAAGTGAATTGAAAACAGCTACCTGATTCAGGAGAGCTTTCAACCCAAATTTGACCGTAATGGGCGCAAACTATTTGATAACACATTGCTAAACCTAATCCATAGCCTTCAAAAGCGCGATCGCGCTGTAGGCGGAAGCTATCTTCAAAAATGCGTTCTCTCTTCTCTGGGGGAACTCCTGGTCCCGTATCACAAATGCTGACCTGAACCTTTTGATTTGTACGATGTAGTATAGATAAAGAAATTTTTCCCTGTTTTGGAGTGTATTTAATAGCGTTGTCCAGTAAGTTGCCAACTAGTTGACGGATTAATTCTTCGTCAGCATAAACTAGCGGAATATCTTGAGGAATGTCTTGTTGGAAATTCATCAGTTTCTGCTTTAACCTGGCATCAAACTGACTAATTACTTCTGGGAATAAGGCGTGTAAATCTAGCGCTCTAGGCCTAACTGCTAATTTTGCATTCGCACTTTGAGAATTTTGTAGCAGTCCGCTGATCATGTTATTCATGATGCCGAACTGATTTTTTGCCTGCCGAAACAGTTTTTGTTTGAGAACTTTGAGCTGTTTCGCTTCTAAGCGATCGTTTTGCTCAGATAGTTCAATAGTTTCAACTGCCATTGAAGCTGCTGTTAGAGGTGTCCGTAGATCGTGGGCTAGCATCGCCAAAATTTGATCTTTAAACCGTAGCTGTGCAGCCAATTCTTCTTTTTCTTGTTTCAGGCTGAATATTGCCTCAGATAGTTCAATATCTTTAGCATGATAACTTTCCTGAGCTAATAAAGAATTTGATTCCTCTAGCGCTTTAGCTCTATCTTTGCTTACTCTTAAGTCTTCTTGAGAAGCCTTCCATTTGGGCCACCATTTTTCTAACTGCTTAATTAAATTGCTTCCTGTCAAAGTCTGCCTGGGCGCTGGAGCGATTTTAACTAAAGCAGGAGTAGCAACCAGCTTGAGAAATTCTACTAGGTGAGGCTGTTTTTCGATCTCAACCACATTCAACTCAAAAGAGTAATCTAATTGCAAACTCTTTAAGTAAGCCTGAATTTTTTGAACTTGCTCATCGGAAGAAGAGCGTTTATCTACAAACAATAATAATTGAAGCAATAGTTCCTCAGAATTACTCTGGTCGTAATCAGGATATTGCTTATTGGATTGCAACACTAGATCTAAAAACCCAACAAGTTAGCTAAAAGCTACCTTAACTCTTCAATATAAACAAAATGGCAATTAAATAAACTGCCTTTTAATACTTATTGTGCCAGTAGTAGTAGCTTATTTAGTTTATTAGAAAGTAGCTATCAGCCAGCAATCACAGCCGCTAGAGAAGTTTTCCCCACAACTCAAACTTTCTTATAAGACACTATTAAGATATCATAAAATTTACCCAGATTGCCTCAGTTGCTTAATTTCGGTCAACGTTACACTGCCTCGTTCGCCAACAGCATGGTTGTACAAGCTGCTTTGTAAGCAGTATAGCCCACGCACACCAACGCCAGGGAAGACAAGGGGCTGTCTTTTCGGGTCTCCCGACAAGCTTGCTTGCACCGCATAGTTTGGTGTACGCCCCGTCCCAGGCAATGCGGACTTGTCCCCTGTCAAGCAGGATTGAGATAAGAAGATGGCGCTTGCGTTGACGAAGGGCTGTTACCTGAATTTGGGCGGTCAACATCGGGCAAGAAATCCCCCAAAGGTTTTGCCCGCAAATATTACGCCCTCAAAATTTATTTCAGGTGTTTACCAGCCCTCACCCCTTCCGCGGTCATAAAATTTTTAGAAATATTACTTTATCATGGCTCTTGGTTATCTTGCTCTCGTCTTACACGCTCACTTACCTTTCGTTCGACATCCAGAAAGCGATTTTGTTTTAGAAGAAGAATGGCTGTTTGAAGCTATAACTGAAACTTATGTTCCTTTGCTTCAGGTCTTTGAAAACTTGAAGCGGGACGGAGTTGATTTTAAAATGACTATGAGTATGACACCGCCTTTGGTGTCAATGCTACGCGATGAACTCCTACAAGATCGTTATGACGCTCATCTTACTCAGCTACAAGAATTAATTAGCAAAGAGCTAGAACGGCATCAGCACAATGGTCATATGCGCTATTTGGCTGAATACTATGCTAACTCCTTTAATCAAATCAGGAAAACTTGGGAAAGCTACAGCCGAGATTTAGTAGCTGCCTTCAAGCAATTTTTAGATAGTGGCAACCTCGACATTATTACCTGTGGTGCGACTCACGGTTATCTTCCTTTAATGAAGATGTATCCTCAAGCAGTGTGGTCACAAATCAAGGTCGCTTGCGAACATTATGAGTCCAACTTTGGTCGTCCACCCAAAGGAATTTGGCTACCAGAATGCGCCTACTATGAAGGTTTGGAAAGAATGCTGGCTGATGCTGGCTTACGCTACTTTTTAACTGATGGACACGGTATTCTTTATGCACGTCCCCGTCCTCGTTTCGGCTCTTATGCACCGATTTTTACCGAAACAGGAGTTGCTGCTTTTGGTCGCGATCACGAATCTTCGCAGCAAGTTTGGTCTTCCAAAGTTGGATATCCTGGTGCAGTTGAATATCGTGAATTTTACAAAGACCTAGGCTGGGAGGCTGAATATGAGTATATTAAGCCCTACATTATGCCTAATGGTCAGCGCAAAAATACGGGTATAAAATATCATAAAATTACTAGTCGTGATGGCGGATTGTCAGAAAAAGGTCTTTACGATCCTTATTGGGCAAGGGAGAAAGCTGCCGAACACGCGAGTAACTTTATGTACAATCGAGAAAGACAAATTCAACATCTAAACGATATGTTGCAGCGTCCGCCGATTGTAGTTTCTCCTTATGATGCCGAATTATTTGGTCATTGGTGGTATGAAGGGCCACAATTTATTGATTTTTTATTCCGCAAGAGTTGGTACGACCAAAATACCTACGACATGACACACCTGTCGGAATATTTGCAGCAGCAGCCTAACCAGCAGGTTTGTCGTCCGTCACAATCTAGCTGGGGTTATAAAGGATTCCATGAGTATTGGTTGAACGACACCAACGCCTGGGTTTATCCTCATTTACATAAAGCAGCGGAAAGAATGATTAAGCTGGCAAATCGCGAACCTGCTGATGAGCTTGAGTGGCGTGCTTTAAACCAAGCGGCTAGAGAGTTGCTGTTAGCGCAGTCCTCTGATTGGGCGTTTATTATGCGCACAGGAACCATGGTTCCTTATGCAATTCGCAGAACGCGATCGCATTTACTCCGCTTTAATAAAATTCACGAGGATCTTTTGGTAGGCAAAGTAGATTCTGGATGGTTAGAAAAAGTTGAGGCGATCGATAAT
The DNA here is from genome assembly GCA_036703275.1 of Coleofasciculaceae cyanobacterium. Classification (NCBI taxonomy): domain Bacteria; kingdom Bacillati; phylum Cyanobacteriota; class Cyanophyceae; order Coleofasciculales; family Coleofasciculaceae; species Coleofasciculaceae cyanobacterium. The sequence continues at coordinate 204,050 of DATNPK010000111.1, read as the reverse complement.
ATTTTCCCCAATATCAACTATCGTACTTATAGAAGTATATAGCAGGATCTTTAAAGCTTATTGCTTGACTACAGTTATTTATCAGCAGTAGAACATTTACCACAGTTAATATTTTTTTATCCCTTGTCAGTATTTTGTCTAATGCTGGAGGGATCTTTTATTGTAGTAAAAGCCTCAATTTAAATCGATAATGTCGATAATATCTAACTTAAATAAAAGTTCTTCAGGCGCAACTGCTGCTAATTTTTAGCTTTTAGACTTACTAATAAAAATTAGCAGTGATTTTTAATTTTTTTGAGTCGGTTTAGATGGAAAAGAAAAACTAGAGATTAGCAATAATAATACGCCAATATTAATCGCGACGTCGGCTAGATTAAATACAGGAAAGTTAATTAGGCGAAAATCTAAAAAATCTACCACATAACCAAAAAAGAAGCGATCAATACCGTTCCCAATTGCCCCAGCTAAAATAAATCCATATCCTAATTGCTCGGAGCGACTTAACCGGGGAGAATAGTAAACAAAAATAATTAAAATTAAGCTTACTATCAAAGAAATCCAGCGTAAAATTTCAACTTTTCCCCGAAAAAAGCTGAAGGCAGCACCAGTATTAATTACATAAGTTAAATGGAACACGTCTTGCCATAAAGCAAAAGTGTCGCCAACTTCGGCAAAATTTTGTACTACTATAAATTTAGTTATTTGATCGAGAATAATTCCCAAAATAGCTGTTAGCCAAAAGCTTCTTTTCCGTCTCATTAATTTCTTCCTCATAACATTTCGATCTAGATAAAAACCAACTTGAGCTATAATTATTAAGAAACTTTGAGCCAAAGATACAAAAGTCTATAGACCAATCATATGTCTCTTCCTATTCGCAACATTGCTATCATTGCCCACGTCGATCACGGTAAAACAACTCTCGTAGATGCGCTACTCAAACAATCGGGTATTTTCCGCGAAGGCGAAGATGTACCAGATTGCGTCATGGACTCTAATGACCTCGAAAGAGAGCGAGGAATTACAATCCTGTCTAAAAACACCGCCGTTAGTTATCAAGATACTTTAATTAACATTGTCGATACTCCAGGACACGCAGACTTCGGTGGTGAAGTCGAACGAGTTTTGGGTATGGTGGACGGCTGTATTTTGATCGTTGACGCTAACGAAGGTCCGATGCCTCAAACCCGTTTTGTACTTAAAAAAGCGTTAGAGAAAGGCTTACGTCCAATCGTTGTAGTTAACAAAATTGACCGTCCTCGCGCTCATCCTGATGGCGCAGTTGATAAAGTATTTGATTTATTCGTAGAACTGGGCGCAGACGACGACCAATGTGACTTTACCACTCTTTACGCCTCTGGTTTACAGGGATATGTCAAAGAAAATATAGAAGAAGAGGGTGTAGATATGCAACCCTTGTTTGAGGCGATTCTGCATCATGTTCCACCACCAGCAGGCGATGTTGACCAGCCCCTTCAGCTACAGGTAACAACTCTTGACTATTCCGATTATTTGGGTCGCATTGTAATTGGTAGAATTCATAACGGCGTTTTAAGAGCTGGTCAACAAGCTGCCTTAATTAAAGAGGATGGAAAGATTGTCAAAACCAAAATTTCCAAATTGATGGGCTTTAAAGGACTAGCCAGAGTTGAATTAGAAGAAGCCAGCGCTGGAAACATTGTCGCAGTTGCCGGTTTTGCCGACGCTAATATCGGAGAAACTATTACCTGTCCAAACGAACCTCAAGCACTGCCTTTGATTAAGGTAGATGAGCCTACATTACAAATGACTTTTTCGGTTAATAATTCGCCTTTTGCGGGTCAAGAAGGAAACTATGTAACTTCCAGACAGATTCGCGATCGCCTAATGCGAGAATTAGAAACTAATGTAGCACTTCGTGTCGAAGATGGAGATTCTGCCGAGAAATTTTTAGTATCGGGTAGAGGTGAATTGCATTTAGGTATCTTGATTGAAACTATGCGTCGTGAAGGATATGAGTTTCAAGTATCTCAACCCCAGGTAATTTATCGAGAAATTAATGGTAAACCCTGTGAGCCTTTTGAATATCTTGTGTTAGACGTACCAGAAGCTGCTGTTGGAAGCTGCATTGAACGTCTCGGCCAGCGTAAGGGCGAGATGAAAGATATGCAGAATGGCGGTGGACGAACTCAACTAGAGTTTATCATCCCTGCTAGGGGTTTGATTGGTTTTCGCGGTGACTTTGTCCGAATCACTCGTGGCGAAGGCATTATGAACCATAGTTTCCTAGAGTATCGTGATTTCTCAGGAGAATTAGAAACTCGCTACAACGGTGTCATCATTGCTTTTGAAGAGGGGATAGCAACGTTTTATGCTCTCAAAAATGCTGAAGATCGTGGAGTATTCTTTATTACTCCTGGTACTAAAGTTTATAAAGGGATGATTGTGGGCGAACATAATCGTTCTCAAGATCTGGATTTGAATGTATGTAAAGCCAAACAGCTAACTAACCATCGTGCTGCTAGTGGCGATGAGCTGGTACAGCTGCAATCACCTATGGAAATGAGTCTAGAACGAGCCTTGGAATATATTGGTTCTGATGAGTTGGTAGAGGTTACACCAGAATCGATCCGCTTACGCAAGCTTGGAACTAAAAAGCTGGCGAAAAGATAGATTTACTCATAGTTAATGCTTGATTACTAATTGTAATTAGCTTTTATTTAATTTAAATCGGGAAAAAAATAGCCTAGTTTAATTAATTTCACCAGGGTAGCTTATATTGCTACCCTTTTTTAATGTTCCTGGACATAAATTGCCTTTGTCGATGTTCTACTACTTCCAACTTTTGATGTTGTTCGATGTCAAATATGCTGGACAAAAATTGATTTCACAATTGAACTGCCTCAGCCAGAGTAGCGTTCACTAGAGTTATTCCAAGTTTCTTTAAAATTCTTCATCGTTTGGCTGTAGCTGTGGTTCAATCGGCAAACTATCCCTACCAGATTTTTCTAAATTAAGTTCCCATTTAGGTGGACTACTTGCAGGATTATATTTATAGCTTGCTAAACATTGATTAGTTTGATTAAAAATATTCAGACTATAGCCATATTTTCTAGCTACTGTACCAAATTGATTGACAAAACGATAACGTCCAAAATAATCCAATAAAGTCCATAATTGCCAATCAACAATTAAATTGATCTGATGTTTTTGAGGATAGGTAAGCCATTTTTCGACTAATTTACCATTGAAAGGATCGAACTGTTCTGCTGCCCACCAAAAGCTCGCTTGAGTATTATCTAGATTAGATTTAGCAGAGGCTACTGCATTTGAATTGTTTGAAACAGTTGCAAATTTGAGCTCTTTTGTAATTGTATTAATAGCTGATGAAGGTTGATTAATTGGTTGATTGCAGGTGTTAAAAAATTTTGTAGAAGTTTGTTTGGCGATCGCCAAATTATTAATTAATATAATGGATAGCCCAGTTAAAATAATCGTCGTGCCACATTTATTCATGGGTCAAAGTGATTATGCTTTTAAAATAGCTGCTTAGTTCAGAAAATTGATCCTATAAGTAATAATGCTGTATCTAAACCAAAAAACAATACTAAAAATACTAAATAATAGTAGCTCCTGCGTATAAACTTGATAGATAAATAATTAAATTCCTGCAATTATAACCGATCAATTGTAATCAGTCGGTTAATTTCATCAGATTTTAGACCAATCGCCATTGGTCTTCTTATTTTTGGCAATAGTGCTACATCATATAGCTCACTAACTATTCCTTCTAAAAGTAGCCAGTGAGCAATTTTTCCACTTAATAAATCAATTGCCAACAGTCCACAGAATGATTCTGTTGCTGACTGCTTTAGTTTGTCGTCTAATAGTAATCCAGAAAAAGTTTTGTTTCTCGATTGAGATAAACCGACTACGGCATAATTTTTATAAAAAGCGCAGCCACGTAAATATCCAGGACAAAAGACTACAGGCTCGAAAGTTCATAGTTGGCGCTCGATGTAACCAATATTCTCCCGTACCTGAATTTAGTAACCATTGAGATGACATCTGTCTTCAGCAATCAGCTGCAAAATGAAAGGTGGTTGCCACAGGGGTTAAAAACTATGAGTCTGGCTGACTGTGCCTAAACAGTTAAACAGAGTATTAGCAAATACTAATTTATTCGAGCGATCGACCACCGAGTTGTATATATCCAAATCTCTAACGTGGCTAAATTAGGGAATATAAAGACAATCATAACTATTATAGGTTTGCTCAGGTTTAAGAGCATTTTGAAACCCCCAGATTTGATACTGAGAACTAAGATATAGAGCTGATTGTTGAACCCATAAACCCATACAGCGGTCAAAAGTACGTTCAAAAACTGATAGCCTGCCGTTGGGTTGTAGACCAATTAAAATTTTACCCGCCTGGTACGTTTTGACACTCCCCATGCGTAAACGCAGGGGATTCTTGGTTCACTGAAAAAACTTACTTAAGCAGATTTTCATCAACCAAAATAGAGGTTTATTCTCCCCAAGCTTTAGTAGATCCCGTATGCCCTACGGTACTTAGCCCTATCGAAAGAATGTTTCTAGCTGCATTCTCATCTCGATCTAAAATGCAGCCACATTTACATTTATGAGTTCTAGTGCTAAGTGTTTTGGTTACTTTTGCTCCACACTCGGAGCATTTAACCGAGGTATATTGCGGCGGGACAGCAATTGTGATCTTGCCCAACTTATAACCAAAATACTCTAACCAAACTCTAAATTGATACCAACCTACATCAGTGATGGACTTTGCCAGATTGTGATTTTTTACTCCTTTGGCAATTGTTAAGTCTTCATAGGCGACTACATCGTTAGATGTGATTACGCATCGTGCCAACTTCACGGCATGATCTTTACGCTGCCTACTTATCTTTAAGTGCTTTAAGGCGTATCTTTTTCTGGCAGTTTTGATAAAAACGAGAGATCGCAGCCCAAGCTCTGTCTGCACTTGATTGTCTAGCCATTGAATTTAACGCCTCAGCAAAAGGAAACTCGGCAGCTAATACTTTGCAGTACGCGCTTAAATCGTATTTTCCTACTCCTTTGTTATCCATCCAATAGCGTAGTGCTTTGTTGCGTATGAACTGTGCCGTTAGAACGGCTTCGTCTATCGCTTAGTATTGAGCTTGTTTTGCGTATATCTTGGCTTCTAAAACTAACATAATCTTATGCTAGCATATCAGCATAAAATAAATCCGCCAATGCTAAGCCTGCCGTAAAGCCCCTGGCTTTAGACATGGGGCTTTACGGCACAATTCGGTAAATATCTTTAAACCAGAAGCTTCGAGCGAACCTTCAGATTGTCTTGACTGCATTTAAAATGTTTGGTTTGATTGACTTGATATCAATGAATATCAATGACTAGCCGCTCTATTTTGTTTCGGGAAGCATCAAATCAGCATGAGTATCAAATTCAGACTGCTCTGATTTGTCATCTGCTACACTCTCAGGTAATTCTAAATTAGCGTCTGTTTTTTTTAACTTAAGACATAGTTCAAACAAAACTTCTGCTAAATCACCGCGAGAAACCTTATTGGTCGATAATTCTGTTAGGCTAGATTCTAATTTTTCAAATATTTGCTGCTTGAGTAGCTGTAAATCTTGGTCTGAAGCGGATTTGGATTGAGCAATCTCCATTTTAAGACTATTCGCCTTAGCATTAAGACTATTTTGTAAAAAATCTATATTTTCGTAGCTGTGTTGAGATAACGTATCAAGCTGTTGCTGTATTTTACTCTGCTCTTGTTGAGCTGTAAGATTGACGTATTTAATTTTTCGCTGAGAATTAGCGATCGCATTTATTTTGTGCAGCAGCTTGTTTTCTAGTTGAGCCATTCGCTCTTCAATAAGCAGTTGAAACTTTTGCGAATTTGCTTCTAAGTGATTTAGTCTCTGGTTGTATTGTTCTAACTTATGATTATATTGGTTAATTTGTTCGCCAAACAAAAGATCTTGTAGCTGAGTAATGTTACCCAGCCTTTTACGCATTTCTGCCTTGGTTATCTCATTCATAGGTATAGATAATTTCTTCTCAAACAGATAAAGTGGTAAATTGACCTAAAATAAAAGGGTAATAGATACTTAGACAAAACTTACATAAGATCTTATATTAATGTGAATAGAATCAACTGGCAGGGCAGTTATGATCTCGCATTCTACGCCAAAAATTTGACTGGTGTTGGAATTTCTTAAAAAACAACCCAAGACTTCAAAAATTTACTTAATTGGCAGTGTAACAGCAATATTTGTGCCTCGATTTATCTGACTATCAACAGCTATTGAACCCTGATATAAATCTACGGACTTTTTCACAATCGATAATCCTAAACCCGTTCCAGGAGTGCTATAAACATTGCTCGCACGATAAAAAGATTCAAACAAATGCTTTTGCGATTCTTGAGGAATACCGATGCCGCGATCGCGCACTTGCAGTTTAATTTTGGCTGGTTGAGTGGAATAAGAAACAATTAACTCTACGGTTGCACCCGCAGGAGAATATTTTAGAGCATTTGATAATAAATTGTTTAATATATTTCTAATTGTCGTTCGATCTAAATTAATTTCTTTGATGGCAACTTGATAATCAAAATTAACTTTTTTGCCTGCATAAATCGAAGCTAATTTTTGAATAATCTGAAGACAGAAATTTTCTAAATCTATTGGTTCTAACTTTAATTTCTGTTTGTCTGATTCTGCTTTACTTAAAACTAAAATATCTTCTAATAAGGAATTCATGGTCAAAGCTGCATCTTGAATTGATTGCAGATAAAACTCGCGGTTTGAATTGCTTAAATTAGAATCTTCTCGCAAATTTTGGACGCAGAGTAAAATACTACTCAGGGGATTACGAAATTCATGAGAAGCCATGGAAATAAATCCTGACTTCAACTCTGTTAGTTCTTTTTCTTTGGCAAGAGATTTACGAATTTCAGTTTCTGCGTGCTTTCTAGCGGTAACATCTCTACCTATATATACACAGTTGAAAAAGTCTTTGATCTCTGTTGGCGCTACAAAACAGTCAAACTCAATCTGAATCGTTTGTTGTTGTTTGCTGATCAAGTTAACCTCGATCTTTTTAACAGCATCTTGTGAAGCTAATAAAGAACTGTATATTTGATGATGATTGAAGCTAGAATCTGGAATTAAATTATCGATCGATTGATTAATTAACTGTGATCTTTTCTGCTTAAATAGTTCGGTAGTTGATTTATTGACTCGTTCTATCTTTCCTTGAGGAGATGTAATCAACAAAACGTCTCGCATCGAAGCAATAATTTTGTTGGTACAGTATTGAAATCTTTGCAGCTTATTAAGGGTAATTTCTGCCTCATTTAGTTTTTGCATCGATGATTGTTGAGCTAAAGTCGATTCCGTGACATCTTCTAAAAAAATAGCCAGATGCTCTTCTATAGCTGTAATCGATAAATCAAAATATAAAACCCGATCCACCAGTTGCCGATCGCGAGAAATAGTCTCTAAAATAAAGCTTGTTTGTCGTCCCAAAAGTATTTCTTGGCAGGTTGATTCTAAGCCAACAATTTCGGGAAAGCCGACTCTAATATCTTCGCCAATTGCAATAGGTTGTTCGGCATATTTTTGAACGCCAGCCGAAAATTGCGTGATGCTCAAATTGCGATCGCACAATAAATATTCTTGGTTATCGACAACGGGTATTAAATCCACAGTTTAATTACAGTGAGCTTAATTTATTGTTACCTCAATCAACGTGAGTTCGACCAAGTTAGAAAGTAGCAGAAGGTAGTGCCAGTAATTCAATTGGCTCTAAATCAATACTACGGTGTTTTGATTGAGTCGCTTTGTTAGGTAGATAGGTATAAGCAATCAATCCAGCCATCAGATTTACTAAAAAATTCCCCCTACTACGCTGTCTTCAATGTTCGATTTGAAAGATATTTTGGAGTTGGTCGTTGACAGTCTCGATGTTATCGCTCTTTTACGCCCAAGAATTTGGTCAATCAGTTGAACAAGCTTCTGTTTCATCTTCTTTTGAGATCGAGTAATTAACTGGAGTTGTTGTTCCTAAAGCTGCTCAAAAAGATCTAGACAGATGTAACCACGGTCGCCAAATAATTTAGCGAAGATACCTAGAAGCAGATCTGGTAATGGTTTTCTCTCATCCACATTTGCACTACGTCAATTTAAAAGCAAGCAACTCACCTCTATCATTAATCATCAGATGAAGCTTAAAACCATCGTGCCACCCCATCGAGTTTTTGACCAACGCTCAGGCATATGCGAAGCGGTATGCTAAAGCACTAGCTTCGCGTCGCGGAGCGGTATGAAGTAAGCATATGCCCTAAAGGACGGCGGGGATCCTGACCCAACCAGCAATGTCGGGAAATACTTGCTCAGACCTGCTGCGACATGGCAGATACACTGTTATCGCTGTTGAATCGACCAAACTAATTCTCACTTCTCCTTTGCCGGTGTTGAGGAAACAACACAATAACATTAAAGACCAAGGCATTAACTCAACAAAGCGATTGTAGCTAACTAAATTGGTTCTGGCTTTTTGCCAATGTGGCAAGATGATAGCAAAAAGCGATCGCTACTGTTTTTTCATCAGGTGGCGATCGCTTATTAATGCAGTTGCTCATCAGGCTTTCGCCCAAAATTTCGCTGCATCGCTTTTTTAACTATAATAATGTCGCTTTTTTACTCAATTTTACCAATTACGCATCTTGTACGATCTACTTATATTTGGAGATGAATCAACATGGCGATTGAACTTTGCTGCTTGCCCTAAAGGACTCTATCACGGATACCGCTTCGCGACACGAAGTTAGTCCTTTAGGGCATATAGCTTCGCGTGACGCGCTAGCTTATCCGAAGGTGTACCCTTTAGGGAATCCTTTAGGCCGCGAAGCACCGTGTTTCGCTATCAAAATTGTTTAGGTGCGATTAAGTAAGCAAAATTGCCGCTCAATTTAACGGTAACGTTTTTTGCGACGAGCAATTGCTTTGCGCTTACGCTTTTCAATTGGTGTCTCGTGGTGACGACGACGTTTAATATCGGCAAAAATACCTGCTTTAGATACTTGACGTTTAAATCGACGTAGTGCAGATTCTATGTTTTCGTTTTGTCCAACAACCACTTGGGTCATTAAAAATCATCCTCCTTTCTTGATTATGACAGTAATAATTTTGTTTATTGTTATATCAGCTTGTTGCTGTTGAGCTTCTTATTATAGCCTCATAGCAAGCAACCCTATCTATTCTTCGGTTAAATACGAGAACTTACTTTTAATATTCACTGCTTAGGATTCTCAGTATCACATAATACAGTATAAACTAATAGCCGAATTCTATTTTATTTCCTGTATTCATTTAATTTAATCTTCAGATTAGCCAATCTTTAGTGCAAGAAATGGCGAGTACCGCTTAACACCATAACTATACCCAATTCATTAGCAGCAGCTATAGAGTCTTTGTCTCGAATCGAACCTCCTGGCTGAATGATGGCACTAATTCCCGCAGCCGCAGCAATGCGTACGGAGTCATCAAAAGGAAAAAATCCATCGCTAGCCAACACTCCCCCTTGCGCTTTTCCTGCTTGTTCCAAGGCAATTTTAACTGAACCAACACGGTTCATTTGCCCTGCACCAATACCCAAAGTAGTGCGATCGCGACTAACTAAGATAGCATTAGATTTAACGTGTTTAACTAGCTTTTGGGCGAACAACATTTCGGCAATTTGTTCGGCAGTAGGTTGCTTCTGGGTGGCAATCTGCCAATCATCGGGGTTTTCAATTTGGTCATCGCTCTTTTGAACTAAAAATCCTCCAGCGATCGCTTTTATGGTTTCTTTTAGTCCTTTAGCTAAGTCAGGTAACAATAATATTCTCAGCTTAGATTTAGCTTGCAAAATCTCTTGAGCTTCTTCATCGCAGCCAGGGGCAACCACACATTCTAGAAAAGTCTTAGTTAGAGCCTGTGCTGTTGCAGCATCAATAGACTGATTTAGTGCCACAATTCCGCCAAAAGCCGAGACGCTATCAGCATTGAAGGCTTTTTCATAAGCTTCTACCAGAGTACCAGCAACCGCTGCACCACAAGGGTTAGTGTGTTTTAATACTGCTGCCGCGGGTTCAGATGAATCAAATTCGGCAATAATTCGCCGTGCTGCCTCTAAATCTACCAAATTGTTATAACTTAATTCTTTTCCCTGTAGCTTAGACGCTGCTGCCCAACCTGACGCTACTTTACCAGTTTGATACCAGGCTGCGGGTTGATGAGGGTTTTCGCCGTAACGCAAAGACTGAACCTTGTTTCCACTAATACTATAAGTATTTCCTAAATCCTCTGACTGATTGAGGTTGGCAAAATAAGCAGAGATAGCGCGATCGTAACTATTAGTATGGGCAAAAGCATAGCCTGCCATTTGTTGGCGGAAAGTTAAAGATATTTCTCCGTTAGACCGCTGATATTCTATAAGATAATTCCCATATTGCTCGGGACTACATAAAACAGTCAAATATTTAAAATTTTTAGCTGCTGCGCGAATTAAAGTTGGCCCTCCAATGTCGATTTTTTCGATCGCTTCTGGTATAGTGACATTAGATTGGGATATTGTTTGCTCAAATGGATAAAGATTCACTACAACCAAATCCAAAGGACGAATATTATTAGCTTCCAAATCTGCCCGATCTTCTACCAGATCTCGACGAGCCAAAATTCCTCCATGAATGCGAGGATGCAAAGTCTTAACTCTTCCGCCTAATATCTCTGGTGAGCCTGTATACTCACTCACTTTAGTTACAGTAACACCAGCCTCCTGTAAAGTTTTGGCAGTGCCACCACTACTAATAATCTCAAACTGAAACTCTACTAACTGGCGGGCTAATTCAACGATACCAGTTTTATCGGAAACGCTTAAAAGTGCTAGACGGCTCATAATTGCTCTTACTTCAAAGGACAGGCATTACTTACCTTATGATATTTTTGATATTTTAAAAAATTCTTTTGATGAAGACGATTACATTAATACATTAAAGTGCGATCACGGTTAAAATCAAAACCATTTCAGATTAGTAAAACTATACTGTCAAATAGCAACTAAGTATAACAGTATCAAATTCGTAGATAGATTATGACTCCTAAAGATAAATTAATACAAGAATTAGATAACGTATCCGAACCTTTAATTGTTAAAGTTCTAGATTTTCTGTCTTTTTTACAAGCGAAACAAAAACAAGATGAGTCAGACATCCGCGATGCTCGTGCTGCTTTAGCAACTGTAGAAAACGAAGGTACAGTATCCTGGGATGAACTAAAAGCAAAAGTAGGACTGTGAATTATCGTATTGAATTTACAAAGCAGGCTGCCAAACTGTTTAAAAAATTATCTAATCAAGATCAACAAAGGCTCAAACCTAAAATCGATGCTTTAGCTCATAAATCCTCGTCCTAGTGGAGTAGTTAAGCTTTCTGGAGAAGATGATTTATATCGTATTAGGGTAGGGGATCATCGGGTAATTTACAGCATCTAAGATAACCGCTTATTAGTTTTGGTTGTAAAAATAGGGCATCGCAGAGATATTTATCGCTAAAAATCAGATAAGTTGAATTGTGGAATTGAATGTGTGTTTCACACTAAGATTTCCAAGTTAGAGTAATTGAGACAAGCGGGAGGTTTAAGTTCAATGTTTTGGGGAATGGAATTATCTTGGTCAGAAGAAGAAATTTTACGCAAATATCAACCAACTCTAGAAAAGTATGGCGTTTACTTTGACGAAGAGATTTGTAATCTGATTGAAAATTGTCCTCAAGATTTAGAATGTAGAATCCAAGCTTTTATTGGCTGGTTTCTGAGTTTGGAATATCGCACCTTATTAGAAGGTAAACATCTCAATCTTCCCGATGCTAATGAAACTTTAGCCAGAGTTTTCCAAGAAAAATGGCATCCTACCAAATTTCAACAAGAAAGATTAATGCAAGCGCATTTATTTCCTGCCGATTTAGCAATGAGAAATAAACTAGCTGAGATTAATTTTTTTCGAGCGATCGCCTACGAAATTCCCCACAACTCCAACCAAATTAAATTCTTTTATCGCGGTGTAATGATTTGGCGAGAAGATATTTCTAAGTTATTAAAAGTATCCAATCGTGGATTAATTGAGATGTATCACTTTCAAGTTAGACACCATAAAGAAAAACCAATCTAAAATGATTGATTATTTAATTATAAATAGAATTTAGATAGTCTAGCGTTATTTTATAATTTTTTGAATCTTTAGTATTACTTCTAATCTGGTGTATTATAGTAAAACTATTAAAAGCTATTAGCTCTCAGCTAATAGCTTTAAAAAATCAACTCCGCAAAGTGACATCAAACTTCTTCACTAAAGTATCGCGGACTTTTTGATGCACAGGATCGACATCTTTGTCGGTTAAAGTGCGATCGCTTGCTTGATAGACTAGATTAAACGCTAAACTGCGTTGTCCTTCGGGGACATTTTTACCTCTGTATTCATCAAAGACTTCTACCTGTTGCAGTAGTTTACCCCCTGCTTTACTCATGGCTTTGGTAATTTCCGCCACGGATAAATCTAAAGGTGCAAAGAAAGCTAAATCGCGATCCGAACCTGGATAGGTAGAATAGGCTTGGAATTTAGGGGTAGTAATAGTGTCTCGATCTAAAGCTGTTAACAGGAGGCTGAAATCTAATTCAAAGAGATAGACTTCATTAGCTAAATCCTTTTTTTGCGCCAGTTGAGGATGAATTTGCCCAAATACACCCAAAGGTTTTCCTTGCAACCATAAAGCAGCCGTACGTCCTGAATGTAGTCTCGATTCCTCAGTGGTTGGACGATATTCGACGCTGATACCCAGATTACTAAAGACGTTTTCTAATATTCCCTTAGCATCATACCAAGTCATCGGTGTACCTTTGCCACCATTAATCCATAATCCTGCTGAGGTGATATTCCCTCCCATAATACCTGCAACGGCATCTCTTTCTTGTAACTGATCGTCGTCTTGCCAAAATACCCGTTCAATTTCAAAAGCGTTGAGTGCGCCGTTACCCTGAGACTGATTGTAGACAAAAGCATCTAACAAACCCGAGAATAAATCGGCACGTAAAGCGGAGTATTCTGCAAATAAGGGATTAGCTAGCTTAACCTCTTTACCTGTAGGTTTTACTAAAGAATACTGCACTACTTCCGTTAAACCAACACCCCGTAAGACAGCGCGGAGTTTATTTTTAATCACATATTCCGCCGAAAGATAACCAGGTTCGGTTTGATCGGGGAGAGTATCACAAAAGTGATCGTAACCATAAAGACGGGCAACTTCTTCAATGAGGTCAATTTCTCGTTCTAAGTCCCGATACCGATAGGGAGGTACTTTAACCAGCCAAGTGTTTTCTTTGCCTACGACTGGTTCTAAATTACAGCCTAATGCACCTAAAATTGATTCAATATCGGCGGCTTCGATGTAACCAACACCATCGTCTTTATTAACCGCACCTAATATTTGGTGAATTCGACTTAAACGCAATTCAATAGCATTACGGCTAGTATGATCGACACGATGATCTGATAAAGCTTGGGTAACAAGAGTACCACCAGCTAATTCTTGCAGTAATGCGATCGCTCTTTTACAAGCTGATTCTAATTCTACTTGGTTAACACCCCTTTCATAACGGGTAGAGGCTTCACTACGTAAGTTGTGAGCGCGAGATGAACGACGAATTACAACAGGATCAAACAAGGCTGCTTCCAAGACAATATTAACTGTATGAGCATCAACTTCTGTCTCTTCACCCCCCATAACTCCTCCTAAAGCTACAGGTTTATTATTAGCGGTAATTAATAAGTTATCACTAGTCAAATCTCGCTCTTGTTCATCTAGAGTCTTTAACTTTTCTCCTTCTTGAGCAAAACGCACCCCGATAGTTAAATCATCACTCCCTGCAACTCGTTGTAACTTCTCTCGATCAAAGGCGTGTAACGGTTGTCCCCATTCCAATAAAATATAGTTAGTAATATCCACCACATTATTAATTGGACGTGTACCTGCTGCTTCTAACCGCCACTTTAACCAGTCAGGAGAAGGCGCAATTTTCACCCCTTCTATAACTGTACCGATATATGCCATACAGGCTGCTGGATCTTTAATATCAATTGCCAAAGAACTATTAGAAGCAATATTTTGTTGCTTAACTTCTGGCAATCTTACCTCTACACCAGTTAAGGCTGCAACTTCTCTAGCAATACCCACCATGCTTAAAGCATCAGCGCGGTTAGCCGTAGTAGCCAAATCCAGAATTACATCATCTAAACCCAATAAAGGACGCACATCATCCCCCGGTTTAATATTATCTTCCGCAAAAATATGTATCCCTTCAGACTCTTTTTCTAAACCCAATTCCGTCAAGGAACAAATCATCCCCTGCGAAGGTTCACCCCGCAACTTAGTTGGCTTTAATTTCAAATCAATTGCAGGTAAATAAGTCCCTATTGTCGCTACCGGAACAAATATATCCCCCCGCACATTTGACGCACCACAGACAATATTTAAAGGCTCGTCTGCACCAATATCTACCTTGCAAACACTCAATTTGTCAGCATTTGGATGTTGCGATCGCTCTATTACCTTCCCAACTACAACCCCGTCAGCATTGGCACGCAGGTCAATTAATTCTTCTAATTCAAATCCTGCTATAGTTAAAATTCTTCCCAACTCTTCAGGGGACATATTGATATCGACTAATTCTTTTAACCAATTTAGAGAGACGCGCATTACTGCCCTTATTTATGATTTATTTATAATTCCGCAAAGAGTATTTTAGCGTTAAATTGTTGATGGTGAGACAGTCCGTTGCAGTGAAGCAGTGCGTTGCCCTAAAGGATATGCCCTAAAGGATTCCCTTCGGTCTCGGAGCTTATCCTTTAGGACTAACTTCGTGTGACGCGCTAGCTTATACTAAAGCCCTAAAGGATTCCCTTCGGTCACACTCGCTTCGCGACGCGAAGCTAGTCCTTTAGGGCATCGTCCGAAGGTGTCCCTGAACGGATACACCTAAGGATATACCATGCACGGGAATCCTTTAGGACGCGGAGGTATCCTTCGTTGTAGGAACTGTCGAACCGGAAGGGTTGAAGGGAGATAGGGCGCGATTGGCCTAGCCTAGCCGCAGGCATCGCATCGTATCAATAAAAGGCTAAATGTTAGTATTTGGATAATGATATTTGATTGGGATACCAAATTATCTCTGGCTGAATTTAAAGAAGGTAAGCTAAAAGTTCAAAGTGCTGTTGATGCTATCAGTGAGTTGCAAGAATTTATCCAGCATGAATAATGAGTAAAATTGTTGTTTCCAGTAAATTCAAAAGAGCATTTCGTAAATTTACTCGTCATAACACGCAGCTATAAGCAAAAATTGAGAAAGTAATTACTAAATTATCTGAAGATACTTTTAATCCCACTTTGGCAACTCATAAATTAGAAGGAAAGTTAGCCCATTTATTAGCTTGTTCTTGCGGATATGACTGTCGTATTGTCTTTGAAATAGAGCAAAAAACTGGTGAGAAACTTGTTGCTTTATCAAAAAGAAATGAAGAGTAATGTAAACAGACATCTTAAAAGAATGGACAATTATAAATAGAAATTTGAAAAATATAAATAAAAGATTAAAATAAAAAAACCTGATAATAGAAACAATTCAAGATTAACCCAAGCTCTGAAAATGCCCATTAAAACGAAGGGTTTCACTTCTACACTATAGTGCGATAATGCGATAGTGCGATCTAAAGCTAGCTTGGATTTATAAAAGTGCGTCAAAAAGATTCGCATAAACAATTCCGCCATTATGATGGTCGTGCGACAACAGTACCATTTCATAAAGGAAGAGATATTTCCCCCAGGTTATTACGACAAATCGCTAAAGATATATATCTGAAAATTGATGAGTTTTTAGATAACAGGTAAATTTTGAGAAAGCGATCGCATTTCCCGTCGCGTTAATCAGGTGATCGCATTAGTATTCTGTTGTAAGGGCGATCGCTTTTAGTAGAATAAAATACAAATTTTATACAGGATTAAACTTAGATATTTTAACTGAAGCAATACAACGAAGTCGAAACAATAACCATACAGAAGTAGGTAGATAGTTGATGCAACAATTTCAGAAGCAAGAAAATTAGACCTTGCTGATTTAAGCTATGATTTGCGAATAAAAAAGGTGGCAAATGAACGTAAAAGTCATGATTTTAGAGAATATACAAATTGCTTCAAGTTGTAATTACTTTAGTAGTTAAACCAGCGATCGCTTTATTTGCCGTTTCGCCCAAGATATAAACATCAATTTCTACTTGTCCTAATAAATAAACTCGGATATCTGTTAAATTTTCTGCCATTAAATTTACTAAAGCCTGATAACGTTTTATTTCGTCTTTCTCCTCTTTATTGTGCCATGTTTGTTCTTGGGTAACAGAGGCAAAGAAAGAGTGAAATTCTTGAATCTCTATTTTTAGCTCAGGGGAATAATTATCATGCTGCAATAAAACGTTTTGAGCAAAATTTGCTGCATCTTGGCAATAATATACCTGAAAGGGATATTCTGCTTCACTAAGCCACAGCAAATCTACGCTAGCTAATTCTAGTTTTTGAATTAACTCTCGATCACGAAGTGATTCTAACCTACCAACAAGATTATTTTCTGTCATGTATTTCTAATAGAATCAGGAATTATTTGCAAGAGCATTAATTATCTTAATAAGTTAAATCTGGGAATTATTTTGTCCACAGATAAAAGAGCTGCTGCCGTGATTTGAATTGACTTAATTTGGTAGATTAGGCAACTGCGCTATTAACTTGAAGAAATTCTTTAATTGCTTTCAAATAGGCTGTCTTGTCTTCTAGCATCGGAAAGTGAGAGGTTTGAGGCAGCTCTATATAGTGAATATTGTCATTTAGAGCTGCCGCTTGTTTCCCCATTTTCGCTGGGATAATAATGTCTTTTTCTCCTGACACCATCAGAGTAGGCACGGTTAACTTGGCGAATTCTTGAGGCATAGTTTCTACGGCTTGTTTACTGACGGAAGTATAGATTGTTCCTACCGCAGCTTCGTAGTCAGCCAGCAAGAAATCTTCTAAGAAAGCTAGGCGATCGCTTTTATTAATTGGACGATGTAAAAACCGCGCCATAAACATTCTGTCAGCAAAGGGAAATTTTAAAAACCAGTCATAGCGAAACTTTACTACATATGCGCCAAACTTGTGAAAGGCGGCAAAGGCTTTGGCATCGTATTCAAAAATTCCATTACAGGTAAGAATTGCCTGCTGTACTCTTTCTGTGTAGCGGTTAAGAAAAAAGGTAGCAATTGAAGCTCCCATTGAATGAGCGTTCAGATAAACTCGATCGAGATTTAAGGCATCTAACAAAGCAGCCAAATCGTCGGCATAGTCTTCCATAGCGTATCCCAAATCTGGCGCATCTATTGGTAAGGTAGAACGACCAAAGCCACGTAAATCGTAAAGCAGACAATCAAAATTATGGGCAAGAGCGATCGCAGTACTATTCCAGTATCTTCCTGAGCCTCCCCAACCATGAACAAAAACCATCACGGGCTTGGAAGAGTTTTCTGACTGTCTAATCCACTCATAATAGTGATTTACACCACGAACATCTACTATCGGCATACTAAATTGTTAATCAATATAGATTTCTAATATCAAGTTTATTCCTTGATGCAATCAGTTTCTCAGTTGTTTTAATTGTTTTAACATCGCTCCTCAATGTTTATGTTTGCTCGAGTAAGCGATCGCGATTGTTCAACCTTGCAAAACCCAAGTTTAAATGGATTATCATAATAGGCGTAAATTACGAGGTTGAGGTTAGCAATGGATTATAAAAATAGAATTATGACGGAAGTTGAATCTCTACCTGAATCCTTGTTGCCTGAATTATTAAGCTACGTGCAAACTCTCAAACCCAAAGCAGCACCTTCTAAAATAAAGCTAACAATTAAACCAAAATCATTTTCAGAAGACACCAACACTATTATTATCTATACAGATGGTGCTTGTACGGGAAATCCTGGTGCGGGGGGATATGGTGCAGTAATTATCGATGGCGATCGCCGTGAAGAGCTGTCTGGTGGTTACAAACTTACTACTAATAACCGTATGGAGATGATGGGCGCGATCGTCGCTTTAAAATCGCTTAAACCTAATTCTCAAGTCAAGCTACACAGTGACTCTAAATATATCGTCGATGCAGTGGTTAAAGGCTGGGCAAAAAAATGGCAGTCAAACGGTTGGCGCAGAAATACCAAAGAAATGGCGAAAAACCCCGATCTATGGCAAGAATTACTCGATCTGTGTCAAATACATAATGTCGAGTTCAAATGGGTTAGAGGTCATGCTGGGATACCAGAAAACGAGAGATGCGATCGGCTAGCAGTTGCAGCGGCACAGCAGAGAAATTTACCATTAGATGTGGGTTATGCCGAATCAATCTAAATATTACATTTGTTTCAGCTTAAGATTTGATTAATGCCACATTAATGCGAGATTCTTTAGGTTGAGTAATTTCCGCTTTAATATCCGGACCAAAAAACTTTTCGATTTTCTCTTGTCTTTCTTTCCAGTCTTCTAAGGAGAAAAAGGGTGAATAGTATTGCATCAGTAGAGTATATGCACCGTCTCTAGATTGTTCTTGAATGCCAGCTAATATTGGTCTTTCTTCGTCTGTGGGGCTTAAACCGAATTTAGCCAAACAGTCATCCAGGTGCGCTTCTTGCCCATAACGAAAGCGAGTTACATCTTTACGTAACTGTTCTTGGGTGGGAGTTGCTTGCGATCGCAATGCTTTTACTTCTGGAGTAGTCTCTGCCATGTAAGGTACTGGCTTAAGCTCAGACGCTTTAAGGGCTAATCCACCTAACAGTAGAGGTATTCCATAGAAAAAACCTGCTAGATTAAGAGTGTTCATCCCTACGGCATAGGCATAAAATCCTACAGCGGTTAAAATTCCTCCCACAGTTAAGCCTACTGCCGCTAATGGTATTTTGCGCAACATAAAAAAAATTGTTTAAATTTGTTAATATTGTCTATTCTAGAGCTATTGGATACTAGGTTTAAATAAAATTATGGACAAGGTAGATATCAAAGCCAAAATCGTACAAATGAATTCTAAGAGAGATTCTTTAGTAGAACTTCTGGAGAGACCAAACTTAGGAACTTTGAGGATCGACGTCGATCAAGCCCTGGAAGAATTGGACGAATTGATTGAAGAATTTAACGAAACTTTCCCTGAAGAGAAAGTATAAAAAAATTGTTTTTGATTTGAGAAAGCAAATAGCAAGTACTACCACGTCTAGGCTAAAATGCTGGGCTAATTCCCCCAAGGCGAGCGAGCCCCTAAAGGGTTCGGCACTTTGCGACGTAAAGCTAGTCTATTACGGATAAGCTACGAGACCGAAGGGAATCCTTTAGGGCAAATTATGCACGGGCATATCGCCGAAAGGCGTTTATTCTCATTGCGGTAAGGACAAGCACCCACCGCATTGGGTGCGAAAGCAAGAGTGCGGCTATCGAGTGAATGCGCGAGAATTGGGGTAGGGGCTGAAAATAATTTTCAATACCCAACAAATCAATCTAGACGCGCTCTTTTGGTTGGTTTAGCATCAGCATAACCCAACCATAATTAAGGCATTTTTCGGGTTTTACGTTGAACTAAAACTGCATATGGAAATATTTAAAGCCAACATAAAACAATTGAATGATGTTGCTTTTTTGTTTGACCAATATCGAGTCTTCTATCGACAAAATTCCGATCTAAAACAGGCAAAACAGTTTATTAAAACCAGGTTGCAGCAACAAGATGCGGTTATTTTGCTAGCTACTAAAAATAATCAACCCGTTGGTTATACTCAGCTATTTCCATCTTGGTCTTCTGTGTCAATGCAAAGAGTCTGGATTCTTAATGATTTGTTTGTACTTCCAACAGAAAGAAACAAAGGAGTTGCTAAAGCGTTAATGAACGCAGCTAAAGAATATGCTGTATCTACTAATGCTGTTCGGATTATTCTCGCTACAGAAGTAACTAATAGCATTGGTCAAAATCTTTATCAATCAATGGGGTATCGCAAATTTGACGAGTTTTATCATTATGTACTGGCGATCGCCTAACTAAGTTATCATAATCTTTACTACCACAAGCTAAACCAATCTAAGAATATCGATTCTGGCTTTTAAAGCATGATGATTTGTGACTTATTCTAAAAAATAAATAAGAGTTGGAAATTAATAGCCGATAGCCTGCAAAACTTTAGTTAATTTCCAATTCTAGACGTAAATAACTTTTGGCGCAGTGAAATATTTTTTTCTGAGTGATGGCTGGATTTATGGCAGAGTTTGGGAGTTTGGCGGATTATGGGATCAGGTTAGTTGGGGACGAAAGCCTGAAATCAAACGTCTTGACTGTGGTATCTTACAGCAGCAAGAAATTCTTTGGCTTTATGCGGTCGAGGATGCCGTATTAATGGTGGAAGTAGAGCCTGAACGAGATTTTCAAGCTACGCCTAGTATCGGACAGGTAGTACTAAAACGATTAATCAGTGCCGAACAGGCGATCGAGGTGCTAAATCATGCTGAATCAATATTTAATTCCGCTACCAAGAACAAGAGAAGCTGAGTACAGATTAATTTTTTACTATTTTTGTTACATAACTTAACTTTTATGGATAATAGTCGATAAATCTTGCAATAGGTTCTAACAATAGTTACACTTCTTTAAATAATAGTAATTTCAAGTCATCCTTGAATAAGCCCATTTTTTGTCGACCATACCAGAATTTTTGGGGTAACGACAAGGCTTGCAGCATAAATACAGATGACAAAATAATAGTCAGCTTTGGCATTATTATTTTAATAGTAACGTTGGAGTTAGCCAGTGTTATCTGGTCATACTAAACAAATTATTTAATTGATAGGAGGAGCGTAGTCTATGGGACTACCTTGGTATCGAGTTCACACAGTCGTCCTGAACGATCCAGGAAGACTAATCTCAGTCCATTTAATGCACACTGCTTTGGTAGCAGGTTGGGCGGGTTCTATGGCTCTATTTGAGCTGGCAACTTTTGACCCTAGTGATGCTGTCCTAAATCCTATGTGGCGACAAGGTATGTATGTACTACCTTTTATGGCTCGTTTGGGTGTAGACACATCTTGGGGTGGCTGGAGTGTTACTGGTGAAACTGGGGCCAGCGCTGGGTTTTGGTCTTTTGAAGGTGTGGCGATCGCGCACATCGTTCTTTCTGGTTTACTGTTTCTCGCAGCAGTATGGCACTGGGTATATTGGGATTTAGAATTATTCATCGATTCCCGTACTGGTCAGCCAGCTTTAGATTTACCAAAAATGTTTGGTATTCATTTATTTTTATCTGGTCTACTTTGTTTTGGTTTTGGCGCATTCCACCTTACTGGCTTGTGGGGTCCTGGAATGTGGGTCTCAGATGGCTTCGGGTTGACTGGTCACGTCCAGGGAGTAGCTCCAGAATGGGGCCCTGGTGGGTTTAATCCCTTTAATCCTGGGGGTGTTGTGGCTCACCATATTGCTGCTGGTGTTGTAGGCATTATTGCAGGTTTGTTCCACCTCAGTGTTCGTCCGCCTGAGAGACTTTACAAAGCTCTGAGAATGGGTAACATTGAAACAGTTCTTTCTAGTAGTATTGCCGCAGTATTTTTTGCAGCTTTCGTAGTTACAGGAACTATGTGGTACGGTAATGCTACTACTCCCATCGAATTGTTCGGTCCTACGCGTTATCAGTGGGATCAAGGTTACTTCAAGCAAGAGATCCAGCGTCGTGTTGAAACTGCAATGGACGATGGTTTAACTCAAGCTCAAGCATGGTCGACAATTCCTGAAAAATTAGCATTTTATGACTATGTAGGCAACAGTCCCGCTAAAGGTGGGTTGTTCCGTACAGGTTCTATGGACAGTGGCGATGGTATTGCTCAAGATTGGTTAGGACACGCAGTATTTACTGATGCTGAAGGACGCGAATTAGAAGTTCGTCGTATGCCTAATTTCTTTGAAACATTCCCAGTTATTTTGACCGATGCTGATGGTGTAGTTAGAGCGGACATTCCTTTCCGTCGTGCAGAGTCTAAGCTTAGTGTTGAGCAAAGTGGCGTTAGCGTTTCCTTTTATGGTGGTGCATTAAATGGTCAAACCTTTGATAATCCATCTACCGTAAAGAAATATGCACGTAAAGCTCAACTGGGAGAAGCCTTTGATTTTGATACCGAGACTTTAGGGTCTGACGGTGTATTCCGTACTAGCCCGCGTGGTTGGTTTACCTTCGGTCATGCTGTATTTGCTCTATTCTTTTTCTTTGGTCATATTTGGCATGGTTCTCGTACATTATACCGAGACGTATTTGCTGGCGTTGACCCCGAGCTAGAAGAAGAACAGGTAGAATGGGGCTTTTACCAGAAAGTGGGTGATAAATCTACTCGTGCTGCCAAAGAAGCATAACACTTAGCTGTTTTAAGGTCTAGCATGGTTGGGAAGACAATATTTAAAATATATTTAATTTGGATGTCTTCCCAACATAAATCCAATCAATTGATTGAAAAACTCTAACTTCAGTTATTTTGTTGGTAAAATAACTAGTAAAGACACTTTAGGAATTTAATTATGGAAGCTGTTGCATACATTTTGGTTTTGGCTATGGCAATTTCAGTTCTCTTTTTTGCGATCGCTTTTCGTGAACCACCCCGTATTGAAAAATAAATCAGCCAGTTAAAGTTAAGTATTTTTAAGAACTCTTCATTTCTGAGTCTTTTTTAGTTATTGTCCATTGCGTAACGGACTATGATTAAAGAAAACGGCTCAGATTTGTTGTTTATATAAACAATTTATAGCAAACATAATTAAGCATCCTTTTTAGAATTAATGCACTGTCCTAATTGTCAACATACGGAAAGCAGAGTATTAGAGTCTCGGTCTACAGAGAGTGGTCAAAGTATTCGACGTCGAAGGGAATGCCTCGATTGTAAACAACGTTTTACAACTTACGAGCGCATTGAGTTAGTTCCCATTACAGTAATTAAAAGGGATAGCAGTCGAGAATCTTTTGATCGCGCCAAATTGCTCCGAGGAATATTACGAGCTGGCGAAAAAACTAAAATGTCTTATCAAAAAGCGGAAGCTATTGTTGACAGTATTGAAGCCAATTTACAACAAAATTCAGGCAATGAGTTTAGTAGTAGTGATATTGGAGAACTAGTTTTACAAAATCTGCGTTACGAAAATGAAGTGGCATACATCCGTTTTGCCTCTGTATACAGAAAGTTTCAGGGAATCAAAGATTTTGTTGAAACTTTAAATCATCTTCAAAACGAAAATTCTCAGAATTCTGATTTTCAAGCTTGGCAAAATCCAAGTGCAAATTCTTCAAGCGCAATTGCCGACTATGTTTCTTAAACTTCTATTTGCTAAGTTCCATTGTTATAGTAGCGTAAATTTATCTTGTAAGGCTAATCATAAAGCGATCGCCTATTTTTTTGATTAATTAATTTTTGAACTGATTATTTACTCTTAGGTTAAAACCAAACTTAAGTCTTTTTGGATAATCAAATTTGATTAAATTTTAGAAAAATTTCTCAACGGCTAAAAACCCAAAAAAAGTTACCCTTACTCCAATAAAAAGTTACAATGGTATAATGCTATCTTGCCAACAGATAAAAACGTTTTTTCGCAAAGCGTTCTGTGGAGGTACTTTGTATCCTCTAGCTCAACACCAAGGCTTGTATCAAGCGCATCGACTCAAGCGATTTGGCTCTGCAAACGACAAAGCCGACTCTAGCAGTTAATTGGTAAATTTAGGTGTAGGCTGCACGATAAGTAGGTGAGTGTACATCAAGCAGGAGGCTCATCCAATCAAAAAAGTAAGGAAATAAACAAGGACATCTAACCCATATGGTCAATCAGCAAGCAAACAGCACTAAAGATATTGGTTTTACTCACGAAGATTTCGCTGCTCTCCTGGACAAATATGACTATCACTTCAGCCCTGGAGATATAGTAGCAGGAACTGTTTTTAGTATGGAACCAAGGGGAGCTTTAATTGACATTGGTGCTAAAACGGCTGCTTATATACCCATTCAGGAGATGTCGATTAATCGAGTTGATAATCCTAGCGAAGTTCTTCAGGCAGACGAGACAAGAGAGTTTTTTATTCTAACTGACGAGAATGAAGACGGACAGCTAACTCTTTCTATTAGACGCATTGAATATATGCGTGCCTGGGAGCGTGTCAGACAGCTTCAGCAAGAAGATGCCACAGTTCGTTCTAATGTTTTTGCTACTAATCGTGGTGGTGCATTAGTCAGAATTGAAGGATTGCGTGGTTTTATTCCTGGTTCTCATATTAGTGCTAGAGAAGCAAAAGAGGATTTGGTGGGGGAAGATTTACCCTTAAAATTTTTGGAAGTTGATGAAGAACGCAACCGCCTTGTTTTAAGTCATCGTCGTGCCTTGGTAGAGCGCAAGATGAATGGTTTAGAAGTGGGTCAAGTTGTCAGAGGTTCTGTACGCGGTATCAAACCTTATGGTGCATTTATTGATATCGGTGGAGTAAGCGGATTGCTTCACATTTCCGAGATATCTCACGATCATATTGATACTCCTCATAGCGTTTTTGGAGTAAATGATGAACTCAAGGTAATGATTATTGACCTTGATGCAGAAAGAGGTCGTATATCTCTATCGACCAAGCAGCTAGAACCAGAACCAGGTGATATGCTCAAAAATCGTGAAATAGTCTTCGAGAAAGCCGAAGAAATGGCCGAAAAATATCGTCAGAAACTCCTAGCCGAAGCTGAAGGAATTACTTTGGAAGAAGCAGTTGCGTCTGACGAACCAGTGGCCGATCAGGATGTGGCTGAGGAAGTAGCGACAGAAACAATTGTCGAAGATTCTACTGAAGATTTAGAAGGAGAAATGGTAGCCGCAGGAACAGAAGAGTAATTTTAATTACATTCTGTTTGAATTAAATGTTAGGAGAGGAAATTTCCTCTCTTTTTTTTATTAATTAATTGGAGAAAAAAATTGTCGATCGAGATCGGCTGTCAAGACTTAAAGTTTAATAATATAGCTGCCGTTATCTTTGATAAGGATGGTACTTTAGAAAACTCTTTGGCATTTTGGCGAGAAGTAGGTACAGAAAGAGCGCGTTTGATTGATGCTCAAATTCCAGGAGTAGGAGAACCTTTGATGATGGCATTTGGTATTTTAGATAATATCTTAGATCCTCAAGGTTTAATGGCAGTGGGTAGTCGCTATGAAAACGAAATTGCTGCTGCTGCCTATATCGCCGAAACTGGAAGAAGCTGGCATGAAGCCAGAAAAATTGCCCAGTCAGCTTTTACAGAGATATCTGAATCAAAATATTTAACCAAAACTTCAGAATCAGCTCCCTTATTTCCTGATGTTAGAGATACTTTTCAATCTTTAACTAGTGCAGGTTTAAAAATAGGCATTCTCTCAGCTGACTCTACAGAGGAAGTCAAGAAATTTATGGCTAGTCACCAATTACAAGACTATATACAGTTATGTATAGGAGTAGATAATGAAATTACCAAACCAGATCCACGGCTTTTCTGGCAAGCTTGCCAAAGTTTAGGCGTTTTAGCTGAGCAAACCTTAATGGTAGGGGATGCTGTTGGAGACATGATGATGGCAAAGAATGCTAAAGCAGCTGGAAAAATTGGCATTTGTCGTTACCAAAATTACCAACTTCCCATGGCAGATGTACAGATTAATAGCCTGTTAGAAATTCAAACTTTGTAATTTTTGAAGAAACCTGTATTATATTTTTTAATAGTTGAGTATTTAGGTTGATATACCACGTCAAGTAACAATAATTCATAGAGGATTACGAATTGTCTAATAATTATCTATTTACCTCCGAATCAGTCACAGAAGGTCATCCAGATAAAATTTGCGATCAAATTTCTGATACTATTTTAGATGCCATATTATCTCAAGATCCCGCCAGTCGTGTAGCAGCAGAAGTAGTTGTTAACACTGGCTTAGTCTTGGTTACAGGAGAAATTACGACTAAAGCTCAAGTAAACTATGTAGATTTAGTTAGAAACAAAATTGCCGAAATTGGCTATACTCATGCAGAAAATGGATTTTCAGCTAATAGCTGTTCAGTATTAATTGCTCTGGATGAACAATCACCAGACATTGCACAAGGTGTAACCTCTGCTCAAGAGCAGCGTGAAAATCTAAGTGACAGTGAACTGGATGAAATTGGCGCAGGCGACCAAGGACTAATGTTTGGCTATGCTTGTAATGAAACCCCTGAATTGATGCCTATGCCGATTAGCTTAGCTCATGGCGTGTCTCGACGTTTGGCAGAGGTACGTAAACAGGGTGAACTATCTTATCTACGTCCTGACGGTAAAACTCAAATTTCAGTTCAATATGAAGACGGGAAACCTGTCGGAATCGATACCATACTTGTTTCTACTCAGCACACCGAAACTATTGGTGATATATCCGAAGG
The DNA here is from genome assembly GCA_036703275.1 of Coleofasciculaceae cyanobacterium. Taxonomy (NCBI): domain Bacteria; kingdom Bacillati; phylum Cyanobacteriota; class Cyanophyceae; order Coleofasciculales; family Coleofasciculaceae; species Coleofasciculaceae cyanobacterium. The sequence goes on along the minus strand of DATNPK010000111.1, from coordinate 177,467 downwards.
TAGTGATGTTCAAAAGAAAATCAAAGATGACTTATGGTCTGCCGTAATTCAGCCTGTATTTGCTGATTTAAAATTAAAACCTAACGACAACACTCGTTTTTTAGTCAATCCTACAGGTAAATTTGTAGTTGGCGGTCCTCAAGGTGATTCTGGACTGACAGGTCGCAAAATTATTGTTGATACTTATGGTGGTTACTCTCGTCATGGTGGCGGTGCTTTTTCAGGCAAAGATCCCACAAAAGTAGATCGCAGTGCTTCTTATGCTTGTCGCTATGTCGCTAATAACATTGTGGCAGCAGGTTTAGCCGATAAATGCGAAGTACAGGTTAGTTATGCTATTGGTGTTGCCAGACCGGTTAGTATCTTTATCGAAACGTTTGGTACTGCTAAAGTTACGGAAGAAAAGCTTTTAGAGCTAGTTAAACAACACTTTGAGTTACGACCAGCGGGGATTATTCAAACTCTCAACTTACGTAATTTACCTCAAGAAAGAGGTGGTCGTTTTTATCAAGATGTAGCTGCTTATGGACATTTTGGTAGAACCGATCTTGATTTATCTTGGGAAAAAACTGATAAAGCGCAGCTATTGAAAGAGTATTTGTTATCAAAAAGCGCAGCTTGATAACTTAATTTATCAGATTGAGCGAGCAATTTAATATTTTTTATGAAGCTTAGTTAAACTAAGCTTTTTTATTTTTAATAATTAACCTCAATCATTTGCCATACATCCAAAAAAAATAAGCTAAAGTAAATTCAATTCTCAAGCTTAGTCAGGTTTTAAATGTTAGTGCTGGATAAATTTTTCAAATATTATAAGAATCGACGTATTGCGGTAGCGTTAGCTTTGCTAGGTACAGTTACACCGATCGTAGGACTCCATAAGCTATATTTAGGTCAGCCAGTCTGGGGAATTATTTATCTTCTTTTATGGTCTACGCCCATATCTCGCATTGCTGCTGCCGTTGACGCCGTATGGTATCTGGTTCAAGATCTCGAACAATTTGAGCGTCAATTTAATGGTCATAGCCAGTACAATCTAAATCTTAACACCTCACCTCAGGTAAAGGCGATCGCTGAAGCCCTGCGAGAACTAGATCGCCTGCGTGAAGATGGCTTACTCACCGAATATGAATTTGAGCAGAAGCGCCGTCAGCTATTAGAGCATATTGCCTAAACAATAGACAATTAAAAACTATTAATTCTATGTTTGAACTATCTCAAATTGGCATTAGACATAAAATAGCTAACGATCCTTACTATCGTTTTCAATCATTACGAGAAATTGCGATCGCGGCTGAATTGGGAATTAAAATAGATGTTAATCAAGCGACGGTTGATGATTGGCTGAGGTTACCAGGATTGTCGATTCATCAGGCGCGATCGTTAGTAGAATTAGTCACAATGGGAGTGCAGCTTGTTTGTCTTGAGGATGTTGCTGCTGCTATTAGTGTTCCTACACAGCGTTTGAGAGCTTTAGAACCTATATTGGCTTTTGCCTATTACGATCGTCTTAGTCCTCTCAGTCCAGAAAAAACAAATCTTAACACTGCTTCAGTTGCTGAAATTGCTACTATTGCTGGAATTAATTCTGACCTAGCTCAAGAGTTTTTTAAGAATCGCCAAGAATACGGTAGCTATCGAAACATCGTCGATCTACAGCGTCGCTTGAATCTCAACAGTGACTTAACATCACAGCTAATGCACTATATCAGATTTTAAAACGCAAACCCAATCAATACTGAAGCAGGTGGCATAAAAACTATCGAAGTGATGACTAATTGCTTCTATCCTATTTTTTAACTTTTATGTCTCAATCTGCTGATGCCAAAGAAGCGGCAACATCGCAAAATGAACCAATGCGCAGCGTTCATACTAATAATTTTCCTGAAATTCTGCGTCAGTTAAACATTTCCTTAGTAATTTCTACTTACCAAGCAGGGAAGGTAATTATCTTACGTGCTGATGATCAGCAGCTCAATACCCACTTTCGGCTCTTTCAAAAACCAATGGGAATTGCCGTAGACCGACACAAAATCGCCCTTGGCTGTAATAGTCAGATATGAGAATTAAATAACGTTTCTGCTGTTGCAGCAAAGCTAGAGCCAAGAGGAAAACATGATGCTTGTTATCTGCCTCGTCGCTCCCATATTAGAGATATTGATATTCATGAGATGGAATGGGGCGGTGCAAATAAATCGCAATTGTGGTTTGTCAATACTCGCTTTTCTCTTTGTACTCTGGATCAAAACTATAGCTTTGTGCCTCAATGGCGGTCTATTTTTGTTACCGTACTAACTCCAGAAGATCGTTGTCATCTTAATGGTTTGGCAATGGTGAATCATCAGCCCAAATATGTAACTGCTCTAGGAGAAACCGATAGTATGGGTGGCTGGCGAGCTAATAAAGCTAATGGTGGTATCGTCATGGACATAGTTAGCAATGAGGTTGTTAGTCGGGGTTTATCAATGCTTCATTCTGCTCGCTGGTATGGCGATCGCCTATGGGTGTTAGAATCTGGACGAGGTAGTTTGTCCGTTGGCGATCGCGAAGCTAGCACCAAACTAAGCGGTACAAGCCAAAGTCATTGCACTACTGGAAAATTGCAAACTGTTACTACTCTGCCTGGCTTTACCCGTGGCATCGATTTTTATGGTTCACTAGCCTTTATTGGACTATCTCAGGCAAGAGAAACAGCGGTATTCAGCGGTATTCCTCTAACTGAAAAACTTAATGAAAGAATTTGCGGTGTTTGGGTAGTAAATATCCAAACGGCTCAAACTATTGCCTGCTTAAAATTTGAAGATGCGGTGCAAGAAATATTTGCGGTTAAAGTCTTACCTAATATCTGCTTCCCTGAAATTGTTGATTGGGATGAACAATTAATCGGTTCTTCTTATGTTTTACCCGATGAAGCGTTAGCAGATGTTCCCAAAGAAAAACTATCTATCCGTTAGTTTTGTTAAATTAAGTAATGTTCAGTCAAAAAGCTAAAAGCTAAAAGCTAACAGCTAATAGCTAATAGCTTCGAAAGTTAATTTCAGCAAAGCTGTTGCAGATTAAACGTAATTTATGAAGATCAATTTAAGAGTTTGGCGACAAAGCAATCCTGATAGTTCAGGTAAACTAGAAGAATACACCGTATCTGATGCTCATCCTAGTATGTCTTTTATTGAACTACTGGATGTTTTAAACGAACAGTTGATCAAAAGCGGTCGAGAACCTGTAGCTTTTGATGTTGACTGTGGTGAAGGCATTTGTGGCTCTTGTGGCATGATGATTAATGGAGTGGCTCATGGAGAGCAAAAACAAACTGCGGTATGTCAGTTACACCTGAGGAGTTTTAAAGATGGAGATACAATAACCGTAGAACCCTGGCGTGCTAAAGCTTTTCCTATAATTAAAGATCTAGTAGTCGATCGCACTGCATTTGATCGCATTGTTGCTGCCGGTGGTTATATTTCTGTTAGTACTGGTGCTGCACCCGATGCCAATTCTTTACCTGTAGCTAAAGAAAATAGCGATCGCGCTTTTGATTATGCAGCCTGTATTGGTTGTGGTGCTTGCGTAGCAGCTTGTCCTAATGCCTCTGCATCTTTATTCACTGCCGCTAAAGTTTCCCATCTAGCATTACTGCCTCAAGGACATCCCGAACGTAAACAACGAGTACTCAATATGACAGCACAAATGGCAACCGAAGGCTTTGGCGACTGTTCTAATCACGGAGAATGCACTGCTGTCTGTCCCAAAGGCATTCCCCTAGATGCAATTTCATCAATGCGTCGAGAATACATCAAAGCGATCTTTGGTTGATGATGTTGATTATTAATTGTCACTATTGGATTAGCTTCAAAATAAATGCAGCTAAGAAAAATATATAGATAATAAAAAATTTGAAGGCAATTTTTTCATCCTCAAGCAATAAAAAACAGACTCATATAATCAGTCTGTCTTGAGCAAATATTTAATTTGACTAATTTTACCGATATGTCTACAAAATTCCTATACGCCGAATGACTTACCACAGCCACAGGTTTGAGCAGCGTTGGGGTTGGTAAATTCAAAACCACCACCAATCATCGCGTTGCTATAATCTAAAACCAAACCATAGAGATATAAAAGACTTTTTGGATCGCAAACAATCTGAAACCCATCATAGTCAAATACTTCATCGCTATCGCTAATCTTTTCTGATTCTTCAAAGTCCATCATGTAAGACATTCCCGAACATCCACCCTGACGAACACCTACCCGCAGACAAAGCTCCTTTCCTTGTTGTTCTTGCAGCATTTTAATATGTTTAAAAGCTGTTGGAGTCAGTAAAATTCCTCTTTCTCGAGTTTTCGTAGCTTCTGTCATCTGTTTTAATAACTCCTTTTAAATTTACGATTAAGTAATAAAATCAGTAACTTGGTACAGTTGCTAAAAATTTACTATGGAACTTAGATTATTTTTATTTTAGATTCTTTTTCTACTTAATGAATAGAGGATAATCATAACTCGGTAATATTGCTGAATTCAAAAATAGAAGGTTAAAAAATGTCTAGAATTTTGAACGAGGATCTTGTGGAGAATTAGAAAGCCTGGTGGCATAAAGAGACTTGGATAGCACTTAGCTTCCTAATTCTCCAACCTTAGAAATACTATTCGGTTACGCTATCAACGCTCAGAGGCACTAAATCTCCGTAGATTGTAAATCCCAAAAGCATGGGTTCATTTTCTTGGATTAACTTACCAGTGAGGGCGCAGCTTTCATCTTTACGAGCGGTTGCCTCAACTGTGGCGCGAATATCAGAACGAGCAAATTGAGGGCGATAGTCTCCAGATTTTTGGTGAACATAGTTCCAAAGAATATCTCTAATCAAAGCTTGATAGCCTTGGTTTCCAGATAGTTCCTTCAGCTTGTCTTTGAGACTACGCTCCAAGCGAATACTGGTAACTTCCATTTCAGTTGTAGATGTGCGAGTTAGAGTTCGCATTTTTTTTCCTCTAGATACTAGACATATATGGTCCTATAAGTGTAATACAAAGAAGCTGGTTTGCAAACCCCTTTCGATAAATTTAATCTGGTTTTTATTACTTGCCGATTCAGATTTCTAATATAACGCGCTCGAACAATTGTTTATGGGTAGGAAATGATCCTGAGTGTCTATTTATTCACAGAAAAAGCAATTTGGCATATTTATTAGAACTCTAACCTATAAGTGCTTGAAACCAATAATATAGCAAGGCTTATAGCCTAAAAATCAATAAAAAATATTCGAGGTCAAAATCAAACAGCGGGCAGGATTGACACGAGATAGCCCGATTAATTTGAGCTGTTAACTTAACAAAAATTTACCAGCCTTGCTACTCAAACATCTGTCAGTGGGGTTTTTTGTAGCTTTTCCTACATAAAATAATCCAGCTAAGAGTGATTTGTGTCAATGCCAAAGCTGCAAAAATAGTCAAAAGTTAGTTATGAACTTGTTTAATTTGACAAGCATTACGAAAATCTGAAATCACAGCCAAGACAATTTTATATTTGAGGAGCCACGCATCTTATGCTAAAAATTACCTATTTAGAGGACGAAATCTATCTCGAATGTTTGCCAAAGTCTGTTGAAGCCTGGAAAGCAGACCGAATTCTAGTTAACTTACGTGCTGCGGTAAGTATATATATTGAATCTAGTATTGCCAGCTTAATACTGCCGATTAATTTTTCTGAACTCAAAAATTTAGAGAAATTAGCCAAAATAGAGTCGTTCGATCTTATTCCTTGTGATGACGAATATATCGAGGTTTCTTTATTGGGTACATGGGTAGCGCAAAGTCAAACCAGCGAAAAAGGAATATTTGTTTGTGAACTAAGTCCTGAAAGCGAACGTTTTCTGTACAAATTATGGCAGGAATCTCAAATTAAGACTTCTTTGATCGGTGAATGATGGTGAATGATATAGCATTAATTAGCCATTTAATGTTGTGATTCCCAATCAAAAAATTAATCTGTAAAATCGATATTTTTATTTAAACAAAAGAAATTGATTAATTCTTGCAAACTGATGTTATCTTGCGTCGGCATTATTGCAGTAATTTTTGCCATATTTTCTTGATTGAAGCCAATAAAAATTTTATCTCGTAAAATTTGACGAGCTTGAGGAGCAAATTCCGAAATTTCTAGTTCAAATCTAGCCTGTCTTTCGTAAGCTAAGCTAATCATAAACCGAGTCATGGCAAGTAATCTTGCCTTAATTATGTCGTCGTCAAAATAATTAGAGCGATCGCAATTGAGAATTAAATCTTCGAGATCGGGATTATCTTCTAAAAAAACCAAGATTCCATCTTGAATATAATTTTCTATTCCCTCCATGCCTAAAGCACCTAAATCTGCCAAAGCAATAATGCTACCTACTATGGATATTTTAGGTTGACGATTATAGAGATAAGGCTGATAAATCGAGTTGGGTGAGAAAGTATACTCCGCTTTACCTGCTTGGGGATCGCGATCGCAGATTGTTGCAGCGATCGCATCTTGAATAATTTGCCGATCGAGATCGCTAAAAAGAATTGAGTGATTGAGATCGCCAGCTGCCAATTCTTGATTCAAGTTTTGAATATATTGCAGTAGTTTATTAGCAGTTTCAGTTTCACTCAGTCCTACCTGACGTTTGCGAGGCTGATTAGCTGCACTAGGAGGGTCAAATAGCTGCACCATATCATGAGCTAACCCACAAAGATTGATTAAGTTTTCTAGCCGTTCTAATTCCTCATCAGAGTTATCTTGAGACAGAACAATTTTAATCTCTTGAAAAATATTATTGGCTCGACGTTTTACTGCTAAGGCATGGTCTAGATTATGGTAGTAAAGCCGTTTGTCCTTGGTTTCTTGAATAATTTCGGCTCGAACGTAACTTTCCACCAGCTGAACTGTTTCTGCAAATGAACTTGGCTTTTTATCCCTGTGATTTTGTTTCATGAGCAAATTGCTGATTGGTGCAGTCCTAAAAGATACACCTTCGGATATCGCTACAACAACAGATGTCTTCTAATCGAGACTCGTTCACGGTGTAGAATTCGCCGAACTTTTACGTGGTTATGTTCTACAAGCGCGAAGCAGCGTTGACGGGGGAACTCCGCTTGAGCTTTGCTGAGCAAGAAACTGGTGAAACACCATCCTAGCCCACTTGTATACTCGCTTAGACTGCTAAAAAATATGCACAACCAGAGCAAATTTTGGATAGTTGTGCATCTTAAATATACTCGATTTTGAAATTTGCTACTGGCTATTTTTCCTCTTTCTTAGTTTATTTTGACCATAGTTGCTCGATAACTGTTTCTGGCTTGATATCTCCTAAGTTGCTGGTGTTTGATTTGATGGCAATGCAGTTGTCTTTTCCTGGTGGAATTGCGCTGCTGTTTTGAGGGGTAGATAGGGCAAAGGTATAAGTGTCTGAGGCTATGGATAGCTGCATGGGAGTGCTATTGTTGCACAGCATGAGATTTGCCCCAGCAATTATGGCTGCCATTTTGCCTACGTCGGGAGGAGCGATCGCTTTAAGATTACCATTAGCCGAAATCATTGCCGTTACCCAGGCTTGGTTATTATCTGTCTGCAATAACACAATTGATAAACCTGTTTTTCTTTGCTCGATATCATCGATGATTGTTTGCCAGCTTTTAATTGGATAAGCACTCATTGCTTCTGGTAATGGTTGATCGCAAAGAACAATGTAACCACTATCTTTGATTGTCAAACGCTGCTGTTCTGATTCGGCCCAGCTAATATCTTCTGTCGGGACATTAATTGTAACGGGAGGACAAGCAGCCTTAATACCTAATCCTGTTAGCAAATCATGATACATTTGGGCCGTATACTGCTCTGGTTTGCGGGCAACAGCAGCAGATAAATACAGTGCAGAATCATCTTGGTAACCTACTCTAGTTGGTATTCCATTTAGCCACAACAATAATTTGATGCGCCAAGAGGTTTTAAGACTAATGAGAGCATCGTATTCGCGATCGCGTACAGTTCCCAAAAGGTTGAGATAATCAGCAAAGCTGTTGCGGTCTTGAAAGTCAAACACCAGAACGTCATCAACATTTTTACAAACTCGATAAGCTTTTTTTGCTCTAGGTTCGACTAAAACATCAATTGCAGCTTTAGGATACTGTTGTTTAATAGTTTCCAGGGTAGGAAAAAAGAGAATTTGATTGCCAATTTCGCCAGGAACGAGGGCTAGTATACGCATTCTATAAAGAAGATATAGTCCTTGAGTTTTATCTGAGGTCAATTTTAGTAGATGATAGAGCTAAAGCGGATTATTTTTAGGAAAACATCATTAAATGCACTTATTGATTCCAGCAGCAGGTATGGGTCGTCGCATGGGTAGCGAGCGCAACAAGCTTTTTTTGGAACTGTTAGGCAAACCACTCTTAGCCTGGAGTTTACTGGCTGCGGAACAGTCTTCAACTGTGGAATGGATTGGCATTATGGGTCAGACTACGGATTTTGCTGACTTTAAAAATATTCTTAGCCAACTTAATTTAACTAAACCAGCAGAGTTAATTGTCGGCGGAGATACTCGCCAGGAATCTGTTTACAATGGTTTACAGTCTTTACCAAAAAGCGCGACCCGAGTTTTAATTCATGATGGAGCTAGATGTTTGGCGACTCCCGAACTATTCGATCGCTGTACTGAAGCTTTAAATGGCTGTAAAGGTTTAATCGCGGCTATTCCAGTCAAAGACACTATTAAGGTAGTTAATCAGCAAGAAATTATCACTGATACCCCAGATCGTGGCAATCTATGGGCGGCTCAAACTCCCCAAGGGTTTGAAGTAGAATTACTCAAGCGTTGTCACCATCGGGGCAAAGAATTGGGTTGGCAGGTAACTGATGATGCTGCCTTGTTTGAAAAATGTGAACTGCCCGTCAAAATTGTCGCAGGCGAAGAAACTAACTTAAAAGTAACCACTCCTGTAGATTTGGCGATCGCTGAATTTATTTTACGTCAGAGAATCAGTTGAAAGTCAACAACCAACTAAGTTTAGTAATTAATAGCTGATAATAACAGAGAAAAAATATCATCCCGTTCGCGATCGGCTTCAGCACGTCGTTGTTCACTTTCGGCTAACAATAGGCTATCGATGTCGTTTTGGTGAGCGTCTACCAGAATTAACTAAGCTTCTAAGCAAAAATTTGCGAAAATAATAACTGTAGCTAGCTTATTTCATCAACCAAAAATGCCCGTAACCGATTTAGACATCGACATTGCTACTTATATCGAGCATACGCTGCTCAAACCGAGTGCTATTCCTGAAGAAGTTAAGCAAATATGCCAACAAGCATGGCAGTATAATTTTCCTTCAGTTTGTATTTACCCTGCTTCGGTAGTTCAGGCAAAAGAATTATTACATGACAAAAAGCCTAACGTCTGTACTGTAATTGGATTTCCTACGGGGGCTGTCACGTCAGCAGTCAAGCTTTATGAAGCTCAAGAAGCGGTAGAAAATGGAGCAACGGAGTTAGACGTAGTAATCAATTTAGGTTGGGTTAAAATGCAAGAAACAGGCAAAATATATCGTGAGATCGCCCAAATCTGCTCGGAAACTGGTCAAAATGTTAAAGCAATCTTAGAAACTACTGTTTTGACGGACGAAGAGAAAAGATTAGCAGCAGAGATTTGTCTTGATGCGGGGGTAGCTTATCTCAAAACTAGTACGGGCTGGTTTGGTGGCGCAACAGTAGAGGATGTCAAGCTTCTCCAAGAAATTACCAAAGGACAAATTGGGATAAAAGCTTCGGGGGGAATTCATACCTACCAGCAGGCGATCGCTTTAATTCACGCAGGGGCGACTCGTCTGGGTACTTCGCGCGGGGTCGATCTACTACGCCAACAAAGTGAGTCTTTAAAGTAATTAACAATTAGTAATAAATAGTTAAATCAAAAGCTGATAGCTAATCAATTTCAACGAAGCCAATTCATTCCAGGCACAAAATGAATCAAAAATATAAAGCTACAGGAATTATTTTAAAAGGCTCGTCGCTCAAAGAAAACGATCGCCTGGTTACGGTGTTAACTCCTGAACATGGTTTGATTCGGGCAGTTGCACCAGGGGCGAAAAAGTATAAATCACAATTGCGAGGTAGAACAGAATTATTTGTCATTAATCAATTATTGTTAATTAAAGGGCGATCGCTGGATAAAATTATTCAGGCAGATACCTTATATACTTATCCAGGTTTAAGTCGCGATCTGGGCAAGCTTGCCACAGCTCAATATTTAGCAGAATTGTCAATTGCTTTGGCGGTAGCTGAACAACCCCAACCAGAACTGTATGAAGTGCTGAATGAACATCTTCGGCGCATAGAAGCGCTTACCGCTGGTGAGTCGGTATATCCTTATTTGGCTCAGGCAGTATTCCATTTATTAGCGATCGCTGGTTTGTCTCCTCAAGTATTTGACTGTTGTGTCACGCAACGTCTAATTCCACCTGATTTAACTTCTGCTTCTTGGCGAGTCGGATTTAGCTTTGAAGGGGGAGGGATTGTCGATTTAAATGTAGTACAAGCAGGACAAACTCAGCAGCCTGAACTTGACGATGAAGAGAATTACAATGTTCGTCTACCAAAAATCGCTCGCCGAATTAATGGCATTGAATTAGCTATTCTGCAACAGTTAAACAATCATTCTTTGCCGCCCAAAGAACTATTTACCGCCCAAGACACAGAAAAGTTTAATTTGGAGGTTGCTTGGATCACAATTGAGAAAATTTTGCGCGGATATATCCAATATCATATAGGTAAGACGATTTGTTCCGCTAATCTAGTAGATAATCTCTATATTGAATTTTAAAATAAGCCCAACTATCAACTATATAAAATGCGACTGTCGGAATCAGAAACTTCAGAAACTTCAGAAAATCTTCCAGAAAATCAACCTAAATCAGAAACTAAAACCAAAATTAGTTCTCAAGGATTTGCTCCTGTTTTAAAAAATCGTCAATTTTTAATCTTGTGGAGCGGTCAAATATTTTCCCAGTTAGCAGATAAAGTATACCTGGTATTGATGATCGCGATCGTTGCTAATCAATTTCAGTTGCCAAATCAATCAATCAGTCGCTGGGTATCGCCGATCATGATCGCTTTTACCATTCCTGCGGTGTTGTTTGGTTCTTTGGCTGGAGTATACGTAGACCGCTGGCAGAAAAAGCCTGTTTTGGTAGTTTCCAATTTATTGCGAGGAATCTTGGTCTTAACCTTACCCTTTTTGCTATCGGTGTTTCAAGGACAAAGCATATTTACAGCTATTCCTTTAGGGTTTGGTTTGATGCTGGGGATTACTTTTTTCGTTTCTACCTTTACTCAATTTTTTGCTCCCGCAGAACAGGCGGTCATTTCTTTAATTGTTAAGGAGCGAAATTTGCTAGCTGCTAATTCACTTTATACCACTACCATGATGGCATTGCTAATTGTGGGTTTTGCTATTGGTGAACCGTTGTTAGATCTTGCCGATAAGTTAGCTTTTCAGACGGGGTTACCTTCTGGTATTGGCAAAGAAATTTTGGTTGGAGGAGCTTATGCGATCGCCGGGATGATTTTGCTTGCCTTGCGCACAGGAGAAAAGTTAGACCAATCTAATCGAGAACAGCCTCATGTCTTGGCTGATATTCAAGACGGTATTAACTATTTAGGGCAAAATCATCGTGTACGCAACGCTTTGATTCAGCTAGTAATTTTATTCTCTATTTTTGCAGCCTTGGCGGTATTAGCGGTAAGCATGGCCGATCAAATTCCCCAAATTGAGGCGCAACAATTTGGTATCTTGTTAGCAGCAGCAGGAATCGGTATGGGAACAAGCGCAGCCATTTTAGGTAGTAAAGGGCACAAGATCAAGCGCGCTCGTTTAAGCTTAGTGGGCTCAATTGGCGTAGCAGCTTCTTTGACGGGATTATCCTTTGCTACTCAAAATCTTTGGTTAGCCTTGACGATGACGGCATTATTAGGGGCATTTGCCGCTTTAGTCGGTGTACCGATGCAAACAACCATCCAGTCAAAAACCCCTATAGAGATGAGAGGGAAGGTTTTTGGCTTACAAAACAATGCGATTAATATTGCTCTTTCTTTGCCTTTGGTGTTAGCCGCCGAAGCTGAAACTCGTTTTGGTTTGCCTGCTGTAATTTTGGTGCTAGCTGCGATCGCAGCGTTAGGAGGCGTTTTAACTTGGTACATGATGCGGGCTGATGATAGTTTGGACGAGTTACCATCTAGCTCCGAAGTTTAAGGCTAAAAGCGGATTTTTATTGGAAAAAGCCAGACATAACCCCCAATCTGGTAAATTAACTAAAGCTAATAAATCTAATAATTATGGATCTTTTCACGGTTATAAATTAACTGTGATTCTAGCTATCAGCCAAAAATTTGCTCGGCTATATGAGAGATTGACTATGAAGGTAGTTAATTTAAGCTAATGGCTAATGACTAATAACTGATAGCTATCCAAAATTAAATCGCTAATTACGATCGAGGCGTTGAATTTATTAGTTATTTGGTAAATTTGTAGCTGCCTAGAAGAAAGAGCATTTGAATGCATATTGCATGGCTAGGAAAAAAATCGCCCTTTTGTGGCAACGTAACCTATGGTCGCGAAATAACTAACGCGCTGTTAGATCGAGACTATCGGGTTAGCTTTTTGCATTTCTCTCAACCGCAAAATAGTTATGATCACAACTGGTCAAACTGCCATGAAGTTTCTCTGCCGTTTATTTATAAATCTCAGGTTTATACGATTCCTACTTTAAAATCCAGCAAAGTCTTGCTGCGAGAGCTACGCCAGCTAAAACCAGATTTAGTCCACGCTTCTTTGACTCTATCTCCCCTAGATTTTCTCTTACCAGATATCTGTGAGGAGTTAAATATTCCCCTGGTTGCCACTTTCCACCCACCCTTTGATAGCAAAATCCGCAATTTAAAGTCAAGTACTCAATATCTCACTTATCAGCTATATGCCCCATTTTTAGCCCACTACGAACGGGTAATTGTCTTTAGTGAAATTCAGCGAGATCTTTTGATTAAGCTGGGAGTACCAGGCGATCGCGTGGTAATTATTCCCAATGGTGTCGATCAACATAAATATTCTCCAGGTTATTCCAGTCTCAAATATCAGCTAAAAGCGAAAAAACTGTTTGTCTATCAAGGACGTATTGCCACGGAAAAAAATATTGAAGCTCTACTAAAAGCTTGGAAAATAGCGGACATGGGAGATGACTGTCAGCTATTAATGGTGGGGGATGGTCCCATTAGAAGCTCTCTCCAGACTCATTATGGCAAAGAACATAATATTGTTTGGCTCGGGTTTATCTCTGATGAACAACAGCGGATTAATATTCTGCGGGCTGCTGATGTTTTTATTCTCCCCTCTTTGGTAGAAGGTTTGTCCATTTCTCTTCTCGAAGCTATGTCCTGTGGCTTAGCCTGTATAGCTACCGATGCAGGGGCAGACGGAGAAGTGTTAGATAATGGTGCGGGAGTGGTGTTAGATACCCAAGGAGTGACGGCACAACTTAAAACTTTATTACCCCTGTTTCGTAATCATCCTGAGATGACTAATTTGTTAGGTAATAAAGCCCGACAAAGAGTATTAGAAAGATATACCCTACATCAGAATATTACTAAGCTAGAACAATTGTATTTAGAAATAGCTAATCGACAATTGATCATTAATAATTAATAATTCAATTCTTACCTGTTGTTTATTTTTGAATCAAGCTGTGGCCAAAGTCAGTGTAATTATTCCTGCTTATAATGGCGATCGCTATTTAGCCGAAGCGATCGATAGTGTCTTGGCACAAACCTATAGTGACTATGAAATTATCGTGGTTGATGACGGCTCAACAGATAATACTCGTCATATTGTCGAGCAATACGGCAGCACTGTTTTATATCTGAGCCAAAATAATCAAGGAGTGGCAGCCAGTCGTAACCTCGGATTGGCAGCAGCTAGAGGTGAATATATCGCTTTTTTAGACCAGGATGATATTTTTCTGCCTCATAAGCTATCTTCTCAAGTCGCACTGCTGAAGCAAAATTGTGATTTAGGAATGGTAAACAGCGGATGGCAAATTGTTGATGAACTAGGGAACGTAAAGGCAGCGGTGCAGCCTTGGCAACAAATTCCCCATCTCGACTGTGCCAATCTGCTGATCTGGAAACCTGTTTTTCTCGGAGCAATGCTATTTCGGCGATCGTGGCTGGAACGTTCAAAGGGCTTTGATACTGCCTTAGAACAGACACCAGATGTAGATTTAGTAATGCGGTTAGCAATGATGAATTGTTCTGCTGCTTGGACAGAACAAACAACGGTTAAATATCGCCAGCATGAAGCCAATGCTTCTAAAAATACTCTGTTGCAAACTCAAGAATTAAACCAAATCACTGCTAAATTTTTTACTCAATCGAACTTATCTCCAGAAGTCAAAAGTTTAGAGGCGCAATCCCGTTATCAAACTTTAATCTGGAGTTCTTGGCGACTTCAGCAAACAGGATATTTAATCGAAATGAGTGATTATTTGTATCAGTCTCAGTCTTATAGTCAAAAATACCCGACAGAAACAGTTCTAAGCTGGATTGAATCTTTCAAAAACTATTCGGCTGAATATGGTCAACAGTTTGACGTTGCTACTTTGATCGCTTCTCGTGAATGGCAAACTTTGGTACATCAATATATTTTTTAAACTGGTATGACTAAGGTAAAGAAATAACTGCTTCCTAATGATTGTAAGCGACCATGTTTCATATATATCGATGATAACGAAGAGTTTTTGATGTTGGGTTTCACTGCATTTTACCCAACCTACAAAACTTTTGATGCGGGTGGTTTAAGCAATGTTTTTAGAGTGATGATTATGCATTTTTATCTGGGCATTGATTTTGGGACTTCTGGGGCGAGAGCAATAGTTATCGATCGCCAGAAACAGATTATTGATACTAGACAATCTAGCTTGACTAATATTGCCTCAGATAAACTAGCTCAAACTTGGCAAGATACTCTGTTTAGCTTAATTACCCAGATACCAGTTGCGATTAGAACCAGTTTAAAAGCGATCGCCATTAATGGCACTTCCTCGACTGTGTTGTTGTGCGACGCTACAGGCAACCCGATTACCGAGCCAATTTTATACCATGACTCTAGAGGGAAAGAGGTATTAGAGCAAATTAAAATTCTTGCTCCAGATAATCATGTCGTAATTAGCGCGACTTCTAGTTTGGCAAAGCTACTTTGGTGGCAAAAACAACCTTACTTTGAACGAGCTAGCTATCTGCTGCATCAGGCTGACTGGTTAGCTTACTTATTACACGGCAGGTTAGGCATCAGTGATTATCATAATGCGCTCAAGTTAGGATATGACGCAGATCGTCTGTGCTATCCAGATTGGTTGAAATTACCGTTTAGTTATTTATATCCTCAAGTGCTTGCCCCTGGTGCATTTGCCGGAGTAGTAACTCCAGAAAATTGCGATCGCTTAAATCTGCCGAATAACTGTCTGGTACGTATGGGAACTACCGATAGTATTGCTGCTTTTCTTGCCAGTGGTGCTAGCCAGCCAGGAGAAGCTGTTACTTCCCTCGGTTCAACCTTGGTTTTAAAATTACTTAGTCGGACTAAAGTTACCGCCTCTGAATTTGGTATTTATAGTCACAGGTTAGGCCATCTTTGGTTAGCTGGTGGTGCATCTAATACAGGTGGGGCAGTTCTCAAGCACTTTTTTACTGATGAACAACTTCAACAACTGTCTGAGCAAATCAATCCTGCAACAGTAAGCCCGCTCAAATATTATCCTTTATTAGAGCCAGGCGATCGCTTTCCGATTAACAATCCTAATTTACTACCTCAGTTAAAACCTCGTCCGAGTAATCCAGCCAAGTTTTTACATGGCTTATTAGAAAGTATGTCTCGTATAGAAGGATTAGGCTATCAAAAACTACAAGATTTAGGTGCTGACCAATTAACTAGGGTATACACAGCAGGCGGTGGAGCGAAGAATGCTGTATGGAGCAAAATTCGTCAGCGTTATTTAAAAGTACCAGTCTCTGTGGCAGCAAATACTGAGGCAGCTTATGGCAGTGCTTTACTAGCTGCTGAACCAAACTTTAAGAGGGAAAAATAGGTTGAAGAGGAGTCGATATATTACTTCCATATGGGTTTACTATCAATGCAATAATTAACACTGTGTATAACCGACTCTTCTATCTCAATCTTCTATGTTTTTATGCAGTTGCTTTATCTTCTTGAACCAGCATCTGCTCAGTAGTAGGTAGCTCTAGACAATATCCTGCGCCGTAAACAGTTTTAATGTAGTTGGGATGACGAGGATCGGGTTCTAATTTTGTCCGTAAATGGCGAATGTGAACTCGAATGGTTTCTATATCATCATCGGGATCGTAACCCCAAACTTCTTTGAGAATTTCTGGGGGAGCTACAGTCTGCCCATGACGCTGCAAAAGACAGTGCAGTAATTCAAACTCTAAGTGGGTTAGCTTAACTGTTTTTTCAAACCAGATAGCTTCAAAGCGTTCGGGAATCAGAGTTAAAGGACCAAAATTAAGAATTTCTGAGTGTTTAGCTGCCTGGGGAATGCGGTCTGTACGACGCAATAAAGCTCTAACCCTAGCCAGCATTTCTTCAACTTCAAAGGGTTTAGTTAAATAATCATCTGCACCAGCATTAAAACCTTCTACTTTATCTTGGGTTTGTCCTAAAGCACTTAGCATCAAAACTGGAATATCAGAAGTACGGTCGTCCCGACGTAATCTTTGGCAAACGGTGAAGCCATCAACTTTAGGCAGCATTAGATCGAGCATCACCAGATCGGGCTGTAGCTGCACTGCTAGAGCCTGACCCTTTATTCCATCTTCAGCCTGATTGACATCATAGCCAGCCATCTCCAGGTTAATAGAGACTAATTCAGAGATTGCGGGATCGTCATCAATTACTAGTATTCTTGGCATCTTATAATATGGTCGATGTTTATTTTTGGTAAATGGCGCGATCGTTTAACTTTTCGATTTAATACAAAAAACTAGGAAATATTACAAATCCTGTCATGATTATAAGCAAAAATGCTCATTCTGTTTAAGTTATCTGTTCTATGTTAAATATTCGTTAATTTTTATTGCAAATATGATTTACGTTTTTAAATTGTTAAACAAGCAGTTAAAAGTTGCTATTTAATTTCTATTTACCGCTCAATGTAATACTATAAATTTATATTATATTCCCAGAAAATTTAAGTTTATTTTTCTTTACCTATATCTTGACCAAATGAACGATTTCTGAGTGACGCTGTGGCTTTTTAAGATTATCCTGGGATGTAAGAATTCTTAATAAGAATACTCATTAATTCAGTTTACGCTAACAGACTAGGTGGATTTTTAAATCTTTTGTTACAGAATATAGAACAGCAAGTTAATCATAAAAAAATAGGAAGTTTGGTATGAGCGTTAATTTAGCCACAATGTTGCGTGAAGGGACGAAAAAGTCTCACACAATGGCAGAAAACGTTGGTTTTGTTAAATGTTTTCTTAAAGGAGTAGTCGAGAAAAAATCTTATCGCAAGTTAGTAACTAGCCTTTACTACGTCTATTCGGCAATGGAAGAGGAAATGGAAAGGTTAAAAGACCATCCTGTACTGTCTAAAATCTATTTCCCCGAACTCAACCGCAAACAGAGTTTGGAACAAGATTTACATTTTTACTATGGTGCTAACTGGCGCGAAGAAGCCAAAAACACAAAAGCTGGAAAAGCTTATGTAGCGCGTATCAGATCCATAGCTGAGACTCAACCTGAATTGTTAGTTGCTCATTGCTATACTCGTTATCTGGGAGATTTGTCTGGGGGACAAATTTTGAAGAAGATTTCTCAAAGAGCGATGAATCTGACCAATGGCGAGGGAACTGCCTTCTATGAGTTTGAGGATATTTCTGACGAGAAAGCTTTTAAAAATAAATACCGCCAAGCAATGGACGAGTTGCCTATAGATCGAGCAACTGCGGAAAAAATTGTTGATGAAGCTAACGCTGCTTTTGGCATGAACATGGAGTTATTTCAAGAACTTGAAGGTAACTTAGTCAAAGCGATCGGCGTAATGTTATTTAATACTTTAACTCGCCGCCGTGTTCGTGGCAGCACAGAATTGGCTACTGCTGACTAATCATCAAAGCTAATCTAGCTGGAAAATAATCAAAAAACCAAAAAAAAGAACAACCCTGAAAGCTGGGTTGTGGTTGAGTTAGTTTAAGTCTAACGCGATCGCTATCTAGCTCTTAGGGTTGTCTGTTGTTTACCGCAATTTTTCAGTTTACAAAACCCTCATACAAATTAGCTATTTAATGATCTCAAGAACTATTTTATTTTTGGCTTTAAACCATAGTTACGATAGTTCCAATAATCATTCATAATGCGGTGATGATCGAAACAGAGATTCGAGGGCAAATCCCATTGATTAAATATCCCCAAATTTTTAGCATCATCAGCAGCAACAGGATTACCTTTGGCAACAGCGATAAAAACGATCGCCAGAGTATGTTGACGTGGATCTCGCTGCGGATCTGAATAAACATAAAACTGCTCGATCAGTTCTACTTTTAGGCTTACTTCTTCTTCGGCTTCGCGAATCGCTGCGGTTTCAATCGACTCTCCATAATCAACAAATCCTCCTGGAATTGCCCAGCCAAAAGGTTCATTTTTTCTCTCGATTAAAACAGTTGGTCGTCCTGGGCGATCGATCAATTCGATAATAATATCTACAGTTGGTGCAGGATTACGATAATTCACTTGAGATTACGAGTAATAAAAATATAACCAAGTTTAAATCAAACTATAGAGCCAGCGACGAAATCCCTCATAATTATCTCTCTTGACAATTAACTTGGTGGATTTGAGCGTTTTGCGATCGCTAAATATTTTTGATAGTTTGTTTGGGCAAAGAGTGCAGTTTTGGCATCGGCTTTTTCGGCGGAGGTTTAGTAATATTGGGCGTATCGTTAGTTAATCGACAAAATGCCTGACAATTTATTGTTTAGTCTGGGTTTAATTCTATTACTCGGATTTCTGGGTGGTCAATTTGCCCGTAAACTGAAAGCTCCTCCTTTGCTGGGGATGATGCTCGTTGGCATCTTATTAGGATCGCAGATAAGTAATTTAATTACTCAGCAGGTTTTAGATCTGGCAGATGATCTCAGAACGATCGCCGTAATGGTAATCTTGATGCGAGCGGGGTTAGGATTAGATCGCGATAAGCTAGCTCAACAGGGTAGTGTTGCTTTGCGTTTGGGTTTTTTGCCTGCTTTGACCGAAGCGATCGCCATTTCTCTAATTTCAATTTGGCTATTTGAGTTTGACTGGGCAACAGGTTTGTTATTAGGCTGCGTCATTGGTGCCGAATCTCCTGCGGTAATTGTCCCAGGAATGTTGCGTCTTAAAAACCTGGGTTGGGGGGTATCTAAAGGAATCGCCGATGCCATTTTGACGGGGAGTGCTTTGTCCGATGTTTTAATCTTGTTGCTGTTTAGCTTGCTGTTAAATTTTTTAACTCAGGGAACTATTACCAGTAATGGGCTATGGTTGTTACCTGTTCAGATAGTCGCCCAAATTATTCTCGGGGTAATATTTGGTTATTTGGCAGCCAAATTAATTGTCTTCTGCACTATCAAGCAAAAGTGGACGCAAAATAGCGTTCAAGATACTTTGATTGCTGCCACCATAGCATTGCTATTAGTGGTACTTGCTTCTGGTTTCCCTTACTTTTCTGGATACTTAGCCGTAATGGCGATGGGATTTTTTCTGATTGAATTTAGTCCTCCCCTGGCACGTCGCTTGCGTCAGGAATTTAATCATCTGTGGATTGTGGCAGAGATTTTTCTCTTTGTCTTAATGGGAGCAACAATTCAGCTACAGGTTTTATCAAATGTGTTGTTGCCAGGAATTATCTTGCTTGTCCTTGGCTTGATTTTTGGTCGTACAATCGGCTGGTATCTAGCTACATTAGGTAGTAACTGGAATTGGCGGGAAAAGTTATTTCTCTTACCTGGAAATTCCGCTAAAGCTACGGTACAGGCTGCTATTGGTGCAATTCCTCTTAGTTTAAATATACCAGGAGGCGAGATTATTTTGGCGATCACCGCTTTATCTATTTTGATTACTGCCCCTTTAGGAGCTTGGGCAATACCTACTTTTGCTCCCAAACTACTCACCAAAGATGAGGTAGATCCGACTAAAGCTAATCTAGTTACCCCAACAGTTATTTTAGGTGCGGTTCATAGCTTCAAGAGTGCGATCGCAGTTTTAACCCAGGTAGCCGATCTTACACGCAGAACCAACGGATCGGTCGTTATTCTTGATGTCACCAATAACCCTCATCAGACTAATACAGATAGACTAAACTTGCTAATGGCTAAATTGTTGGCAGATGTTCCTTATCAACTGATAATTACCACGCAAAACACATCTAAGCCAATATCCGAGGAAATACTACGTATTGCTAAGGAATACAAAGTTACAGCTATTACTCTAGCTAAAAACAATTCCCAGCCTTGGGACAATAGCTCTTTTAGCTCAATAGCTCAACAAGTTATAACCAGCAGCAATATTCCCGTAACTCTAATCTGATCCGTCAATCCTTTAAGCCTCTTCTAAATTAAATTTAATAAATACCAAAACACTACTAATCAAAAAACCAATGATAAAGCCAAACAGATGAGCATGAAAACTTACTTGGGGAATTATGTTATCAAAAATAAATTGAATGATGATGATCAAAATAATTTGTAGCAGTCGGCGTTTTGCAGTAGGTGAATATCTTTTTTTTAACCAAATCTGGAGCGATATCGCCAAAATTGCGCCGATCAGCCCCATAATTGCTGCTGACGCGCCGACTAAAAAAGCATTGTCTAAACCCAACCTAAAAGCTAGTAGCGTAAAAGTGAGCATTGAGCCAATACCACTGAATAAATATATAGTTAGATAATATTTTGCTCCCAAGCTCAATTCAATCAAACGCCCAATAAAAAAAAGCGCCAGCATATTAGTTGCCAAATGAAATGAACCGTAATGTAGAAAATTAGCTCCAATCAACCGCCACCATTCTCCTGCTAGAACTTTCTGGGGAATTAATGCGCCCAAACGTTCCAATGCAAAAGCGCTTTGACTGCCACCCAATTTGATTTCTAAGGCATATATCAGTAAATTTAAGGCAATTAAAATATATGTAATATAAGCTATTTTATTATGGCTACTTTTCATGCAAGATATGGGTATGTAAGATGAATAGCTTTATCAGCCTGGGTTTAAGCTAGATGATAATGGCAAGAGCGCGATCGCTACTAATCGCTAATTAGACAACTATAATCAACGAGATCGAGTGATTAAAAAAGCAGAGATTCAACTGGATCGAAGTTAGTAATTGGGTTATCATACCGTCTTGTTTTGCTGGAATAAGATAAACCAAACACTTTTATCATAAATAAGCAACTATGCTTAGCTATTATTCTTAAATTGATTTAAAGTCGCTAATATAGGTAGATTACCTCTGTTTTGATCGACTGCAAATGCCTTTGTTTCGTATAGTAGCTCTATTTCTCGGTCTTAGCGTCATTCTGGGATTATCGATCTGGTTGGTGACATCTTTGTCTCACCTATATATGCAGATCTCTTTTACCGCCCCCATTTTGGCTAATTTACTGCTGCTACTGGTAATTGTCTTAATCGGGTTAATCATGGGAGGCTATGTTTATTACATTAATAAATCTACCCGTAATTCTCGACGCAAGAAAGATAAACGCCGTACTAAACGAATCAGAGTTCCAGAAGAAAAAAATCAGGTAGCAGCCCAGAATCTTCAGGCATTAAAACAGCAGGTAGGGCAAATACAGGACAAAATTGCCCAAAAAGCTTTATTAGGTAGATCTCGACAAATTGAGGCGAATCTCCAGCGAGGGGAAGTCAAGGTAGTTATCTTTGGCACAGGATCGGCAGGAAAAACCTCTTTAGTTAATGCTTTGGTGGGCGAAATCGTGGGAGAAACCAACCCCATCATGGGAACAACTACCCAAGGAGAAACCTATAGCCTGAAACTAAAAGGAGTAGGTAGAGAAATCTTAATTATTGACACCCCTGGTATCTTAGAAGCGGGAATTGCGGGAACAGAACGGGAAAAAATAGCCAAACAGCTAGCTACAGAAGCAGACTTACTCGTCTTTACCGTGGATAATGATTTGCGCCAGTCAGAATACGAGCCTTTAAGAACTTTAGCAGAAATCGGTAAGCGATCGCTGTTAGTCTTTAATAAAACAGATCTTTATACTGATGAAGATCGAGAAATAATCCTGGGCAGACTGAAAGAAAGAGTCAAGCCCTTTATCTCTTCTAGTGACGTAACGGCTATTTGCGCCAACCCCCAACCAGTTCAGCTAGCCAGCGGAGAAATTATCGAGCCTCCTGTAGAGATCTTACCGTTGATCAAAAGACTGGTGGCAGTATTGCGGGCAGAGGGAGAAGATTTAATTGCCGATAACATTTTGCTTCAGTCTCATCGCTTGGGAGAAGAAGCCCGCACCATTATCGAGAACCAGCGTCGTCGAGAATCAGATAGAATAATCGCTCGCTATCAGTGGATCAGCGCGGGCGTAATTGCGGTAACTCCTGTACCAGTAGTCGATATGTTAGCTACCGCTGCGGTTAATGCCCAAATGGTAATCGAAATCGGCAGAATCTATAATATTGAACTCGATCTCGAACAAGGTAAAGAATTAGCCTTATCTCTCGGTAAAACTTTGGTTAGCTTGGGCGTAGTCAAAGGTGCGGTAGATATCTTAGCTAAAGCCCTCCAGTTCCACTTTGCCACTTATATTGTCGGTAAAGCGATTCAAGCTGTATCTGCCGCCTACCTAACTCGCATTGCAGGTAAAAGCTTTATTGAATATTTTAGGCGCAATCTTGATTGGGGAGACGGGGGCATAACAGAAGTCGTGCAGCAACAGTTTCAACTCAGTCGGCGGGATGAGTTTGTCAAATCCTTTGTCCAAGATGCGATCTCTAAAGTAGTACAGCCATTATCTGAAGCCTGGGGCGATGAAGATCTTGATGAGGGAGAAGAAGCAGAGGTAGTCGAAGAGATGGTAGCGCAGCTAGAAGATGATTGGTAGTTTTACTATAGTGTTATCTGTGGCGGGAGTTTATCAAAATTAGTTTCAATGCGTACCGTGTATCGTACCATTTTTTCAAATTGAGTAGAAAGGCGATCGCCTTAAATTTTTACTACGATTTTAATTATAGCGATCGCTTTTTATCCTTGGTTTAATTCAATTTACTTAAACTATTGAGTAAACTTTTGTTTGACTGGAAGCTTTACAATCTTGTCCGAATGAGCCTTTTGTTTGCTTTTTAAATCTTTGTATATAGCGTTTAGATCGTAGTTAAAAGATCTAGCGTACTCTTCTCTATTTTTATGAATTTCTTCAATAATTTCGTCTTTATACATAATTTTTCTCGTTATAAATTGTATTGCATTAATTCGTAGGGCGTACAGATTATTGGTAACTCGTATCCAAGTTGCAAACTTATTTGCGATAGCTTCTTCTGAATTTGAGCATTTGCCATGTGTTTGCAATTCCATGTTAGCAAGTAATCCAAGCCGTAAACTGTTGCTAAAGCCATATGCAGAGAGTCATTGGAGGCTTTGGACGGTAAATTACTTTGCTGTAAGAATGCTTGTGCTAATTCTACTGCTTCTTCGATGATATCGAGATACATTATGGGTTTCAATAGATCAAGCCTTTGGTTCGCGATCGCTTCATCTCCTCTAGCAACTTCATCCTCTACAAGTTCGGAAGCATAAACAGTAAAAGCACTACGACAAGTATCCCACCAGTCTTGGGTAACTTTGATATTAGCTGCCAAAATTAAATTTGCAGTCGATCTTGCAGTCAGATAGCCAAAAATACTAGTTTCTACATAAACTAGTTTCCTTCATAATCATTAACTATAGTAAAAACTAGCTATTTCCTATAATTTGCGATCGCACTAATATTTTGACTACAACTGTAATTATAGCGATCGCAATTTTTTTGATTACCAAATAGTCTGAATATTAGATAACTTAATTTTTCTGTCTCTACTAATTACTGCAACTTTGGTGTACAAAGCAGTAGCAGCAATAATACGATCTGGTAAATCGGAAATTTGTGTTCTGTCTACTCGAACTAAAGTTTTAACTACATTTTTATCCAAAGGAATTTCGATTAATACGCTATTTTCTTCATCTATTGCATTTACTAAACGTTCCAATGTCTGTTCTGGAATACGGTTTTTTTAACTTAAATAAACTATTTCAGCCAGAGTAATCGAAGCAATACCGATTTGATTTCCATCTACTGCTGCTGTTTCAATTGTTTGCTGTGCAATGTTAGAAAGTCTCTCATCATTAAACAAATACCAGATAATCGTGTGGGTATCTGCCACCGCTACAATCATTTAGATATCCTCTCTGGGAAAGTTATTCCATACCTCATTGCGAGTTCGTTCTATTTCTGATTCTGACGGTGCTTTGCTCAAGTCTGCACATAAACCCAGTAAAGATTTTTTAGGTTGAGGTTTTATCGTGGATAATTCTCGTTCTAGATCTGGGGTTAGCTGTTGAATAAGTCGTACTTTATCTATTGGGGTTAGTTGTTTGGCTAGTTGAAGGACTTCTTGCAATGTCATTTGAAATATTTTTTTAGATACAAAGGCGATCGCACTAAAACTTTTACTAAGATTTTAATTATAAGCGATTGCCCTTGTTTATCCATGTCTGATAATCAACATTAATTTATTGGTGAGCAAGCAAGCTCATCCTGAAACGTTTTTCGCTTATAGTTACTTTGCCCAACCTACTACAAAGATTATTAATTTTCTTAATTTAAAGTTAATTAACACTAGACATCTAGTATTAATTAATTATGTCAGGAAAAAACAATTTTTTGCTTGACATAATTAATCACAATTTATTGGACACTCAGTTAAATATAGATTAGCTGCCAAGAGATAATTCCAAATTTCAGTCCATTTCTTGCATTTAAGTGAACGAGTAATTGAGTTTTCCTCGCTTACCTACTTCCAATCAGTCAAAACACCATAAATACCCCAAATTGCCATCGCCCTTAAATAATGACTCGCTCTAAAAGTACCAACTGCGGTAATAGCTTCAGGAGTGCGAAACTGTAAGCCATTTTCGTATACTTGCTTAACTACAGTTTCTGTTAGTTGGAAAGCTTCTTCTTTCATACCCATTTGAATCATAAAAGCAGCCAAACCAAAGTTGATTCCTGTCCAGACTTCTAGGGGATGGGTATCATTGGGATTAACTGGACTTCCATCGGGTAAAACGCCGTTGGCTGCGCCATATTTGCCGTGATGAAATTTGAGAAAACAGGCATCATAAATTTTGTTTAAAGTAGACTTAATGTATTGTTCTTCTACTACGTCAGGTAAATTTAATAAACGAGCATAGAATTGTCCACAGAGTTGATCTGCCATCACTGCATTTGAACCACTTTCGGTATCGAGACGATAGTATTCGCCATTCCACAAAGCATTATGATAGAGCGATCGCGATTGCTCTAACCAACTATGATAGTTATCAATCGTATTTTCGATACCTGCACAAAAGTCCGATACTTGTAGACTGGGGTTTGTCGGCGGATTGTCGCTCAGAATTTTACCGATTTTAATTGCTGCTTCTAAGGCGGCTATCCATAAACCGCCACAATAGGCACTTATGCCTCTTAACTTCCAGTCATCAAAAGTTTGATCGGGTGCGCCAGAATTTTCGGGAATGCCATCGTTGTCGCGATCGAATTTCTTAAGATATGCCAAGGTTTGAGTAATACTGTGCCAACATTCCCAGAGAAAGTCAGTATCTCGAGCGCCTGTTAGCAGATAGTCTCGGTATACTTGCAAGACAAAATCGCTGGGTAAATCTTTCCATTGATTACAATCTTGATAGGAAGTATAGTTAGTTTCCTCCCACGGATGTTCATTTGGTGCGCCCAGATCGTGAGGCGTTGCACCACCTTCTTTTCTGATGGCACTAGAGCGATCGTAACCTACAGTGCGCGGTGTATCATCATGATCGGGAATGGCTCTGGCAAAGGCTTCTAAAACAGATTTATCTAATTGTGGCCACAACATCATCAAGCCAAATGAACCGTACAGGCGCACATCTAGGCTTTCATACCAGCGATAATCCATGCACTCCAATACCCCAAACTGCCCTACAGGATCGTTTTCAGTAGCTGCTGTCCAGAGAGTACCACCATCAGCCAGCAAGTATAGCTCGTTAAACAACGCCATCTTAAACCAGTCGGGTAAGTCATCCCGTTGCAAAATTGGCTGTTGCCAAGCCTGGATTTTTTCCCGCCACATCTCACCATGCTTGAGAGAAGTTCTAACCATACTCCAGGCATTTTTACCATTGCGCCCGAAAAAGTCTGTATAACGACGATAATAATTAATGCCTTGCTTAAATTCAGTAATAGGCAAGTCCCAAGCTAAAGTAAAGGGAATTTTCTTAGTCTTACCTGGCTCGATCTTAAACCGAATTGCGATCGCACAGGCAATTTGTTCACCAGGATCGGCTGGGGTTTCATTTTGTAGATCGGGTAACGAGCCATCGGCTGCAAAATAGTCCCATACTTCTGCACCGTCTCCATCAGGATTCCAACGACTGAGATAAAATACTTCCACGCTAGGATTATAGACTGAGGCGATCGCAATTTGTCCGTCTCCTTCTTGTACTGATTCATGAGGCTGTCCTAAAGGACGACGCTTCGCATATACCCGATTTAACAAACAGCCTACCCGATAGTTATCCTGTATCCACTCATTATAGTTTCCTGTGCTGTCACGCCATTTAGGTTGATACTCATATTCTGGACTACCATCATCTCGCACCTCAATTGTGGGTGATTTAATTGCGTTGGTAAACCAGCCGACAGTATTTTGCCAAGTCAGCATGATACTTAGAGTAATCGGTTTATCGGTAGGATTGTGTACCGTCCAGTCAAAATTAACTATTGGATAGCTAGATTCTTGGTAATTCTCTGCCCATATCGGCGAAAACTGCTCACAGGTTATATCTGCCGCAAAAACTTCTTGATACTCAAACCAACTGCGAGGATACAGCGCGCTATACATACCCTTCTCTTTTGGATACCAAGCCCAACGAGATAAAGTGTTATCCTCTGGTGCTTCCGTACACAAAGCATAAGCCTGAGTTGCCGATTCTGTCTGTTCAAAAACACTAAATTGACAGGCGGGAAGAGACTTGAAAATATGTTCCCCACCATCTAAGTGCCATAGGTTAAAATCTCCTTTGGTCGATCTCCCAATACACCCCGCACCCATCCCACCAAGGGGCATTCCATGCCAAGGTCCATCATCCAAATTACTGGCATAGCGAACAGTGTAAGGATTGTCCCATCCTTTGCCGATGGGACGTTGCCAGGCACAATTGGGAATCTGAGGATTTGGCTTTTGGTTGGGTATCATACGCTCAAATTACTGAATAAAGCAGAATTCAGGATAACAATAAAATCATAGATTAACCAGAATTTAGCTTAAAGATTTACAGCAGTTTTTAATTGTTCAGAACAACCAGGATTAGTTTTATTTTCTCTTCCCCCTCCTGAGGATAAGTATTTTTGATCGCTCCAAACTACGTTACTATCACCAATGGCATTAGAAGAGGATGTAGATCTATTTAACAAATTAATAAATAGATAAAAGATTTGGTTTCAATTAGATAGTGATGATTATTGCACTACCATAGAAATCAAGTTATGTAAATAAAACTGAAATTTTTGTAAAAAATTTTAATATTCCTAAGTATATGTTTACAATAGAGTCAACGTTGGAAATCATCAACGTTGTTTAATTTAATTGCACGATAACTTATTGGAAGATCATCTATGCCATTTACTATTGACTCAGCTCGTAACATATTTCCCGATACCTTATCTGCTGATGCCGTGCCAGCATTAACAGCTAGATTCAATCAGCTTAGTGCAGAAGACCAATTAGCATGGATTTGGTTTGCATATTTAGAGATGGGTAAAACTATTACAGTTGCTGCTCCTGGAGCTGCTAATATGCAATTTGCTGAGCCTACTCTTGATGAAATTAAGAAGATGAACTTCCAGCAACAGTCTCAAGTAATGTGCGATCTAGCGAATCGTGCAGACACTCCAATTTGCCGTACTTATGCTACTTGGACTGCCAACATTAAGCTAGGCTTTTGGTTTCGTTTGGGAGAATGGATGGAAAAGGGGATTGTTGCTCCTATTCCCAAAGGCTATAAGCTATCAGCCAATGCTAATGCTGTCTTGCAAACCCTCCAAGGGTTAGATGCGGGTCAACAAATTACGGTATTGAGAAATACAGTGCTAGATATGGGATTTGACATTTCTAAAATGGGAAGTTTCCAAAGAGTAAGTGAACCAGTTGCTCCTCCCACAGAAATGTCCAAGCGAACCGAAGTTGCTATTGCAGGGGTAACTAATCAGACTGTATTAAACTACATGAACTTGTTAAATGCTAATGATTTTGATGAATTGATTAAACTATTTATTTCCGATAGTGCATTGCAACCTCCTTTCAAAAGACCAATTGTTGGACAAGATGCGGTGTTGAGATTTTTCAAAGAGGAATGTCCTAATCTGAAATTAGCCCCAGAGCGTGGTGTTTCTGAACCGGCTGAAGATGGATACACTCAAATTAAAGTCACGGGAAAAGTGCAGACTCCTTGGTTTGGTGCTGGCGTTGGGATGAATATGTCCTGGAGATTTTTGCTTAATTCTGAAAACAAAATTTTCTTTGTGGCGATCGATCTTTTAGCATCTCCCAAAGAATTACTCAATTTAGCTGGTTAAACCCAACCCCTAATCGTTAATCGACTAATTAACATCCAACTTTCTTTTCTCTTACTAAAGAGAGATAATTAATTAAATACATTTTTGGTCGATCGCTAATATTTAATCAAGCGATCGACTATTTATTACTTATAAATATAAATTTTTTACTAAGGTTATAATTAAAGCTTTTATGTTAGAATTACCATAATTAAAACCTATGTATTAAATCAAAATTTAATATTAATGTTACCAGTACAAGTAAGTGCGATTAAGTAATCTAAAATGGAGGAAAGTACAGCAAAAGAACTTTTGCAAACAGCCTATAAAAGAGAAACATCGGCTTTAATCGCCAGTGTTAGGGATCGCACTAGTTCGATTACAGAACTCAAGGATTTATGGTATATACACGATTTATTGAGTACTAAAAGATACGAAATAGATGGCAAGTATGACTATAATTCTTCTACTATTATTTTTGACTTTGCTCAATTAGTAAAAGAAGGATGGCTACATCTCCATGAGCTAAAAGATTTGCAACCAGAAATGCAATCTAAAATATCAGCGTTAGCACGGATGTAAATCTCAATATTCTCAAGATAATTAAATATTTAATCTATAAGAGTTGGAGTTAGAAGCTGCCTATTCGAGTATTTCCTTAAGCCTTTCGGCAATGCGAAATCTTGATCTAAGTTTTTACCCAACTCTTTCTTATTTGATGTTGCATCTGCTTCGCGAATGCTAGAGATTGAGTAGCAAATAGTGAGTAGCCACAATAAAATATTTTACTGGAGCAACTCAATACATCGTCTCCATATACTTTCTATTCCCCCTCCTGGGGATGCGGATATGGCAAGAGTCAAAACTACGTTACTATCAGCAAAGAAGTTGAAAATTGGCTCACAGTCTGTTGCCTACAGCTAATGGGTCTACAAACAGACTGTAATATTCTTCAACTTCAGTACGTATATTTTCTGAGAGAGGACGAATACTCATGGCTTACGAATTACCATCTCTTCCCTACGATTACACGGCATTAGAACCATTAATTTCTAAAAGCACTCTGGAGTTTCATCACGATAAACACCATGCTGCGTATGTCAGTAAGTACAATGACGCAGTTAAAGATACAGAATGGGATAACAAACCAATTGAAGAAGTTATTAAAGCAATAGCAAAAGATGAAAGTAAAAGCGGATTATTTAATAATGCTGCCCAAGCTTGGAATCATACTTTTTACTGGCACTGTATGAAACCTAACGCCAGCGGCACTCCTACTGGCGAATTAGCTAAAAAAATTGAGGCTGACTTTGGTAGTTTTGAGCAGTTTATCGAAGCTTTCAAAAATGCAGGTGCAACTCAGTTTGGTAGCGGTTGGGCTTGGTTAGTGCTAGATGGCGATACCCTCAAAGTTACTAAAACTCTTAATGCTGATAATCCTTTAACTAAAGAACAAATTCCCTTATTAACTATGGATGTTTGGGAACACGCTTATTATCTTGATTATCAAAATAAACGTCCTGATTATATTGATAATTTTATCGGTAAGCTAGTCAACTGGGATTTTGTCGCTCAAAATTTAGCTGCTGCATAGGCATCAATTACTAGGCGGATATTTAGGATATTTAATTTTAATATCCGTTTAATTTTATATTCAAGAAAATCATGAACAGAGTCAAAAATAATCACAACAACCGCGTTTCTCAATGGCAATTAAATAAAATGACGACCATAATTTCTGAAAGATGGCAAGAAGTTTGGAATATTGTTGAGGCAAGAGAGCGAGATAAAAACTGCCGAAGTCTAGGAAAATAACCGATTTAACTACTTAATCTTAATTACGGCGTTGCATTTTAGTAAAACACAGACACATTATGAGCGAACCTCATTATCCTCAGATTATTCTTTCTTTTGCTTACCGTGGCTGCAAAATTCAAATTGACCGCGATCAATTGGATGGACATTGTATTTATGCAGCCTGGGTTAACCACGATCGAGGTTGTGCTGTTGCAGTTCCTAGCGCCATGACTCCTATGGATGCAATTAAAAGAGCCAAACAATGGATAGACAAAAAACTGTAATCGATTTAGGTTGCCTGAATTTAGGTGTAGACTACGCTATTGAAAACGACATAGTAACTTTGAGCTGACTTACTTAAGCGTTTTCCAATGGTTGCCAAAATTTTAGTCAAGCTCGTGTAGCAAAAGTTTAAATAAATTACCCTGAGCGCAATTTTTCTTAATCAAATAACCTTAGTACCGACCTGTTTGTAAATTTATTGCAACAAAAATTTATATTACTTATAATGGTAGGTACAAATTCTTAATAAGGTTACAACTGATGGAAAACCAAGAAAACAAATTCGGCTTTACTCGATTTTCAGAACTCTGGAACGGTCGTTTAGCTATGTTGGGCTTTGTTGCAGCTATGGCTGTTGAATATTTTACTGGTCAAGGAATTCTCGGTCAGTTAGGAATCATGTAATCTCCCTAACTGTCTAACCTACAAGGTTATGCTTTTGCACTAATAAATTAAATACATTTTGAACACTATAAGAGTTTGGTTGAACGAGTAATTGTTTGCCAAACTCTTTGTCTATTTATTTGTTTATTTAACCTTAAGCTAAATTTTCGATTTAGTTAGCTTAAATTAGGGGTAGTATTAATAGGCTATACAACGTTCGGTTTTAATGGGGAACAGCCATTAAAAGCAATGGGGAAAGTTAGGTGCAAATCCAACGCTGTCCCGCAACTGTAATGAGATAAGCCTAAACAAAATCTCTTAGTCAGGATGCCCGCCGAGCGCGATCGCTAATCAAATCAACAAATCTGCGAGGTACAGATAGTTCATGGTCAATTCTTTAATTCAACCAAATCTTAATTCTCTTCAACTGCCTGCTTTGCCTTACCAAAGACCCTTGCTGGCAATTGGTCACGGTACGAGAAACGATCGCGGCAGGCAGACTTTCTTAGATTTTGTGGCAATCTACCAAAAATTAGATACTTCTCGACCTGTAATTCCCTGTTTTCTGGAATTAACTAAACCCACAATTCAGCAGGGAGTAGAAGCCTGTGTCGAACGTGGTTATACAGAGATTACTGCTTTGCCAATATTGTTGTTTGCAGCCAGACACAATAAGTTTGACGTTACTAACGAACTAGATCGATCGCGATCGCCTTATCCTCAGATTAATTTTAGTTATGGTCGTCACTTTGGGATTACCCCGAAAATTATTGAACTGTGGCGCGATCGCCTGGCAAAATTAGACCAGCCAGAACATAATCCTCGTAGTATAGACCGTAAAGATACAGTAGTATTATTTGTGGGGCGAGGTTCTAGCGATCCTGATGCTAATGGTGATGTCTGTAAACTAGCGCGAATTATTTGGGAAGGAAGTGGCTACAAGACAGTGGAAACTTGTTTCGTCGGTATTACTCATCCTCGTTTAGAAGAAGGCTTTCGTCGAGCATATATGTATCAAGCAAAACGGGTAATTGTTTTGCCTTATTTCTTGTTTACGGGAACTTTGATGGAGAAAATCTTTAACATCACTGCTGAGCAAGAAGAACAGCATCCTGAGATTGATTTTGCCTGTTTACCCGAAATGGGAATTGCTTCTCAATTATTACAGGTATTTAGGGAACGAGAAATTGAGGCACAGTTAGGTCAAGTAGCAATGAACTGTGAAATGTGTAAGTTTCGTCTTGCAGCAGCAGATGAACATGGGCATGGACACGGACACGGACACGGACACGGACACGATCATCACCACGGACACCATCATGACGACAATATCGATCCTTATGCCAAGTTAGAAGATTATCATCAGCGTATTTGGAAAACACCTTAAAATTAGATATTCAAATTGCTCGAACAATTATGATATAGCTAAAAAACAGGGGATAAAAATAGTTTTATCCCCTGTTGTCGATATATAGTTTTTTCAAACCTTAGAACTTTTCTCGAACTACCGAGAGTATTAAAGTACTTGTTCTACTTCAACAATTTCAGGAATTTTTTCTCTCAAACGACGTTCGATACCCATTTTGAGCGTCATTGCTGAACTAGGACAAGATCCACAAGCACCCTGGAGTCTTAATTTTACAATTGGGCCTTCAATTTCGGCTAGTTCGACGTTACCGCCGTCAGCCATTAAATATGGACGTAGTTCGTCTAAGACGGTTTCTACGTTATCTTGAGTTAATGCTAATGCCATGGTTGCTTAGGTTGATTAAGTTAATTAAGTTGTAATTTCTATAAATTGATCCTAGCGTGTGACAGCAGAAATTTATGCTACCGCAGCAGGTTCTAACAACTTGCTTTCAGAAAAGATAAATTCAGTGGTAATTGTATCTTGATTAGGGTCGATAGATTCAATCACCTGATGTTGAGGAACGTAATATTTACCTAATTTTTCGTAGCTTTCGTTAAACTCGCGTTTAGCTTTTAGATCGTTGGTTTTAGAATCACGGAAAATAGCGTTGTAACCAGTAGAAATATACCCTTCTCCAGTATCTAGGCTTTCATTGGTGTTAATCACAAATGCCATTGGTCCCATAACACGGCTAACCTGAGAAATTTCTGTACCGCGAATCTTATAGTTAGATCCCATAGAGTCGCCTTTAACCAAAATTTCCACCGCGCCAGAAGCATCCTCTTCTCCTAGAGTAAAAGTGCTTTTACCGTGAGCATTTTCAAAGGTGTTGCGTTTACGGTGAGTAATTACGTCTCTCATGTGATTGTAGACGCTTTCTGACACCTTCTCGTCTTCAATACCATTGACCTCTACAGATAGATCGCTGTTGACTTTGATCTCGGCGGTATATAATTCGTCTGCTTGCTTCAATTCTAGTTTAGTAGTGTAGCCAGGAAAGTCGCTATCCCAAGTGTAACGATTTTCGTAAGCTGCGCGAAAGCGATCGCGTGCAGTCTGATCTGTCATATTTTCTCTTAAAATGTTGTTTCTTTTCCTTATCTAGTTTAAGAAAATTTACCTCAATTAACCGCAACTAAAGCCAAATTTAATTCAAAATCGATCTTTCATCTCACGAATACGACCAAACACTCTGGCTGGATCATTAAGTTTGGCGGTAGCTTGTAAAGCAGGAGTATCCCAACGCAAAAAAGGATTAGTTTGCTTTTCTATACCCAACAATGAAGGAACAGTAGCAAGTCCTCGACTCCGAATCTTCTGTACTTCTTGATACCTATCCTGTAGGTTGACATTTTCACGGTCTACGGTAAGAGCAAACTTGAGATTATTTAGAGTATATTCGTGAGCGCACCAGACGCGAGTGTCGTCAGGAAGCTGACGCAGTTTGTCGATAGAATTGACCATTTGAGCTGGAGTCCCTTCAAATAGTCTGCCACACCCTCCAGCAAAGACTGTATCGCCACAAAATAATTCTCCTGTCTCTTCGGGTGTTGTCGGCGGAAAATAGTAGGCAATATGAGCGCGGGTATGTCCTGGAACAAAAAATACTTGACCTATTCTGGCAGCAAATTGTACCGTATCGCCTTCGTTTAGGAAGAACTGTTGATGGGGAATTCTTCCTCGATCTTCTACGCCACCGTAAACACAAAGATCGGGAAAATATTTAACCAACTGTCTGTTTCCGCCAACATGGTCAGAATGGTGATGAGTATTGAAAATAGCAATTAATTGGGCATCAATTTTGGCTAAATAGTCAATTACAGGTTGTGCTACTGCTGGATCGACTACTGCGGCAATCTTTCGTTCAGGATCGGATAAAACAAAAATATAGTTGTTTGATAGAACAGGAATACGTTTAATTTCCATTTGGGAATCAATATTTTGAGGATTATACTCTCGACGTTTTTAGGCACTGTATTCCATCATATTAAAAAAAGATCGGGTAATTTATATCTCAATACAGTTTACAACGCGAAAACTTTTACTTCTAGTTGAAATAGAGCCAGAGTATAGAGCGATTAGTTTCGCAAAGTGTAATTACTAATTGGCGATCGCTGATTAGCGCGATCGAGATCTAAAGAATTTTTACTACATTAAGTTGAATATTTTTGCTCTGTGATGCGCCAAAGACTGCTTTAACCTTGACAATTGATGATTGTTTTTTAGTATTTAGATTAAATACCCCTAACTAATATGTTTAATAGTTCCGCTAATAAATTTTGGTTTAAACAAATTAAAGAAAAGCCTAGCTATATATTTATTTTTTTTATTTTAAGCTTGAGCAGCACTACTTTTAATATAATAGGAACTATTTTATTAATTCCAGTTTTAGCTATCTTATTTAAAGATTATGAGCAGATAACTACATCTAATTACCCAATCTATATTAAATACTTTTTTACTTTGTTTGCTTATGGTCAAACGCAACGTCAGTTTGTGAGCATAATTTTTACCATGTGTTTGCTCTTTATTTTTAAAATAATAGCCAACTATATTAATACAATAATTGGCTTTAACTACACCAAGTATTTGATTTATAAAATGAAAACACAAGGTTTAAGTTTACTATGTAGAGTAGATTTAGATTATTATCATAAAAACAATGCAGCAGATATTTTATTAAAGCTAAATCGAGAAATAGAAAAAGCTGCCTTGGCTATTAAAAGTATTCAAAATATATTAGTAATTTCCTTCATATTTTTTTTGGTATGTCTAGTTTTAATTTCAATTTCATGGCAATTGACTTTAATAAATTTAATATTACTACTATTAACTTTTTATTTTAATAAATTGCTTGTTTTTATTAAAAACAAGAATTCGATGCCTGAAAAATTTTCATCATCTCGTCAGATAGTTGAGTTGTTAACTGGAATTCGCTCAATCAAAACAGCCGCCAATGAATACGCCGAATATAGTGCTATAACCAAATCAATTAAAGAGAAAGATCGAACACAGTTACACGCTCAATTAATCTCCACAATTATTAAACCAATTACTGAGATTGCAGTAATAATAATGGTCTTATTTTTGATTATTGTTAGCTATTATTTACAGCCTCAGCAAATACAAGAATTTGCTCTCTTTCTAGTTTATTTAGTTATTTTATTGGGGGTACTACCTGTTGTCAGCCAGTTTAATCAGGCGAGACTGCAATTGATTAATACTCGCTCTAGTGTGGCAACAGTAGCTAATTTTTTAACTGAAGCTAATAAACCTATTTTAAGCTCTGGCAACATTGCTTTCTCCAAATTGCAAACAGGTATTGAATTGCAACAGGTTACTTTTGCCTATCCACAACAGGCTCAGATAGTTCTAGATAAAATTAATCTGCGAATTCCACTAGGAAAAACTATTGCTGTGGTTGGCTCTACTGGAGCGGGAAAATCTACTTTGGCTGACTTGCTAATTAGGTTTTACGATCCGATTGAAGGCAAAATCTTACTTGATGGTATAGAGCTAAAAAAATACGATCTGGTTAACTTGAGAAGAGCGATCGCCGTAGTCAGCCGCAATACTTTTTTGTTTAGTAATTCTCTAGCATACAACATAGCTTATGGCGTAAAGAACGCTACTCAAGCAGAGATTATTGATGCTGCTAAAAAAGCCAGAATCTATCAATTTATTAGTCAGCTTCCTCAAGGATTAGCTACACAAGTTGGTGAAGGGGGAGTGGTACTTTGTGATGAGCAAAAGCAAAGAATTAGTCTGGCTAGAGCTTTTTTACGTAACCCTGAAATTCTGATATTAGATGAGCCAATTAATATTCTCGATCACAATTCCAATTTGCCAGACTCCATTCAAAGTGTAATTGAATCATTGTGTTGCGATCGCAGAGCGTGGGCTGCGCCCAATCGCACTATTTTAATTATGACTAACCAATTAAAACTAGCTCAACAAGCCGACCAAATTGTTGTCTTAAACAAAGGTAGGATTATTGAAATAGGCACTCATGCAGAACTACTAAAACAGAGTAATGTTTATCAACGACTATATTCGATGCAGTTTAAAACTAGCCAGCAATCTCGTCAACAAAAACTTGCTCAAAAAATCGCCCAAAAATTAGCTCAGCATACCAACAGCAATATGTCCTCAGAAGTTCGTACTAATCTAAATGCCCTATTGGATTGCTTAGAGCTAATCAACGAAGGTTTATTTGAAAATCAACAAGAACAAAACAAACTTCTCGATCAAACATATCAATCGGCTGAAAATATGCTGGTTAGTCTGAGAGAATATGAACGCAAAATTTCTCGCGAGTTTGAGCAAGACAATTCATAAATAATCATTGTCTAAAAAGTTAACTATAAACTATCTTTATTAGATTTTAAATTATCGATTCTTAACAAAATAAAGTTGATTTTAATACCTCGATTTTTCGCTTAACTTCTGCAAAGCATCGTCAGTGACGCGACAAATACGCCAGTCAGGCAAGACCTTTGCCCCCATGCTTTGATAAAAAGCGATCGCGCTTTCGTTCCAATCTAAAACGCTCCACTCCAATCGTCCTGCACCTCGATCCAGAGCTAACTTGCCCAAATAAGCCAACATTGCTTTACCAATGCCTCGACGGCGATATTCTGGTAACACAAATAAATCTTCTAAATAAATACCAGGTTTAGTCAGAAATGTTGAGTAGTTAGGCAAAAATAAGGCAAAAGCAACCATCTTGCTCTCTATTTCTGTAATAATCGCTTCAGCATAAATTCGACTACCAAATAGATCTTCGTGTAAGTTTTCGACTGTACCTGTAACCTGATGGCTCAATTTTTCGTATTCTGCTAATGCCTGGATTAGACTAAATATCTGCGGTACATCTTTGGCGATCGCTTGGCGAATTTCAAATCTTGAGTG
This sequence comes from Coleofasciculaceae cyanobacterium, assembly GCA_036703275.1. NCBI lineage: Bacteria > Bacillati > Cyanobacteriota > Cyanophyceae > Coleofasciculales > Coleofasciculaceae > Coleofasciculaceae cyanobacterium. The sequence continues at coordinate 139,764 of DATNPK010000111.1, read as the reverse complement.
CATCAGTTTTTTGAAAAAAATAAGTTCAATTCCCTTATATATCAATAAATGCAAAATATTTATGAAAGAGAAAGCATAAATTAATTATTTAACAGAATTATCGGAATTATTGACTTAAATCCAATCTATTGCTTTTTATTCTCGATAAACCTTAAGCTTAATTATTCCTGACTTAAAAAGCCAAAACTGCCAGTTAAAAATCTGTCTCTTGAAAGAACCTTAAAAAAACAAAGTTAGTTACTATTAATTACTTAGCTTAATCAGCTATACCAAAGAACAATCAATACGTGGTGTGATTGAATATGAATATTAAAACTGTTGTTCTAGCAACTATTTTGGCTACTGGTCTTCCCGTAGCAGTTCAGGCGCAAGATGTAAATGACTACGAAAACTATCAGGTTGCCTGTGACTCTGGTGCAGAATGTAACGATTTTCAGGTTAATTACGAACAATCCGATGGCGATAAAGTTGCTCAAACAAGAAGAACTAGACCTCGCCGCACTCGTAGTAGTAGCCTTGATAGTAAATACTATGCAGGTGGAACTCTTGGAGTATTTTTTCCCAGTGAAATCGATGATTTTCAGGTAGGAGTAGAAGGACCAGGTAATGTAACTAATCTAGAGACAGTCGATCCTGGTAGTGGATTTGGTGGTAGCGTCTACGGTGGTTATCAGTTTAGCGAGCTAATTGGTGCCGATATAGAAGCGTTCGTTTTTGGCGGTGGTGCCGAACCTTTTGATTCATCCTATACCTCCTATGGCTTTTTCGTTAATCCCAGATTTACTTATACTATTGACCCAAATAACGATAGAAGCATATATGTATTTGCTAGTCCTGGTATTGGTCTAGCTGGAATTAATTTTGGCGACGATCTTTCTGATGCTTTAGACGATAGCGACTCAGGAACTGGATTGGCTCTGCAAGTCAAGGCTGGTGCTGGTTATCCTGTTTCAGATAACATCGACATTATTGCTCAAGCAAGATACTTCAATGCTTTTAGTGCGATCGAAACAACCCAATTTGGTCAAGGTGGCACTGTTTCTGAGACTGAAGACAAAAACTTTAATGCTTTCTCAATAGAAGCTGGAGCCAACTTCAAATTCTAGTTTGATAAAAGCAAACTGCTAATTTAGACATTCTTAAGGTAAATTGCCGTATTTAAGGAGGTATTGTCAGTTTTTTCTGATTTACCTCCTTTATTTATGTGGAAGTAACCAAGATTGCCGCCAGGTAACAATGTGAATCAGTTGACTCGACAGAAATTTATAAATATTTTTGCACCACTTCCCAACCTGTCCAAGATACATAGGCTAAACCGACAAACAGCACGGCGTTGACTGAAATGTGGAGCGATCGCGCCCAAGTATTACGGACATCAATCTGGTTAGCACTCCAAGCGGAAAGACAAATTAGACCCACCACGAACAAACCAGCCCACAAATGCGTAGAATGTCCTAAGCTGCCGTAATATCCAACTGTTCCAACTACGCCGATCGCCAGCAACAATAAAACTAGAAAGACAATAATTATTCCGCCGATGTAATGTGCATTTCGCAGCCAAGGCGGACGACCAACTTTAGTAACACGACTATAAAACATTAAAGCTCCTGAAACGAGAAGCATCAGATAAAAGGCGATCGCACCGCCCATTGCCCAAGCAGCAATCTTCCAGAGCCAAAGAAAAGATGGTAAGTCCAAATTTACTAATCAGGTATTACTTTGTACTGATAATATTTTAATCTTACCAATCAATATAAATAATGGGGTTGGCGATCTTTACAACCCCAACAATTATCTTCAATATTACTTAAAAAACTAGTGGCTTATTATTGACTTTCAAACCGCCAGATTGATTGAGGATGAAACCTCAGAGCTGTTTAACGAATTAGTTACGGCTGTATTTCTTGCCTGCTCAATATTTGTCACCTTTTGCTTCTTTGGCAGAGACTGCTCCTCTCCATTTTTGTGCAATTTGAGCTTAGTGCAGGGGATTGTATCAGACAATATAGCACTGGCCATCATCCCACAATGGATCTCCAAAATGGCGCTGGAATTTGCTTCAAATACTAATCTTTGACCTGGAAACACGACTCGCTCAAAATACCAGTTAGCAATGTTAGTGATCCGAGCTATTTGAATTCTGCTTGTAGCGTTTACGTAGCAACAAAGAATGCTGTTGTTTTCATTATTTGGTAGAGGATCTAAGATTTGAGACATAACTATTGAAGAATGTTAAATAAATTAATTTTCTGAGCAATGTACACAAGCTAACATTTCCCGATCCCTATTAGCTGTAAAACAAGCTACCGATAGATATTTATCTAATCTTTGATTGAGTACTTATAAAAAAAAATACTGTTTAAGCTTAGTTAGATTTTATTTTTGAGGAAAACTAGTATTTTATGAGTTGAATTCTCATAATTCATAATTGTTAATCTCGATCTCTAGTAGATTCAGACTATTTTATTGAGGCTCATGTCCTAATTTATCTTGGACTTAAATAAAGTAATTTCCTGAAATTCTTTAATTTTGGTTGATCCTAGCAGCTAATCTCGCTAAAGTTAAGTTATATGAAAAGTTTATTATCGTTGAAAACCAAAAATCTATTTCTAATCTTCATATAAACTCATAAAGCTTGCAAAATTTAACAATAATACTTAGCTATGACTCAGCGAATTCTTTATGTTCGTCTTCCCTGTAACCCTATATTCCCGATTGGAGTGGTGTATCTTTGCGACCATGTTCATAAGTTTTTTCCTGAGATCGAACAAAGAATTTTTGACCTTGGTACAGTTCCACCATTAGATTTTAATCGCGCTCTCGATCGTTGTATTGATGAATTTCAGCCATCTTTACTGGTATTCTCTTGGAGAGATATTCAAATTTATGCTCCAGTAGGTGGTAGAGGCGGAAATCCATTACAAAACGCTTTTGAATTTTATTATGCTAAAAATCCTTTGATCAGATTACGGGGGGCATTGGGTGGTTTTAAAGTAGCTACAGCCTATTACGGCGAACTATGGCGCAATAACAGCCTAATTAAGCGAGGTTTAAATCGAGCCAGAAAATATTATTCACAAGCTCGTGCTGTGGTGGGTGGTGGTGCTGTAAGCGTGTTTTACGAGCAATTACAACAACAGTTGCCCAAAGGTACAATTGTTTCCGTAGGTGAAGGAGAACAATTATTAGAAAAAATCTTAAGCAACCGAGAGTTTCGTGATGAACGCTGTTACGTAGTGGGAGAAAACCAAATCAGAGAAAAGCTGATCCACGAATGGCCTACCCCGATTGAAAAAACCGCCTGTAACTACGATTATATTGCTAAAGTGTGGCCTGAATTTGACTACTATCTTCAGGAAAACGATTTTTATCTGGGAGTACAAACCAAAAGAGGCTGTCCTCATAACTGCTGCTACTGCGTTTACACAGTAGTAGAGGGAAAACAGGTAAGAATTAATCCGGCTGACGAAGTAGTTAAAGAAATGCGCCAGCTCTATAATAGAGGAATTCGCAATTTCTGGTTTACCGATGCTCAGTTTATTCCTGCTAAAAAATATATTCCTGATGCGATAGAGCTGTTACAGAAAATTGTCGATTCGGGCATGGAAGATATTCATTGGGCAGCATATATCCGCGCTGACAATGTTACCCCTGAACTGGCTAAACTCATGGTCAAAACAGGGATGAACTACTTTGAAATTGGTATTACCAGCGGTTCTCAGGAACTAGTACGTAAAATGCGTATGGGCTATAACCTACGTACTGTGTTGCAGAACTGTCGCGATTTAAAAACAGCAGGGTTTAACGATTTGGTTTCAGTTAATTATTCTTTTAATGTAATTGACGAAACTTATGAAACAATTAGACAAACCATTGCCTATCATCGAGAGCTAGAAGCAGTTTTTGGTGCAGATAAGGTAGAACCAGCTATTTTCTTTATCGGTTTGCAACCTCATACCCATTTAGAGGAATATGCTTTTGAAAACAAAGTTCTCCAGCCTGGATATAATCCGATGAGCTTAATGCCTTGGACAGCTAAAAAGCTACTTTGGAATCCAGAACCTTTAGGTTCTTTCTTTGGCGAAGTGTGTCTTCAAGCCTGGAAGCAGAACCCTAATGACTTTGGCAGAGAAGTAATGCAGATTTTGGAAAATAAGTTAGGTAAAGCCACTCTCGAGGAAGCATTGACTGCCCCTGTGAAATTAAATAATCAGCAATTAACTGCTGTATAGAAGCAAAATTTAACCATTATTCATAAGGTACGTTATTTATCGCGCCTTGACTAAAATAATCAATTATCTACTATGCTGGAAGGTTCAATATTACAAAGATTAGATGAAGCTCATCGCCATGGCAAACGGCCATTAAATCTAGGTGTTTATTATAAAAATACTTTGGTTGCGCTCTGCCATGCTTTAGAAGATTTTATCTTAGATTCTAAAAGTGCCCCCTTGATGATAACAGCCTTTCAGCGTGGCAAATGGTATTTAGAAGAAGCCGATCGCTATAATGATTTGGCTGATAAATCCGAACACGTCACTATTTTGGCTACTCCAGATTCTGGGTTTGATAATCACCCCACTAGCAAGAAAGAAAACGTGGCGTTAGTTCATCTCCAGCCACAAGATCCCGTTGCCGAAGAGTGGCACTTGATAATTCTTTCTCCTACTTATACGGCAATGGTACTATGCCAGGAATTATCCGACGCAGACTATGGGGTAAACAAGCCAAAAGAAGATTTGGAACGCAAATTCTACGGCTTTTGGACATTTGAACCCAAATTAGTCCGCGAAACTGTAGAAATAGCGATCGCTCATATCAAAAGCTATGAGCCAAAATTAGCCGATTTGATGACTGCTAAAGTAGCTAGAATGACCGCCGAGTCTGCTACTAGACAAAGAGATAACTTGGATGCGGTGGTTTCTCAGGTAGTTAGATATCTTCAGAACTCCCGTAAAATACTGAAGCAACCACAGCAGGCTGCTGGCTTTAGAGGCTTCCAAGATTTGAGTGAAAATATTGTTTCTAATGAGATGCAGGCTTTTTTACGCATGGCTCAGCTGCTGGATGCTACTGATGTCAGTAATCCGATGGCAGCTTCAGAAGTCGCAGCAATGGCAGAAGCAATGTCACAACTGCTCGATCTGCCTGCATGGCAAGCTAAGAGATTATATTTATCTGGTTTGTTACATCGTGTTGGGTTACCTGAGGTGACAAAAGAGCGCAACAAACAGTCTCAAGCCTTAAAAGAAGCTTTTGAGCAGAATCAACCTGCTTCTAAAGCATCAGTGTTGCGAGTAATGCCTCAATTAGAGGCGGTTTCGAGAATTTTGACTCATCAAAGAGAAGCTTGGAATGGCTCAGGCATTCCCGCCGGATTATCGTACGATTCCATTCCCTTAGAGTCGCGAATTATTTGTTTGCTGGCAGACTTTCAACAAAAAATGAAGGCTTATAAGCAGTATTCCTTGGATAAAAATCCGATGACTCAAGCCTTGGCAGATTGTCAGGCTCTAGCAGGTAAGCGATACGATCCTAAACTGTTAGACGCTTTATCTCTCTTGGTAATGGGAATGCAGCAGGGAATGACTCTAGAGGCATATAGACCCAAAATTGCTACGGGAATGTGGCTAGTAGATTCTAATAATGCCAGTAAAAATAAAACCGCATCTTCTTAAATTCTTTAAAAGTTGATAGCTGATAGCTCATACAATAAAATTCATTTTTAACCAAAAACTTAAACGTAAATAATGACCGTAGATACCATCCGCGCAGGACAAGAAAAGCATTTTCCCGGGATAGATTTAGAAGATGAAGATTTGACTGACTGCCAGCTAGAAAAAATTAATTTAGCTGGAGCAAATTTGGTTGGAGTAGATTTTTCTCGCTCTAACCTCAAAGGAGCAAGATTAGATGGAGCAAACCTGTTGGGCGCAGATTTAAAACTTACAGATTTGCGGGCGAACCTTTTGGGTGCAAACTTAATGCAGGCAGATTTAAGTAGTGCCGACTTACGCGGTAGCAACCTGAGAGGAGCAAATTTAATGGGGGCTAAATTGGCCCAGGCTTCTTTATCTGGAGCATTCTTAAGCGGAGCAAATTTAACAGGGGTAAATCTCAAGGGAGTAGACTTGCGTGGTACAGATTTACGGGGGGTAAATCTTAACAGTGCTAATCTTAAGGGAGCAAATTTATCTCAGGCAGATCTCCAGGGTGCAAACCTGAGCGAAAGCAACTTAGAAGAAACCGACTTACGGGGCGCAAACTTAGCTGGGGCAAATTTAACGGGGGCAAACTTACTCTGTGCTGAACTAGAAGGTAGTAATATCGATGGGGCGAACCTAGAGCGAGCTTGCGTTTTAGGAACTGTGATCGCCAAATAAAGAATGGCGGCTTTTAAAGAAAATAGCATGAGTTTAAACCAAATCTACGATGTTTTGATTGTTGGTGCAGGTCCAGTAGGATTGGCCACAGCGATCGCTCTACTTCAACGTGGCATAGATAATATCTTGATAATCGACCAAACTCGTAGTTTTCGGCAAACGGGGCAAGTAGTTGATATTTTGCCCAACGGTTTAAAAGCACTCAAGTATATCAATGAAGATGCTTATCAGCAAATAAAAACAACAGGTTTAGAATTTATTCAAGCTCGTCGCCACAATAGCGAGGGCAAAGAAAAAAAAGCGACTCAAAAAAGATTTTGGCGTCAAAAAAACTTGCAGGGTAAAGTTGTTCGCTAAATTCCTTTAGATTTTGACTTTTGGTATAACCGATATGGAGAAGGAAGAGTATCAATTCCTTGGTATCGTTTACAAACTAACTTGAGAAATTTACTTCCACCAGAAATAGTTAAAGCCAATCATCGTTGTGTAAATGTCGTTCAAGAAGCTAGCTCGATACTAGTAAACTGTGTTTCCAATAATGAAGTCTCTTCTAATCCTTTCGCTCATTGGGAAACACAAATATCAGACAAGACAACAGATACTAATTCTTATCAGTTTTCCGATCGGGAAATGGCTGACCATCACCAATTTCAGGCTAAGTTGGTTGTAGCAGCAGATGGAATTAATTCGACACTTCGTCAGCTAATTTACGAAAATTCAGATTTAAGCCAATGGGCAAAAGCGCAATATTCTGGTTTTGCCGCAATTGGTTGTTTGCAAATCGATGATGTATCTAATGAGATAATGCAACAGTTAGAAGACAAATATTTTCAAGGTGATATGGTAGTCACGTTACGAAATGATTCTCCTCAACTTCAATCTCGCAATATTGAGTCACCTCGGTTGATCTTAATTAGAAAAGCTAAAAATGCCCTTGGTTATTTATTCCATGCTCCTTTGAGCTTAAATTCACTCCAAAATAAATTACCCGAAGCAATTATAAATTTAGCAGTAGATATTTTAACCAAGGCGAATTTTCCTGCTATTTTTGCCCAGGTAGTTAGATTATCCTCTCCTCAAACATTAATTCATCGACCTTACTATATTCACCCTGCAAATATCCCTAGTTCTCAACGAATTTGGAGTAGTGAGCGATTGGTTTTGGTAGGAGATGCTGCTCATGGAATGCCTCCTTTTGCTGCACAAGGAGCTAATCAGGGTTTAGAAGATGCTGCCATAATCGGTACAGCGATCGCCAATATTATTCATCATAATGCTTTGGATAATCGAGAAATTATTTCTCAGCAATTTAGCAAATACGAACAGCTTCGTCGTCCTTTAATCGAACAGGTTCAAGACGCCACCATGCACAATCACAATTGGTCACAAGAAAAATGGGAAGATTATAGTGACGTGGTTTATAGTCGTGACATAGAAAGCTTGAGTCGTAATTTTGGTTTAAATTGAATCACAAAAGTATTGTAATAATATTGCCTGTAAACTTGCAAAAAGATAGAAAAGGGAACTAGCCTACAACCAGCATAGTCCCTAATTAGAGTCATCTATAGGAATTGTCAACTTAACTAGTAATATAGTACTCCTTGAAGAATTAGTCAACTGCTTTTCTTAAGCTTCAAATATTTGATGTCGATCAAATCTGATGTTATTGTGTTATTACAAACCGAACGGTCTTAAAAATAGCTGTCAGTTTAATTAATTAGGAGAAAATATCTGAGACTAATACTACAAGCAAAGCACTTGCTGTTACTTAGTGTTAATTGTTAACAGTAAAAATAATGTCTAAAGCACAGCAAACCAAAGCTCGTATAATCGAGCAAGCAGCAGAGTTGTTTAACCAGAAAGGTTATGCAGGTTCTTCGATTGCGGATATTATGCAGGCAACTGGCTTAAAAAAAGGAGGGATTTACAACCATTTCAAAAGTAAGGATGAACTGGCTATAGCTGCGTTTGACTATGCAGTCGCAAAAATGAGTCAAAAAGTTTGGAGTGCCGTGAAAACTAAACGTAATGCGATTGAAAGACTACAGGCATTAGTATCGGGCTATTTAGCTTACGTTGAAACGCCGCCAATTGTCGGTGGATGCCCGATTTTAAATACGGCGATTGAAGCTGATGATACTGATTCCCCTTTACGCGATCGCGCGATCGCAGCTATTAATAATTGGCGTAATTTAATTGTGCGCATTATCAATAAGGGTATCAAAAAGGGAGAAATACCCGCAACCATAGAACCCGATACCGTCGCCACGATTATTATCTGTAATATTGAAGGAGCGATTATGATGAGTCAGCTAGAAAAAAATCCTGTTCATTTACAAAGAGCGATCGCCCATCTGCAAAAGTACATTCAGAATACTCTGGTGTAAAACGCCATTAAATTTTTTTGACTTCAAAAAGACCGATCGGTCTGTAAATAGAATTATTAATCTCAAATGAAAGCAAAACCTTTAGAAATAAGCCTAGAATTAGCAATAAAAACCTATGACATCGATTTTGCAGGAATTGTAAGCAATATTGTTTATATTCGCTGGTTAGAAGACTTACGACTGAAAATGCTAGAGTCTCATTTCCCGATAGAACAATTAATGGCAAAGGGTTACTGTCCAATTATTAACTCAACCCAAATCAAATACCAGAAGGCTTTGCACTTAGGCGATCGCCCTGTGGGCAAAATGTGGATGTCTCAATTGGGGCGTTTACGCTGTAGTGTACAAGCCGAGATATGTCTGGGACAAGAAATAGCTGCTACCGCGACGCAAGTGGGATTTTTTATTAGTTTAGAAACTAGGCGTGCGATCGCTATCCCCGAAGAATTTAAAGAGATTTACACCCAATATTAGTGGTTTTTTGTAAGTGCTGCTGGCAAAAAATGATTATTTTGAGAGGAAAACATGAATTTATATCACAATATCTAGTTGGCGATTGCTTATCCTCAACAGACATCACTTTTGCTGCCCTCGCTTCTCCCGTTATCTGCCCAGAATATCATCCCGTTTATGATGATCAATTGTCAAAACTTCCCCCAGAAATGGTTGCGATAATCGAAGAATTACGGACAACACCAGCAGGTAAATTAGTTATGCGTATGTATCGAGAACATAGACAGTAGTGGTAATCCGTGAATTGCCCGAACAGTAATTAGTAATTAATAAATCATGTTGAAATTTTATTGCAATCCCCTTTCTCCTTTACCCCGTCGTGTTCCGATCGCTTTATTAGTTGCTAAATTAGGTTTCGATCTAAGTCAAATTCAGCAAATTGAGAAATGGCGCGATCGCCTGATGCAAAAACAAGTCTGTCAACAAACTAAATCTAATAGTAGTAAACCTCAAGAAAAGTTCGGTTTTATGACTAACGCTCAGGCATATGCCCTAAAGGACTAGCTTCGCGTCGCGGAGCGGTATCCTTTAGGGCATATGCCCTAAAGCATTAGCGCCTGGAGGCGCGTCCTTCGCGTCGTCCTTTAGGACGGCAGGGAATCTGACAAAAGTAAGAAATATGTAAGAATTATATCTCTAATTCCGCGTTCACAACTATAGCAACAGAGTGGTAATTAATTTAGGGTAAGTGTAAGAAAATAGAAAATAGCGATCGCTTAATATACCTCAAAAAAATAGAAAAACTTTCAGGTGTCAACAAAAATGGTTAACAGGTGCTTAAATCTACGGTGTGGAGTCAAACGTCATCATCGTAGCGAGCGCTTTTTTCACGATCCGACTCATGTTCGTCCCATAACATCTGTAGGATTAAGTAGGTTTTCCAAACGGCTAAATCTTGAATGGCAAACACAAGGTAGAGCTTTTACTTAAAGAAAGCGAAATTTATATTAATTTAATTAAAAATATAGAGATGACCTTAACAGCAGTTAAATAGTATTTTTATGATTGAATGTGTGATTTTCGATTGCGATGACACACTAGTTGATAGTGAAATAATATGCAATTTGGGTTTATCAATCAAACTCTAAGAGTTAGGAACACAGGCAGATATTCAATCAATGGTTGTAATTAAACCGATCGAGGAACATCAAATTGAACAGGCACAAATTGTCATCATTAGTTTAGAAATTTGGCAGGGGACATTATCAGCAACAGATTTGAAACGTATTGATTCAATGTCTGATATTAGTAATGTCAAATCAGACTATTTTGACAACAGAGGTTTATTTCTGGTTTTAGTTGATAGAGAGCAAGTTGTAGGTACTGGAGCAATTCGGCAACTTAGTCGTGATATCTGCGAACTTAAGCGAATGTGGTTTCTCAAACCATATCGAGGACAAGGATTAGGTCAGAAAATGGCACAAATACTCTTCGATTTTGCCAGAAAAGAAAAATATCAAAAAGTAAGGCTTGATTTAGCTAATGAGAAAAATCAACTGCAAGCTCTAAATTTTTATAAAAAATTAGGTTTCTTTGCAATTGAACGGTACAACGATAGTCTCTGTACTGTATTTATGGAAAAAAATTTAACCTGTTGAGAACTAGAGATCGCTTTAGTAATTTGAGGTAAAACTATGGCTGGTATTATTTTAACTACAATTGGCTCTTGCAAAGAGCTGCACCCAAAGTTGCGATCGCATTTCTCAATCGAGTTTTGAACTCAACGCTAATTTGCCCTGTAAACCGCTTCTCTCGACTACAAGCTTGGGGATTAAACTAATATTATTTTATTTTTAGGCTGTATTAATGGTAAAAAATAAAACATAAATAAATAATTATGCTAAAGCTTATTGATGAGAAAAGCTATCAAATTAATCTTAATAACCAGCTTAACAATTTTGGCGATTGTAGGCTTACTATCTAAACCAGTAACTTCTCAACCTTGTCAGCAAGAATGTCCTAGTTCCCAACTAGATCCTGATTTGGTTCACGGGATGAGAGTTTTTGGGGAAAATCAAATTTATATTACTCATAAACCATTTCTCAATACTCCTAGCAAAGCTCACAATTTCCAAGCTATTTATCAAGTAAAATTCAGCGGCTTAAGCGAGCAAGATCCACGAAAATATATTTAAGCGATCGCGAAAAAAACACCCTGAAAGAATATACATTAATGCCAACTGAAGGTTTCACTAAAACAAAACTTTTAAATGGCTCGCTCAAATCATTTAAAGGTCAAATTTACCGCGGAGATATTGAAGAATGCTTGCGTAAAAATTCGCGAGGAACTAAATTTTGTCCTATACCCTTAATTTCCAATAATCCAGAAGTAGAAGTAAAAATTGAGCAGGCTATTTTCGTTTGTGATTTTGCCGATCCTAATTGTATGCCCAAAGTTCCTCCCACCAAAGCGGAATATATTCTTTTTGGTGATGATTCAGAGCAATATATCGCCCACCGAATTACTGGTGCGCCTGATGGCGATTTTGACCAAATTTTACGACTCAATCGCTCAATTAAACTCGATCGAGAACAATTAGCTGAACTCGAGCAAAATAATTATCTCAAACTTGTAGCCAAAGATAAAAGTAACACGAAAAATGCAGTTAAATTGCGATCGCCAACCTCATTTTTGATTAATGGTCAAGGCAAACCAGTCACAGATTACTCCGCCGTCTATCACGGATACCGCTCCGCGTCCTAAAGGATTAGCTAGCGCGTCACGCGAAGCTAGTGCTAAAGCATACCGCTCCGAGACCGAAGGGAATCCTTTAGGGCATATCCTTTAGGGCATATAAAACGACGGAGACGGCACGGACCGTTGGTCAACTTAGAAATGAGCAAACAGGCAGAGTACTATCTGGAAACAGACCCCCTAATATTCTGTAATCTGCTTCTAAGCACACAATTAAGTACTTTCACATTAGTGTGATAGTTCTAGGTAGCTGCTTGTGCTTAAAGATAGAAAAATTTTAAATTCAACACTTAACGCTGCAATAAGTACTGGTGTTGTAAACTAGATTTTGCTCACGATTGAGAGGTTAAGAATGGAGATAGAATATCCAGAAGATTTAAGATACCTAGATAGTCACGAATACGTTCGTTTTGATGGTGAAATCGCTACGATTGGAGTTAGTGCCTTTGCACTCGATCAATTAGGAGATGTAGTCTTTTTAGAGCTTCCTGAAGTTGGTGATGCAGTAGCAGTAGGAGAAACTTTAGGCACAATTGAATCAGTAAAAGCCGTAGAAGATCTATATCCACCAGTGTCGGGAACAGTAATTGAGCGCAATGAAACAGCAATTGATGCGCCAGAAACTCTCGCCGACGATCCTTATGGAGAAGGCTGGTTGATCAAAGTAAAAGTTGGCGATCCTGATGATGAATTAGCCGATGCTCTTTCTGCCAAGGAATATCGCGCTCAGGTAGAAGGAATGGATGAATCATCATGAGTTGGTTTACCTAGTTTTTGAATTGCCGTACATTCAGCTTCTAGCTAATCTAACTAAACAATTATTTTGTTCTGCTCGCTCTATAAATTTCTGTAGCCAATTATGTTTTGCTACCAAGGTGTGTTTGCTTATCAAGCAAAACAATTACGACATTTGCTGACAAATTAATTACTCTTTTTATCGGTAAAATTTGTTAACCTTTATTACAAATCGTCTAAAAAAGTGGTTGCGCCAGGTTGCTGGCAATAAACCACCATTTTTTTTACCTATAAGCCAAATTTAATAGATAGTATGGTTAATCTAAATTTTGCTACAGAGTCCAAAATTTTGGAGACAGAGGCAAATTCTAATTATAAAAATTCTTTAAATCAACATACTAGTACGTTTGCTCAAAGGCATATTGGTCCAGGGCAGCAGCAAATTGAGCAAATGTTGCAGGTATTGGGAATTGCTAGTCTGGATGAATTGATCGAGCAGACTGTTCCCGCCGCAATTCGTCTCAATAAACCATTGCGGTTGCCAGAAGCGCAAAGCGAGTCGGCTGCCTTAGCTAAGTTAAAAGCGATCGCAGCTCAAAACCAAGTATATCGCTCTTTTATTGGCAGAGGTTACTATAATTGCATCACTCCTGCGGTTATCTTGCGTAATGTCTTAGAAAATCCTGGCTGGTATACTTCCTACACTCCCTATCAGGCAGAAATTGCTCAAGGAAGATTAGAAGCACTGCTCAATTATCAAACCATGATTGTTGACCTGACGGGTTTAGAAATTGCTAACTCTTCTTTATTGGATGAAGGGACAGCCGCCGCCGAAGCCATGGGCATGAGTTATGGGTTATGTAAAACCAAGGCTAACGCTTTCTTTGTTGATGCGCTTTGCCATCCTCAAACCATAGAAGTAGTCAAAACCCGCGCTTTACCTTTAGATATTGAAGTAATTGTGGCTGACTATGCCAATTTCGATTTTTCTACGCCGATTTTTGGCGCGCTATTACAGTATCCTGCTACTAATGGCACGATTAATGATTACCGTGCCTTTATTAAACAGGTACACGAAGCCAAAGCTTTAGCCACTGTAGCAGCAGATATTCTCAGCTTAACGCTTTTAACTCCTCCTGGAGAATTTGGGGCAGATATTGCGGTAGGAAACACACAAAGGTTTGGTGTTCCCTTGGGTTATGGTGGTCCTCATGCAGCCTATTTTGCTACTAAGGAAAAATATCAACGGCAAGTTCCTGGACGTATCGTGGGGGTTTCCAAAGATGTTCATGGGAAACCTGCTTTGCGATTAGCACTACAAACCAGAGAGCAGCATATTCGTCGAGAAAAAGCCACCAGCAATATTTGTACGGCTCAGGTTCTATTGGCGGTAATAGCGTCTATGTACGCCGTATATCATGGTGCAGCTGGGATAAAAGCGATCGCTCAAAGAATACACCAACTTACAGCGAGTTTGGCAACTGGGTTAGAAAAACTAGGTTATCAAGTTGTTAACCAATCTTTCTTTGACACGATTGAAATCGAGACAGGAGCTAAAAACGCTGCGGATATTCTTAAAATTGCTGCCAACAATCAAATAAATTTGCGTTGGCTTGATACCAAGGCGATCGGCATCTCTGTAGATGAAACTACCACCGAACAAGATATTATTCAGCTGTGGCAAATCTTTGCCGGAGATACAGATTTACCTTTTGACTGTGCACAATTGCTGGTTAACCAATCGCCAACTATCGCTCAGCAGCAGTTACGTACTAGTCAATATTTAACAGACGAAGTATTTAATCGCTATCATTCAGAAACTAAACTTCTGCGTTATTTACATCAGCTAGAAACCAAGGATTTATCCCTGACTACCTCGATGATTCCGCTGGGTTCTTGCACTATGAAGCTCAATGCTACAGCGGAAATGATTCCCGTGACTTGGGCAGAATTTGGCAATATTCATCCTTTTGCTCCTTTAGAACAAGCTCAAGGTTATCAAAAACTTTTTGCTGAACTAGAAGAATGGCTGGCAGAAATTACGGGTTTTGCAGGTATCTCTTTACAACCTAATGCGGGTTCGCAGGGAGAATATGCAGGACTACAGGTAATTCGCCAATATCATCAATCCAGAGGAGAAGGACATCGTAATATTTGTTTAATTCCTGAATCGGCTCACGGCACTAACCCTGCCAGTGCGGTAATGTGTGGCATGAAGGTGGTGGCAGTAAAATGCGATCGCTTTGGCAATATTGACCTGCAAGATTTACAAACCAAAGCCGAAAAGCATCAAGCTAATTTAGCGGCACTGATGGTGACATATCCCTCAACTCATGGGGTGTTTGAAGCGGAAATTAAAAGCATCTGTGCCATTGTGCATCAGTACGCAGGACAAGTTTATATGGATGGAGCAAATATGAATGCTCAAGTTGGTTTATGTCGTCCTGGCGATTTTGGCGCAGACGTCTGTCACCTTAATCTCCACAAAACCTTCTGTATTCCTCATGGTGGTGGTGGTCCAGGGGTTGGTCCCATCGGAGTAATGTCTCATTTAGTACCTTTTTTACCTGCCACACCCAAAACTGCTCAAGATGCCCAACCTATCGGTGCTATTTCGGCCGCTCCCTGGGGAAGTGCCAGTATTTTGACTATTTCCTGGATGTATATTGCCATGATGGGAGAAGCTGGTTTGACCCAGGCAACCAAGGTGGCAATTCTCAACGCTAACTATATGGCAAAGCGTCTTGAACCCTGTTACTCGGTGTTATTTAAAGGAGAATCTGGTTTTGTCGCTCACGAATGTATCATCGATCTGCGCCCTCTGAAAAAACGAGCGCGGATTGAAGTTGATGACGTAGCCAAAAGATTGATGGATTTTGGTTTTCATGCGCCAACGGTATCTTGGCCCGTGATTGGTACAGTGATGATCGAGCCTACCGAAAGTGAATCTAAAGAACAGCTAGATCGCTATTGCGATGCGATGCTGGCTATTTATCAAGAGGCCGAAGCGATCGCCAATAAAGACATGGATCCTGAAGATAATCCTTTGAAAAACGCACCCCATACAGCAGAATCAATTATCTGTGGTGAATGGTCACACCCCTATAGTCGTGAACAAGCAGCTTATCCTGCGCCTTGGACAAAAGAACATAAGTTTTGGACGACGGTGGGCAGAATTGATAATGCTTATGGCGATCGCAATTTGGTTTGCTCTTGTGTGGGAATGGATACTTACCAAGAATAGGTGAAACTAGCATACTGGCATACTGATTATTGAAGATAGGTAAAAGAGAAAAGGTTAAAGGAAAAGTCTCATAGCAAGCAATATCTATAATTTTTTTCCTTATACTTGAACTCGATGATTATCTAAAACTTGGCTAATGATCGAGGCAACTTCATCGGGTGCTTCGATCATGCCTAAATGACCACAGTTGCTAATTTGAAATACGTTGCTTTCTTCTGAAGCAAATGAACTATGGAAACTGGCAAGATGATTGACATATTTAATTTCCATCACCTTGTCTTTATCTCCTGCAACAAAGTAAACAGGCTGTTGCAGACGCGAAACTAACTGGGGCAATAAATGTACTTCAGCTTCAGTGGTCGATTCTAACAATGCACCCAAAGCGGCTTTCTCGTCGGCTTGAACAAAATCAAGCACTCTCTGTCGTCCCCATCTTAATGATAAAGGGCGAGCTACCATCATTCTAGAAAACAAAACGCTTAAAAAAGGAACACAAGACAACCAGCGCGGACGAAATTTGACTAGCTGTTGACCGGCATTGCGAAAACGTTCAAATTCTTCTTTGAGATAAATACCGCCTCCAGCATTAAGACAAATAACACCTTTAATTACTTCTGGACAGAGATCTGCCGCCCAAAGAGCAACGCTTCCACCCAAAGAATGTCCAACTATCCACGCTTCGTTAATTTCTAGACTTCTAAGCAAACACCCCAAATCATTAGCATAAGCATTAAGACTATAGTTCCTAGAATTATTCAGACCATTTTGAGTATCTATTGCTGAAACACCATGGTCAGAAGTTATTGAAGATTGAACGGGGGTTAGTGTCAAACTTGCTTTACTTGAATGTGAAACAATTTGAGACTCGCCAAAACCCCTAGCATCATAAATTAAACACTGATATTCAGATTTTAAAAGCTGTACTAAAGGTTGCCAGTAATGACGGCTGAGAAGCCAACCATGAACAAATACCAATACTGGTAGTTTTGGGTCGGCGACAGGGGCGGTTAGCTCATAGATATGAGGCGTTTCCAGTATATTTATCGATGGCATTTTCTTATCGTATCATTACGGTCTACAGAGACTGCTAATTTAATATTGTGTCAATTTTTTCTAAGCCAGAGCAAGCCCTAACCTAAAATAAAAGAATCCAGAGTAATCTCTGAGCGCGAAAGGCGGAGTACCGTTCACTTTTATTTAATAGTTTTTGTACTTGAAAATGATTTTGCGTCAGAAAATAGACTAATATAACAAACATATCGTATTAAAAACCATAAATCAGTAAAGCCATATCGGCATGGTCTTTTGGAAAAAACTATTTAGCAATTCAGACGCAGTAGCTACTTCGGAAACTACAGAATTTGGTGGAGAGTTATTAAACTTAGAAAATCAAGATGCTTCTCAACCTCAAATCATATTTAGTACTGACCGAGATATCGATTTTTATGAATTAGAGGAACTCTGCGATCGCGTTGGTTGGGCGCGCCGTCCTCTACGTAAAGTGAAAAAGGCTATAGAGCATAGCTTTTTGGTAGTTTCAATGTGGGAAATTCAGGGTAAAAAGCGTCGTCTAATTGGTTTTGCCAGAGCAACTTCCGATCATGCTTTTAATGCGACTATTTGGGATGTGGTAGTTGACCCTAAGTTTCAGAGTCGAGGTTTAGGTAAAGCGATGATGAAATATGCTATTTCTCAACTACGCAGTGCCGATATTAGTAACATCACTTTGTTTGCCGATCCTCAAGTAGTGAAGTTCTATCAAAGATTGGGCTTTATTTTAGACCCAGAAGGAATTAAAGGAATGTTTTGGTATCCAGACTAAATTAGTCAACAGCTACCAATGAGCGACACTAAGTAATTTATTAAATTTTTAATTGCTGTCAGGCAAAGATCAGACCATAGGTTGCTAGTTACGATGCAAAATTGCGTTACAATCCGTAACAAACGTAATAATTGAGTTGGAGATATGAAAACGGCTTTAATTACCGGGGCATCTTCGGGAATTGGCGAAAAATTTGCCAGAGAATTAGCATCAAGAAAAATTGACCTGGTTTTAGTAGCGCGATCGCAAGACAAGCTAGAACAGCTGGCTACAGAATTGAGCAATACATATCAGGTAAAAACTGAGGTGATCGTCAAGGATTTAACTGAAGCCACCGCAAGAAAAGAAGTATTTGATGCAGTTCAAGCTAAAGGCTTAAGCATCGACCTTTTAATTAATAATGCAGGATTTGGCGACTATGGCGCGTTTAGCGATCGCTCTTTAAGCAAGCAAATGAACATGGTGCAGCTTAACATTGCCACAGTAGTTGAAATGACAGGATTATTTTTGCCCCTAATGCAGCAGAGAAGCAGTGGAGCAATTATTAACCTCTCTTCAATTGCGGGTTTTCAACCCATTCCCTATATGTCAGTTTATGCTGCAAGCAAAGCTTTTACTCTCAACTTTAGCGAAGCACTATGGGCAGAAAACAAAGACCGTGGGGTTAAAATTTTAGCCGTTTGTCCTGGTCCAACCGAATCTAATTTTTATGACCGTGCCGATTTTCCCGATTCAGCTATAGTATTAAACTCTATGACGATGGCTTCTGCCGCAAAAATTGTTCGAGACGCTCTAAAAGCACTTGATAAAGGACAATCTACCCTGGTGACTGGAGGCTTTTATAATCATCTAATCGTCAACCTACCACGATTAATTCCTAGAGATTTATTAGTCAATGTAGTAGGGAAACAGTTTAAAAATATTTAATTCTTTATTGCGAATTAATAACTTAGTAGTATGGTTGTTAATTAATTGTCATCAATTTTGCGACTGTTTTCTATCAATCTACAGATTGTCAGGGCAATTAGTTTTTTCTTAGAATTCTACTAGTAGATCAAACAATTTGATTGCCCCGCTCATTAATTTATTATCGAGATAGAAAAATAGGTGCAGTAATGTATTTAGTCACTGGCGCAACAGGATCACTGGGACGCAGAATTGTTAGACAATTGAGAGAAGATGAGCAGTCAGTTAGAGCTTTTGTTCGTTTATCATCAAGTTTTAGCGAACTTGAAGATCGTGGGGCAGAAATCTTTATCGGAGATTTGAAGTTAGAAAAAGATATCGTTAAAGCCTGTCGTGATGTTAAATACATTATTAGTAGTCACGGGGGAAACGATGCTCAGACTGTAGATTACAGAGCTAATATAGATTTAATCGACCAGGCGATCGCTAATAACGTCGAGCATTTTGTGTTTATTTCCGTCTTAGGGGCAGATCGAGGCTATCAAGACTCAGCCACTTTTAAAGCTAAGCGAGAAGTAGAAAAATATTTGATTACTAGTGGCTTAAACTACACTATTCTCCGTCCTTCGGGGTTTGCTAATAATCTAATTCCTCTGGCGGAAAGATTTAGGGATACAGGAATTTACTTTTCTATTGGCGAACAGCAAAATCGCTCGTCGATTGTTAGTACTGACGATCTAGCCCAAATTGCGATTGCTTCGACTCAAATTGAAGCAGCCAAAAACCAAATATTTGCCGTCGGTGGCCCAGATATCATTAAAAGAGAAGATATTGCTCGGATTTTCGCTCGTTTATTCGATCGAGAGCCAATTGTAATCAATCCACCCCTGCAACTGTTTGATGGCTTACGAGTGGGTATTGGTCTATTTAATCCTCAGTTAAACAAATCTTTGAGTACGCTGCGAACTCTATTAGCTCACGAGTTTTTCTGTACTCGAGATGAAATTGCCCGTCTAGAATCTACCTTCAATCTGAAGCTGGAATCTTTAGAAAGTTTTTTGCGTCGTTACGTTGGACATTAACAAATTGCTGGTTGAGCGTCAATTTTAGTCGGCAAACTAATTTTGGCTGTTTTGCTTCTAAGTTAACTGTAATCGATCGAGCATGATGAGGCTTGGTTAAAACCCCAGTTCTAAACTAGATGTGATTTAATGACCTTGAATAAATCTTATCAAGTGTCTTTATGACTCAATTAAGCATCTATATTGCGGTAACTAGTCACGGCTTTGGTCATGCTGTACGGGCAGCAACGGTGGCAGCAAAATTACAGCAGTTACGTCCTGATATTACGCTGACTTTTGTAACTGTTGCTCCAGAATGGTTACTCAAGTCTTATGTAAAAGGAGATTTTAACTATCGTCAACGAGTTTTTGATCTAGGCGTAATTCAAAGCGATAGTTTGACCATGAATAAGCCAGCAACTTTGAGCAAAATGCAGGAAATTATGATCCAGCAAGATACGATTATTGCCGAAGAAGCTAGATATATTCGCGACAACAATATTGGCTTGATTTTAGCCGATATTCCTGCTTTGGCTGCTCCTATTGCCAAGGCTGCGGGTATTCCTTGTTGGATGATGAGCAACTTTGGTTGGGACTTTATCTACCGTCACTGGGGAGAAAGCTTTGAACCCGTAGTCAACTGGATTGAAAATCATTATCAGCAAAGCGATCGCCTATTTCGTCTTCCTTTAGCCGAGCCAATGTCAGCCTTTGCCCATATTACCGATGTCGGACTGACAGGAGACAAGCCTAACTATAGCAACCAAGAATTACGCCAGAAGTTTAACCTAACGGCATCAACTGAAACAACTATTTTACTGACTTTTGGCGGACTAGGACTACAGGCGATTCCCTACCACAACCTCCAGCATTTTCCCAATTGGCAATTTATTACTTTTGACCGTGCTGCGCCAGATTTGCCCAATCTATTGAAGATTGCCGACCATACTCTACGCCCTTTAGATTTTATGTCTCTTTGTGGACGAATAGTTTCTAAACCTGGATACAGCACTTTTTGTGAAGCCTTGTGTTGCGATGTTCCGATTATCTCCTTAACCCGTGAGGACTTTGCTGAAGCACCAGTATTACTAAATGGCATTCAAAATTATTCTCAACATCAGATTATTTCCACTGAAGAATTTTTTGAGGACAGCTGGAATTTTTTAAGACAGGATCTAGTTTCTCCCCGTAAAACAGAACGTTTAAATAAAGACGGTGCAACAGCGATCGCGCAAGAAATCTCTAATTACTTTTCCTAATTATTACCGATTACTTATACTTGTTAAGCTCAAAATTTGGTTCTAACTCTTGTATGGGGGTTTTTAGCAAATTGCCCCTAGTACAATATCTAATTTAGAACACGATCCACTTTGGAGAGGTAAGCAGAAATAAAGTACTGCGAGAAATTGGCGTACCAATACTAGGAATCTCTATACCAATCACTCCTGCTTTTTTAACTATTATCTGTCCTTTAATACTTCCCCAAATTAGCATTTCTGCCCAGTCGCCTAAATCTGGTTGATGTCCAACTAAGGCTAGTTTTCCCTTAGGGTTTTTAACTTGCCACGTCTGTAGCCACTCCAGCCATTGCTCAATTTCTCCGTCGGGTTTGAGAGGGGCAAAGCTTTGAATATCTTCAGCTAAACCTTCATGTTGCAAGATCTCTGCTGTTTGATAAGCTCTAACTAAAGGACTGCTTAGAAGCACATCGAATTTGAGTCCAGCAGCCAATAAACGCTTGGCTACCTCGAGCGTTTTCTCACGACCCCGATCGATTAATGGGCGTTGCTCATCATTAGTATAAGTCCCACGTTTAGCAGCTATCCCATGACGAATTAAATATACTTCCATGATTGGCTAGGAATGACTAATAAACAACAATCTTTATTGAGCAAATGGTTGAAGATTAATTATTCACCCAGTCACCCCAAACCATTTCATCATGATGCAAAGTCGAAATTTTAATCAGTAGCAATGACATATATTTTCAGGTTCGACTAACCGCATCAGCTTTTGCTTTAGCTGAGTGTCAAATGCTTTCCACTTAAGCAATGACATTATCTTCAGGTTCGACTAACCGCATCAGCTTTTGCTTTAGCTGAGTGTCAAATGCTTCCCACTTAAGCTTGGTAAATTCCGAATTATCATTAAAACCGTTTAAGAAGCCGACGGGAATCTCAAAGCCCCCAGCCATGTAACGACCACCACCAAAGAATCTTCCTTGAGCGTCTTTACCCAGCGTGTCTTTAATAAATTCGTCAGGGTCTAGAGTTATTTTAGTAGTCCGTAGCGAACCAATAACTAATTCCTTATCGTCATCTTCGTTGTGGACGATGCCATATACCACTGCGGTATGGATATCTTCTTCAGTTACTAAGAAATCTGCTGCTTGGGGAATAGCATCGCGATCGTCATAGCGTAGATAGCCTACGCCAGAGATGGAGAAGTTCTTTTTAATCATGCGGTTTCTCAATGCCCGTTCGACTACGTTCATGACGCGATGCGATCGCGCTGACTGTAAGACTGCATTCAGTAACTGAGAATCATAAAAGCGGCTTAAGTAAGCCGCAGCCATAAAGTCTTCTTCCTTCGCCTGCATTAAGCGATTAGTATCAGAACGTAAGCCGTGCATTAAAGCCGTGGCGCATTTAACATGATTTTCGTTACTGGTATCGAACTCCAGCATTCCTGACTGAATATACTGAGTTAAAATCGTCGCTGTTGCTCTGGTTTGGGGGCGTAAATCGATAAATTCTGCCCCCAAATCCCCCTGTTTACTGTGATGATCGATCGCCACAATTAGGGGTATACCAGCTTCTTTAACAACTGAATAAAGCTGACTGTTTGTTCCCTGGCTATCTACCAAAACGCAGCCTTGATAGACTGATAAATCTTCATCTTGCAGGGTAGTATTAACGTATTTTTTGGCAGGTAAAGCTGTTAGCCTAACTAAGGTAATATTTTCTTGATGAGACAGAGTACCACCATAGACAATATCACAGCTAATATCGTAGTTGGCAGCAATTAGTTGATAAGCCCAAGCACTAGACAAGGCATCAGGATCGGGGAAATCCTGAATGACTATAATTTGGTTTTCTCCTCGATGCTGCTCTAAAATTGTGCCTAGCCGATTGACTATTTTAGCTAAATCCCCGTCTGGTTGAATTTCTGTGCCAAATTTGTTGTTAATAGCTTCTAACTGTTTTTTAGAGGTAGTTTGTTTGTGAGCCAGGCGACTTTCTAGAGAAATGTTAAGGTTTGACGACATACGATAATGTTGTTGGTAATTTTAAAATTACCGAGTGAAAGAGTAAGTATAATATTGATTTTTTTATTTAGAGTTTAAAGTTTATCATCAACTAATTATTTTCTGTGACTGTCTAGAGAACTAAATCCCGATCACATATTTTTTCCACTCTTGGTTAGAGTTTCCCTGAGTATACTTGACTAGTTCAAAATGTAGGCTACTATAGGGACGGCGAGGTTTAGTCTGTAAAGTCATTTCTGACTCTTTTGGGGTGCGGTTGCCTTTTTTTACATTGCACCTGACACAAGCTGCAACTAAGTTTTCCCAGGTATCACTGCCTCCGCGAGATCGCGGTATAACATGATCGATCGTCAACTGGTCGCCTTTTGCTGTACAATATTGACAAGTATTAGCGTCTCTTTCTAGTACATTGCGACGAGTCAAAGGAATTTCTTTATAGGGAACTCTGACATAATATCGCAGACGAATTACCGTTGGTAAGGGGAAATCACTATAGATAATTTGACCCCGATGTTCGAGTTGTTCTGCTTTACCTTTAATCAGTAATACCACTGCTCTACGCCAACTAGTGATATTAAGGGGTTCATAGGAAGCATTCAATACTAAAACCTTACCCATAATAAAGACTTAGATGATTTACATGAGATGGTAACACAGGGGAACTAATTGATGTAACTTAGGAAACGTTGATTAGGCTTGTTGTTTACTATGCGCGCAATATTTTGGCAGCATCCTTGACCTTATCTATTTCTGGACTAGAATTTGTGAATCATATTTACTTAAGTTGGGACAGAAAATAAATTTAGCTATGGTGGGTTGGCAACAGCAGCAAATAAATTTAGGGCAGGAACATCAAGATGATTTGTCTCTCTTGGTAAGCCGTCAACGTGCCTGGATCGAAATAGATTTAACCGCTTTGGCTCATAATGTAAAAACTCTCAAAAACTATCTTGCGCCTCAGACAAAATTGATGGCAGTAGTTAAAGCCGATGCCTATGGTCACGGTGCAGTTACTGTCGCTAAAACCGCCTTAGCTAATGGCGCTGACTGTTTAGCGATCGCTACCTTAGCCGAGGGAGTAGAATTACGCCAAGCAGGAATAACCAGTGCTATTTTAATTTTAGGCGCAATCAACGCCGTTGAAGATATTAAAGCTGTAGCAGCCTGGAAATTAGAACCGACTATTTGTAATTTAGCTCAGGCATTGGCTTTTGATGCTACCTTAGCCACGGTAGGAAAGTCGCTGCCAGTACATCTTAAGTTAGATACGGGAATGTCTCGCTTAGGAACTAACTGGCAAGAAGCTACTTCTTTGGTGCAGCTAGTTTGTACTCGAGCCAATTTAAAGATTGCTAGTATTTATTCTCATTTTTCTACTGCCGACGAAAGCGATCGCACCATAATGAACTTGCAGCATCAACGCTTCAACCAGGCGATCGCTCAGTTAAAAAATACTGGTTTTGTTCCTCCACAGCTACATTTAGCCAATTCCGCCGCCACGTTAAGCGATCGCGCCTGTCACTATGACATGGTAAGAGTCGGACTGGCTCTTTATGGGCTATATCCAGCAATTCATTTGCGCCAGACAATCCCTCTTAAGCCCGTTTTACAGGTCAAAGCCAAAATAACTCAAGTCAAAACCATTCTTGCAGGAGAAGGAGTCAGCTATGGTCATAAGTTTATTGCCTCCCAAGATACTAAAGTTGCTGTAGTTGGTATTGGTTATGCAGATGGTGTTCCCCGTAATTTATCAAATCGGTTACAGGCGATCGTCTGTGGTCAGTTAGTACCTCAGATTGGTTCAATTACCATGGATCAGCTAATGCTCAAGGTAGATTCGCTTCACGATCTCGAGCCAGGTGAGATTGTAACTCTAATCGGTCAAGAAAATAATCTAAGAGTTACCGCTGATGATTGGGCAAATAAACTGGATACTATTTCTTGGGAAATTCTCTGTGGTTTTAAGCATCGGCTACCAAGGATATTTAATCAATCAGACAAGCAGCAAACCGCTAAATTTGAAGCTCGCTAATTCGCGGTACTGTAGATTATTGCTCAATTAGTAGCTCGGCAGACTCTCGATCTAGTGGCTTAGAAAAAAGATATCCTTGACCGAGTTTGCAATTCAAAGCCTTTAACACCTTAAGCTGGTTTAAATTTTCTATTCCTTCAGCGACAATATCTATTTTTAAAGTTCGAGACAAAGTAACAATCATCTTAACGATTTCCAAGTTTTCCCGTTCGTTTAACATTCCATGAATAAATGAACGATCGATTTTCAGCACATTAATCGGAAAGCGTTTTAAATATTGTAGAGAGGAATAACCAGTGCCAAAATCATCAATGTTTAATTTGATTTCTCTTTCCCTAATTTGTTGGAACAAATAAATTGTCTCTGGTTTGTAATCCATCAAAGTAGTTTCAGTAATTTCCAAATGCAAAGAGCGACCTGAGAATCCTGTATTGGCCATAGTTTGATCTAAAATATCTAAAAAATTAAGATCTTTAATTTGTTGGCTGGCAATATTCACGTTAATTTTTAAGTTAGCTGCACCAGAATATTTGCTTTGCCACAGACACATTTGATGACAAGCTTCTTTCAAGACCCATTCGCCGATCGCGACAATTAATCCTGTTTCTTCAGCAACATGAATAAATTTGTTAGGATAAACTAAACCTTTAGTGGGATGATTCCAGCGCAATAAGGCTTCAAAGCCGTGTAGCGTATCAGTTTTTAAAGAGACGATTGGCTGGTAGTGTAGCACAAACTGATCTTGTAAAATTGCTTTATGTAAGTCGTTTTCGGTTTCTAATAGTTGTTTTGTCTCAGCATACATCTGTTGATGAAATACTTCATGTCTTGCTTTCCCCAGAGATTTGGCACGATACATTGCCAGATCTGCGTCTCGTAAAATTTCAGCACTGTCTTGATATTTGTAGTCAGCCACCACAATACCGATGCTGGCACTAGTAAAAACAGTATGACCTTGCAAATAGAAGGGTATAGCTAGCTGTTCTTTAATTCTTTGAGCGATCGCATTAGCTTCTGCGACAGCTTGAATTTGGTGGAGCAAAATGGTAAATTCATCACCTCCCAGACGAGCGACAAAATCGCGATCGCGAGAACAGTCAGACAAGATTTGAGCTACGGTAATTAATAGTTCGTCACCAACTAAATGACCCAAACTATCGTTGACAATTTTGAAGCGATCTAAATCGATAAATAAAACCGCAAATAAATATTCAGGATCTTTTTGGCTTTGCCAGAGTGCCTGTTCGACTCGCTCGACAAAAGCAGAACGGTTGGGCAAATGGGTTAACGAATCATGCTTGGCTTCGTAACTTAGTTCTGATTCAATTTTCTTGCGTTCGGTAACATCGCTGATAATGCCATCTCTACGGCTGGCTGCTCCTGTATCGTCGAAAATTAAGCGACTGCGTTCCCATACCCAGCGAATTTCACCGTTAGGCTGCAAAATTCTATATTCAAGATCGCTGAGCTGGTTTAAGGAATTAGCTAAGGATGATTTGACGCTATCGCGATCTTCAGGATGAATTGACTCTAAACGTAAGTCAGGATTATCCAATAACTCTTCAACTGGACGACCATAAACTTTTTGGGCTGCTGGATTGAGAAACAGCAGGTTGCTAGTCACTACATCGGCTGACCATACCACCTCTTCTAAAGAGTTAAGAATACTCTCTAGTTTCTCTTCGCTTTCTTGCAGCAGCTTCGTGACTTCCCGACGCTCTTTTACTTCCTGTTTTAATTCTTGATTAGCTGCTTCTAGCTGAGCCGTGCGCTCTCGGATTCGCAGCTCTAATTCAGTATTGAACTTTAAGATCTTTGTTTGAGCAGCCTGGAGCTTTAACTGGTTTCTAATTCGCAGCAGTACTTCATCGATTTGAAATGGCTTGTTGATGTAATCGACTCCACCAGCACTTAATGCCTTGATGCGATCTACTGAGTTGTTACTAGCACTCAAAAAGATAATGGGAATGTTGTGGGTTGCTTCATTTGCCTTTAGCTGTTCACAAACTTGATAGCCGTCTAAGCCAGGCATCACAACATCTAAGAGGATTAAATCTGGGATTACCGTATTAGCTACTATCAAAGCCATTGTTCCGTTAACCACCCCTTTGATATCGTATCCCTGATTGCTCAAGGCATCAGAAAGTAGATGAATATTTTCAGGTTTGTCATCTACCACTAAAATTTTGGCTTTGGTTTGTTCCAAAGGGAATATGTTCATTAATCAGAAGATTTAGCTAAGTCAATAATTTTGTCACAGCGAAATTGTTCTGCCAAGTCTTCTAATCTCTTAGCCAAAGATTCGTATTCATCGGGAATTTCGGTTAAAAGCTGGAATATCTCCTGATTATCAACTTGAGCTGCTGCTTCGTATAACTGCGATCGCCAATGTGATGGCATAACAGACAGACTTTCTCTGGTCAATTCTTCTAGCAGCAATTCCTGTTCTAAAGACACATCAACTGTATCTTCGTAAAGGTAATCAACATTTAAATACTGACCGATTTTTTCCAATAGTTCAGCTTCGTGAAACGGCTTACGCATAAAGTCATCACAGCCAGCCGATAAAATTACGACTCTCTCTTCTTCAAATGCACTTGCTGTCAGAGCAATAATCACCGTTTCTTTGCCTTGGGCTTGAGATTTAATCCTTTTGGTTGCTTCATAACCATCAAGGATCGGCATTCTCATGTCCATTAGAATCAAGTCAGGATGCCATGTCTGCCAGAGATCTAAAGCTTGTTGACCATCTCCCGCTTCCTCTACCAGAAAACCAATTCCTGTTAATAGTTTTTTTAGTAACAAACGGCTAACTTCTACATCATCCACCGCCAAAATACGATACTTATCCTGATTTGTCGCCAAACCAATAATTTTTCGCTGTTGGATTTCAGCTGGTCTAACTATTTGGGCAGCAGACGTATCCTGTACTCTAACTAAAATATTAAAGAAGAAAACGCTGCCTTGACCGACAGTACTTTTTGCTTTCAGTTCTCCACCCATTAGCTCGACAAATTTATAGCAGATCGATAAACCTAGACCTGTTCCTTCATTAGAAACACGCCCGATTTTGGTCTGCTCAAAAGGAGTAAACAATTTCTCCATCTCTTCTGACTCAATGCCAAGCCCAGTATCTTCAACGGAGAAAAATAAAGAACAAGTATCAGAAAATAGAAATTCGAGGTTATCTTCTACTTCAACCGTTAAAGTAACTGTCCCCTTGTCGGTAAATTTAAGCGCATTACCTAGCAAGTTGATCGCGATCTGACGCAGTTTTCCTTCATCTGTATAAATCTGCTTAGGTACATTGCTAGCTATATTAAAGGACAGATTTAAACTTTTGAACTCTGCTTTTAAACGCAACATTTCTTCAATGCTTTTTAGCATTAGATGCAAATCAAACTGACTTTCATTGAGAGTTATTTGTCCTACTTCTATTTTTGACATTTCTAAGATGTCATTAATCAATCTCAATAAATGTTCTCCGCTACGGTTAATAATATTGAGATTTTCTTGTTGTTCAAGACCAATAGAGGCATCACGAGTCATTAATTGAGTAAACCCTAAAATAGCATTAAGAGGTGTCCGTAATTCATGACTCATGTTTGCTAAAAATCTGCTTTTAGCTTTGTTAGCATTCTGCGCCTGCGCCAGAGAAATTTCTGTATTTTCGATACTTTCTTCCAACTGAGCAGTTCTTTCCTCTACTTTGGTTTCTAGTTCCTTGGTAAAACCTTCGAGTATTTTGACAATATTACGATTAGTTCGGGTTAAATTGCCGATAATTTTATAAGCGATAAATACGACAATCAACAAAAATAATAAGAAACCTATTAAACGATAATTATTGATTTTTTGTAATTGTTTTTGATACTGGTCGAGATAGTCTATTTCTATTGCTTGCAGCTGTTTATTTATCGATTCTAATTGAATTTGAGCGTAGATAGCATCAATTACTTGATTTTGGTTTAAAATCTTTGTACTATAATTAATCAATTCGGTAATAATAAGTTTATTTTTTCTGATTGGCTGTTGTCGAAAAATCAGCTCGATTTGCTCAAGATTGTTTTCAATAGCTAGTTTTAAATCTTCCTCAGAATTTTGGCAATATTTAAGAGAATTAGCCAATAAATCATCGCTCAACACCAACAATTCACTTCCTGCAACAATATTACTACCAAATATTTCAGGATTTTCAACTATTTTATTTTTCAGCTTAGGTATACGTAAACAAGATTGATTGAATGTTGATTTGGCATTTTTTAGCAGATTTATAGATTGAAGCTGAGAAATTAATAATTCCTTTTGGGTTTCTAACTGACTTTTTAAACTATTTTGTTTTTGTCGAGTCAAAAAGTCAGGTATTTCTTGCAAAGCTTGAGTAGCTGCATCGACAGTATCAATTTGTGAACTAATACTATCCCCTAGCTCTTCTGAAAATGAAGACGGGCTTCTAATGATATACTTTTCTAACTCAAATACTTCCTGTTGAGCTGTTTGAATATCACGATGATATTTTTGAGCTTTTTGACTGTTAAGCGGCAAACTTTTGTGGATCAAAAATACCATCACAAAACTGCTTAATCCACCAGCAATTATGTACCAATATATTGATAGTGAATTATTGGCTTTTTCTTGAGAAAATAAACTCAAAACTGTTTCCTCAGCTGGTAGCTAAAAATATCATCTTAGTTCGTACGACTTTGATCAATTTGGCGAATATAAGTTTAATTTAAGTTTTTTTAAAAGAGATGTAATTCAATAGAGCTATTAATAAATTAATTTATTTAACTAGACAAGTACGTGTTAGCTGTAATTTACATAACAAACTAACCTACAAAATAACTCTTGTTTTTCCAGCCTGTAAATACGAGAAATCCCTGAAAACCACTTTTCTTGTTTAGTATTGATGATAATCCCCGAAAATATCTAATTTACATTCCGTCTGAAAACAGTAGAGTTTTAAGCTATTCTGGGCAATATGGAAATTGAAGGGATAGACGTTTTTGAGCGAAACAATCGATTAATTGCAAATTACCAAGAAGACAAAACCTTATAAATAGCGTCTATGTGCCTGAAGCTGAAGAGATAGTTCAGACAACGATATTGCTTACAAGATTAAATAAGTGGATTAGAAGTTTGTAGTTCAGACTAGCAATTAATCGATTGTTTTGCTAGAAGACCAAGCCAAACAACTAATCCTTGATAACTAACTTTAAAAATATTAGATATTACAGTGCGCCAGCATTAGCTAGTCCTAAAATTACCCCAGCACCCAAAAGATGACCAAGACTAGTAGTACCTAACAAAGCAGGCACTCCCATCCCACCAAATAAAGCGGGAGAAGGCAATTGAGGACCAGCATTCTGATATTTAATTGTAAGTTTACCCAAGGCGATCGCGAAAATATTGCAGGCAATCATTACAATAGCTACTTTGGGACTCCAAGATACGGTATGAGGTAGTTGAGCAGCAGCTAATAAAGTTAAATAAGTCATTTTTTCTCCTGAATTTTTGATGTATTTGTCTGGATCGATGATAAATTTATTTCTTTTAGATAATAGAAGTATGAAACGATGTTGCAATATTTATTAATCTAGTAAAGTTTTATATACATAAATATCACGGCTCGTTTTGGCTTTGTAGTCTTAGTTTATGTTAGTGATGGAGTGTCTTTGAGATAAACAAGGGGCTGTGGCTCAGTAGGATAGAGCAAGCGCCTCCTGAAGCATCGGGCATCATGAGGGAAACTTCATGGATGAATGTGGTCAAATTCAAGGAAGCCTAAAGTTGCAGGACGCAATCAAGGTAATCTTGAGCCAAGCTCTATAATTCCTGGTAGAGAAGGTGCAGAGACTGGTTGCAGATTTAAAAACAGGAACAGAACTAGCCAAATCTAATCGGCATTCATAACTGTCTGCAACATAACGGCCACCACCTAAAGGTAAATTACCTAGGGTGAAGGAATAGTCCAGAGAGTGGGGAAACTCACACCAATCTGAAGCGCTAGGTCGCCAGTTCAAATCTGGCCAGTCCCGTTATCTCATTGCTCGCTCTGCCCAAAAGTCAGACAATTCCTTAAAATTTTATTGCGTAGTTGTAATGCGTGACGCGAGAAAATATACACTTCATTTACATAAGGAAGAATTTTTGAATCAAGATATTTTTTTATGGCTTATTACTGGTATAAAGCGTTTCACTTAATCGGAATTGTAGTTTGGTTTGCAGGACTGTTTTACCTAGTGCGACTGTTTGTCTATCATGCAGAAGCAGAACAAGAACCCGAACCTGCACGCAGCATTCTTAAAAAGCAGTATGAAATAATGGAGCAACGTCTCTATAGTATTATTACCACTCCAGGAATGATCTTGACGGTGGCGATGGCAATTGGTTTGATTTCTACTGAACCAGAAATTCTCAAATCTACCTGGCTACATATCAAGTTAGCTTTTGTCATTTTGCTGATTGGCTACCATCATTTTTGCAAAAGCATCATGAAAAAACTGGCTGCGGGGGAATGTCAGTGGACAGGACAACAGTTTCGAGCTTTAAATGAAGCACCAACAATTTTACTAGTATTAATAGTACTGTTGGCAGTATTTAAAAATAATTTACCCTTAGATGCCACTACTTGGCTGGTAGCAGGCTTAGTTTTAACCATGGTCGCAAGTATCCAGCTTTATGCAAAAAAACGTCGTAAGGATAAAGAAAAGCTAGCTGAGGTAGATAAACAAACATTTGCCTCTAGTTCTGTAGGAGAGTAGTCTTAAAAGGATGAGGGAAGATAAGTCTGTTATTCGCTGGTAACTAAGTAACTGAAATTCTGTTCTTCATCTTGGCTAATAAATGTATTTAAAAAGTTTGCATCTGCGCTCATTTCGCAATTATGTCGATCGCCAGATAGAGTTTACAGCTCAGAAAACAATTTTAGTTGGTAATAATGCTCAAGGAAAATCGAACCTATTAGAAGCAGTAGAGCTACTTGCTAGTCTTAAAAGTCATCGTGCTACTCGCGATCGCGAATTGGTCTTAGATTCTGCCAGTATAGGTCAAGTTGGAGCAACAGTTGAACGTACTTATGGGACTAGCGAATTAAGTATAGTATTCCGTAAGCAGGGAAGACGTACTGTAGCAGTAAACCGAGAAAATCTGCGCCGTCAATTAGATTTTTTGGGGATACTCAATGCAGTACAGTTTTCCAGCTTAGATTTAGATTTAGTTAGAGGTGCGCCAGACTCGCGGCGTAGCTGGATTGATGGCTTATTAATTCAATTAGAGCCTGTATATTCCAGTATTTTGCAGCAGTACAACCAAGTATTAAAACAGCGCAATGCTTTGCTCAAGAAGATTCGACAGAATCAAGAGAATTCGACAGAATCAAAAGACGATGAACCAGAGCTAAGATTATGGGACGAACAGCTAGCAGCAGCGGGTTCTAGAGTGGCGCGTCGGCGTGCCAGAATAATAGCTAGACTAGCTCCTGTTGCTCAATTTTGGCACAAGCGCATCAGTGGCGAAACGGAATTGTTAGAAATTAACTATCTTCCTAATGTAGAGTGGACAGAAGACGATCCCCTTAAAGTACAGCAGGCTTTTTTAAATAAAATCGAAGAGCGTCGTACGATCGAACAATACCAGGGAAAAACCGTCGTGGGGACGCATCGCGATGAGATTGAGTTTACGATTAACCAAACCCCTGCTCGTTATTATGGCTCTCAAGGACAACAGCGCACCCTAGTATTAGCTTTAAAGTTAGCCGAATTAAAACTAATTGAAGAAGTCGTGGGAGAATCACCCCTATTGCTGCTAGACGACGTGTTAGCAGAACTAGATCCTAATCGTCAGAAACAGCTTTTAGAAGTAATTGGCGATCGCTTTCAAACTATTATTACTACTACCCATATCGATACCTTTAATCACGATTGGATTAAAGACTCGCAAATTTTAGCAGTAGAAGCAGGAAAGATCAGCGAAGTTTTACTGAGTTAATATCCAAACATAGATTAAATTTAATCGATATTTATAATTGAGTTATAAGATGCACTCGCGTAGGCTAATTTGCGCGTTTTATTTTAAAGTTTAAGAAACTATGTCTCAACAAAACAACTATTTTTCAGAAGAATATAATCGCTTAATTCAGGAAGCTAAAGTGCAGATCGAGCAACAGCAATATTGAGAAGCAATCAATAATTTAGACTATATTATTGAAAATAGCGATCGCGATGGTTATGCTTTCTTTTTAAGAGGAAAAGCTTATGCTCAGTTAAAAGAGTACAAACCAGCACTAACTAATTATGAAACAGCCCTAATTATCTATCGAGAAACATAAGATAAAAAATATCAAATATATACTTTGTTTGAACTTGCTTTTGTCTATCCTTTTAACGGTAAAGTTCGTGAAGGATTTTTAGCGCAGCAGCAATCATTTAGACTAGCGAAAGAATTAGATATAACAGAGAACGATCCTTTATATTCGTATATTTCTCATGCTGCTCAAATGTCTGATGAAGGTTTAGATCGAATGGAATCTACACTACAAAATATAACCTCTATTCCACCTTGGGATAAATTCGGTTTGATGGGCAAATTAATGGGCTATGCAACCAGGGGAAAACCACAATCTTACCTATTTGTTATAGTCTGGTTAATTGTGGCAATTCTATCATTCATATTAGCAATCATATCTTCGCCTATTTGGCTTCCAATGACGCTTGATAAAATGTGGCGAAGAAGAAGAAATAGCGAATAAGATTTTTCTGAAACAAATTAAATTCAAATTTCTAAACAAAAGATCTATCTAAGCTTGTGAGGAAATCTAAAGCTAATAGCTAATAGCTGCAAAAAAAACGCGATCCAAACTTGCCAGATAACAGTAAGCTTTATAAGTGGCGTTTGTAGCAAAGAATCAATGGTAACCATAAACGATAATTATCTCAAACTCAAAGCAGGGTATTTGTTCCCTGAAATTGCCCGTCGAGTCAGTGCTTTTGCGGCAGATCATCCTGATGCACCAATCATTAAGCTAGGGATTGGAGATGTCACCGAACCCTTACCTGCTGCCTGTCGTGATGCGATAATTAAAGCAACACAAGAAATGGGCGATCGCGCCACCTTTAAAGGATATGGCCCAGAACAGGGATATCTCTGGTTAAGAGACAAAATTGCTCAACATGACTTTCAATCCCGCGGTTGTGAGATAGATGCGTCCGAAATCTTTATCTCAGACGGTTCTAAGTGCGATTGCGGTAATATTCTCGATATTTTTGGCAATGATAACAAGATTGCTGTTACCGATCCTGTATATCCCGTATATGTCGATACTAACGTGATGGCAGGACATACAGGGGAAGCCAAAGACGGTAAGTATGAAGGTTTAGTTTATTTACCGATCAGTGCGGATAATAACTTTACTGCGGAAATTCCCAGTGAAAAAGTAGATTTAATCTATCTCTGTTTTCCTAACAACCCTACAGGTGCAACCGCTACCAAAGAACACCTCCAAGCCTGGGTAGATTACGCTAAACAACATGGCTCATTAATTCTGTATGATGCAGCTTACGAAGCCTATATTACCGATCCAGATTTACCTCACTCCATCTATGAGATCGAAGGGGCAAAAGACTGTGCGATCGAGTTTCGTTCTTTCTCGAAAAATGCTGGCTTTACAGGAACTCGTTGCGCCTTTACCGTAGTTCCCCAAAACTTAATGGGTAAAGCAACTGATGGTTCCGATGTGAAGCTGTGGCAACTCTGGAATCGTCGTCAGGCGACTAAATTTAATGGTGTGTCTTATATCGTCCAACGAGGTGCAGAGGCGGTTTATTCTCAAGCGGGACAGTCACAAATTAAAGAGTTAATTAGCTTTTATTTAGAAAATGGCAAAATTATCCGCGAACAGCTTACCACAGCAGGAATTGACGTATATGGTGGCACAAATGCACCTTATGTTTGGGTAAAAACTCCCAATGGTTTATCTAGCTGGGACTTCTTTGATAAATTGCTGTTTAGCTGTAACGTAGTCGGGACACCTGGATCGGGCTTTGGTGCAGCAGGGGAAGGCTATTTTCGTATCTCTGCTTTTAATAGTCGGGAAAACGTTAACGAGGCAATGAAACGGATTACCGAGAAGTTTAAAGCTTAATTTTGCTCTCTCTATCCCCTCAACTATGAGGGGGGAGAAATTTTATTTTGGTTTGAGCAAGGAGGAATTTGGGAAAAGTTTCCACTTTTAAACTTATTAGTAAATCAATTTTAACCTTTTTTAATAGGCTATATAAATAGTATTACAATTGCGGCGATCGCCTACGTAATTTTACAATTACTTTTTTCTCTTCTGTTATTAAATTATCCTAAGGGCAGAGAAAAGACTTGTTTTATTGACAGCTTATTTAGAAGATCGGCCAATTTATCTATTGGATTAGATTACGGACGTATAGTTGAAAACCGTCGTCCAAAAAAATTCAAAGCTTAGAAACAGAAAGCAATTCCTCTGGAAGATTGGCAATTACTCGTTCAAATGGTGCGGTATCATCTAAAATTCTGACTAAAATTAATGCTCCTTGAATCTGCATAATCGCATTTTGCGATCGCAACTTGGCTATTTCTGGCTCAATACCTCCTTCAATTAGTACCTGAGCTAAAGTATCGAGCCAAGTTTGAAGTCGCTGCTTGACTTGAGCATGAAATAAATTGTCAGCTTCTCCAAAAGACATAATTGCTAAGAAACAACCATCTCTGCCATTGCGATAAAACTCTTTCAGACTGTGACACATCTTATGAATTTTCTTGGCAGGTTTATCCTGATTTTTTAAGGGTTTTAAGACTGTATCCCTAAAGCAACAATTAATGTAGTCGATTACCGCAGCAGCCATCCCTTCTTTGCCTTGGGGAAAATGATGATACAAACTGGCTTTCCCTAAACCTGTGGCTTTAGCCAGCATTGACAGGGTAGTTCCTTCATAACCATATTGTCTAAAAATGGGAATCAGTTTAGCGATAGCTTGTTCTTTAGACATACTGGGACATAAATCAATATTTGAGGTTACTGTTGACATTTTATCGAACAATCGGTACAGTTAATTTATTGACCAAACGTTCGGTACAAAATTTAATCATGACAATTAAACTTTTTAACCTGGAATTATCTGGCAACTGTTATAAAGTCAGACTGTTGCTAGCTTTACTTGGTTTAGAGTATGAGCTTGTACCTGTAGACTTGATGGCAGAGGAACATAAATCTGCTGAATTTTTACAACTCAATCCCTTAGGACAAATTCCTGTTTTAATTGACGGCGATAAAATAATTCCTGATGCTCAAGCAATTTTAGTTTATCTAGCACGGCAATATGGAGATCGAACCTGGCTACCCACCGAAGCAGAATCTTGGAGTCGAATTGTGCGCTGGCTGTCAACAAGTGCAGGTGAAATTCGTCAGGGAGTAGAATTTGCTCGCAGGTTTCATCTATTTAACGCTCAATACGTCAATATTGAATTTGCCACCCAACAAGCTACTTTTATGCTTCAGCAACTAGAGCAGCATCTAACAGATAGAGAGTGGTTAGAATTAGGACATCCGACGATTGCAGATATTGCCGTATTTCCTTATGTAGCTTTGGCAGCCGATGGCAAAATTTCTCTCGAACCCTATTCAAATATCTTAGCTTGGTGCGATCGCCTTAAACAATTACCGAGATTTATAGCTATGCCTGGAATTACAGCCTAAAAAATCAATGGGATAATATTATGAGGAAAAAATTTACGGAAATTGCTTTTACTCCAGGAGTAAAAACTGCCCAAACTCGTTATGGGTCGCGCAAAATTTATGAAAACTTTGCTCAACAAGATATTAGCGAAGATATTTTAACAGAGCTAGAAAGCGAATTTATCCAAGCAAGAGATGGATTTTATTTAGGAACTATTGGTAGTAATAACTATCCTTATATTCAGTTTCGAGGAGGAGCAAAAGGGTTTTTAAAGATTATTGATAAAAAGACTTTGGGTTTTGCCGATTTTAAAGGCAATTTGCAATATATTAGTGTTGGTAATCTCATTGAATGCGATCGCGTCTTTTTATTCTTAATGGATTATGCTCACCGTCGTCGTTTAAAGATTTGGGGACGAGCCAAAATAGTAGATCAAGATCCACAATTGCTAGCTCAATTAACCATGCCAGATTATCCTGCCCAAGTCGAGCGAGGCATAATAATTACCATTGAGGCAATGAGTTGGAATTGTCCTCAACATATTCCGCTCAAGTATTCCGAAGCAGAAGTAGCAGCAATAACTAGTCCTTTATTAGCCAAGATTAAGGAATTAGAAGACAAGTTGGCTGAGTTTACTTCTTAAACGTCAAAAGAGAAATGTAAATGATCGATCCATTTTAATCACTACACTATATGCAAAACCGTAGGAAGACCAAGGGCGATCGCTAAATAAAATTCTGAATCGCTTCACTTACTGCTTCAGAATATTCTTCATAAATACCTAAAGTTCCATTTAATCTAACTGTTTGCATCTGTTCTAATTCTGCCATGGAGCTCATTTCCGCTTTCGATTTAGGTGGTGCATTTTCCGCCAGAATGATTAATACAGGAATAGATACAGAGGATAAAAGATGTAAAAATGCCTCTCTATTGGTCACAGGATCGATCGCACCAGTGACAAAAGCAGCAGGGGCGTATCTTGCACCGTTTTTCGAGGTAATTTGCTGTTTTTGGGCGATAAATTCGGGAGTTAGTTTCGTCTCATCTACATAGACGTGGCGTTTATACATTAGGCGCAGAAAAGAAGGAGTAGTGTTGAGATAGTACAGAGTTTGTCCTAATAAGGGCGATCGCACTAAGTTTTTAACCCCATTTCTCATCCCATCGGGTAAACCCATAACTCTTAAAGGGCCTTGCCAAGTAGGAGCGATTAAAATAACTTTAGATACAATACCTGGTAGTTTTGCTAGTTTTAAAGCGTATCCTGAAGCATGACCAGCAGCAATTAAGATAATTGGACGATTAAAAACTGCTTCGACAAAATCTGCTAATAATTGCTGAAATAAAACTGGACTGTAATCTACACGAGGGCATTCCGACTCGCCAAAACCCAACCAATCTAAAACCGTAACTTGATACTGAGTAGCGAGTATGTTTGCAATACCCTTCATTTCTGTGCGACTAGAAACCGTACTAAAAGCAGGAAGTAATAATACAGGGTTTCCTTGTCCGATAGTTTCGTAAACGACTTGATATTTTTTTCCTTGCCAATGCCAATTATAGCGATCGCTTTTACCGCCAATACCAGAGTTAAGCTGAGTCGGATTAGTTACCGTAGTCATAGTTAATAGCGAGGAGTAATAAGTCTATAATCGGATCTTAGTCAGATATCCAGTTGACTTTGCAGTTGTCTTAACGCATTGATACATGAAAAAACTTATGATTTTGCAACCGTTGATTAATGCGATCGCTACTTCAACAAAATAAAAAATAAGCGATGCGATCGATCATTAAAATTAGTACCAGGGAACTCTAGATTTAGTAGTTTAACTTATCTAGATATATGCTCCTTCCTCATCAATGTTCTGAGTTGTCAAATAACGTCAACGCAATTTTAGATTTAGTACCAAAATCGAATATAAATCAACAGATTAGAGTTGCAGAAGCATCTTTAGCCAAAGCGATCGCCCCAAAGTTTGAAATAGTTTTTGCAGGCGCGTTTAGTGCAGGAAAATCGATGTTGATTAATGCACTATTAGAACGGGAATTGCTTTACAGTGCGGAAGGACACGCTACAGGAACAGAATGCTACATTGAATATGCCGAACCAGAAGCCGAAAGAGTGGTTCTAACTTTCCTGAGTGAAGCAGAGATTAAGCAACAAGCTGCTAGCTTATGTAAGCATTTAGGATTATCAGCCGATGATATTACTCAAGCACAAATCATCGATCTGCTTCATCAAGCCTGCGCGGCAATCATCGAACAAGAGGGTGGCGCGAGTAAGTCTGATCGGGCAAAAAAGGCTCATGCTTTGGCGTTGCTATTACAGGGATTTGAAGCTAATCGCGATCGCCTCGATGCTAATAAAAATAATACTTATTCAATGGAGGAATTTAATTTCTCTAATCTATCCCAAGCAGCTACTTATGCCCGACGGGGTAGTAATAGTGCCGTACTAACTAGGGTTCAATATTACTGTCATCATCCCCTTCTACAGGATGGTAATGTACTGGTTGATATGCCAGGTATTGATGCACCTGTTAAAAAAGATGCCGAACTTACCTACAGTAAAATCGAACATCCCGATACTTCGGCGGTGATTTGTGTGCTTAAAGCAGCTTCGGCTGGAGAAATAACTTCCGAAGAAACCGAGTTGCTAGAAAAGATGAAGTCCCACATGGGCATACGCGATAAGCCTACGGCATGGCTTCGCTACGCGTGTTTTATGTTTTCAACCGCATCGATCAGACTTGGTACGGCGGACAATTAAGTAAACTATTGGATCGGCTAATTCAAACTGAGTTTAAAGATAGTCAGCGAGTATATAAAACCAGTGGTTTATTAGGATTTTATGGTAGTCAGGTTAAGTCTACCAGTAGTAGCGATCGTTTTGGTTTAGATTCCGTATTTGCCGACAGCGTTAAATTAGTTGGTGGTGAAGAAGAAACGCCCCAGTTTGTGAGTGAATTTAATAAATACTGTACTGGTGGTAAGCTTACTCGCACTAGCTTTAGAGTATCAGTTCATAGCTACGAGACACCCAATGAAAACTATACTCGCATTCTAAGTGAATTTGGTACGCCGTTGATCGAACAGTTAATTGCTGATAGTGGGATAGAAGAATTTCGTAGTGCTATTACCCGCTATCTAACCCAGGAAAAACGCCCTCAGCTATTTGCCAACTTGGCTGAAGATCTCAAGCCTATCTGTAGCGATCTCAAACAGCATTACCTCAAGCAGTTACAAGAGTTGACTAATCAACCCCAAGAGATTGAGGCAATGAAAACTCAGGAGTTGACCCTACTCAATCAGAAGTTACAGACAATAGGCAAAGAATTCTCGCAGCATTTAGAACAAGAAGTTAATTCGGTAGTAAATAATCAAGATTCTGAATTTGAATCAGACTTCCAAAAACTTAAAGCGCAGATGGTAAGCCATCTTGATGAACTGCTACAAACTTTTTCCGTACAGGATGCCTATAGTCGCGCTACTTTATCTCATCCCCGTAATGCAACTGCACCTTTAATTGCTGTCTTGGTAGAGGCTTTGTATCACCTAGCTAATGAGTTAGAGGTGACATTAGTTGAAGCATCAGAAGTTTTGGTGAAAAACTTTTGTCAGCGTCTGTGCGATCGCTTTAAACAACAAGAATATTATCGTCAATTAGATCGCTTACTGGGTGAAGACACTGGTATTTTAGAACAGATTGATGAATTAGAAGCCAAGTTAATTCATGCTTTGATTAGTGAAGCCAAAACAGAATGCGATCGATACGTTAGGGAAAGCCCCCGCTTCTACGATGAAGGAACATTTTCAATCTATCAATTTCGTCAGACGCTACAGCAAACTTCTCAAGGATATGACTGCGCCAGCATGGTAGAAGCTGAACCTGCTATCCGTCAACTATTAAAGTTAGATTTTGAACCAAAAGTTTCAACGACAATTCGCCGTAATTTCCGTCAGACAATTAACCAAACAATCAAGACACATTTGCTGCCGATGGCACAACAACAAGCAGATAAAATTTTACAGTATTATCCTCAAGCCAGAGCATTTTTAGAACAAACTTTAGAACAAGAAGCTATTACTAAAATTGCCCACAACCAAAAATTACAGCTAGAGGTAGAACAAGAAATAAAGCAGTATAACCAGGCGGTAAATGGGTTAAATGATTGCTTGCGATCGCTGCAATTATCTCAACATCAATTACCCGTTATTAATCGAGAAATAGCGATCGAGATTGAATCCAAAGCCGAAACTTCTAACAACAACGGAAGTCACAGTCATTCCGATTCGGTAACTGCTACGACAGATATATAGTTAATAATTAAATAAGACAAATCATGGCAAAACCTCATCAATACGAAATAACATATGACTTACAAGTAAACGCTAATGAACATTTAAATCAATGTGATTCAAAAGATGTTATTTCCCTAGACTCTGATAAATGGATTAGTGTAAAAAAAATAAAAGATGTTATTGAACAATCCTTTAATCAGTCTAATGGATTAACTTCAATTATCAATTATATTTCTTCTATTTCTGGTTTGGGAAATACTAAACTCTGGTTTCATGAAGGAGAAGAATGTGAAATATTAAGAGCTGGTTCTAAAGGGTGGCAAAAAGGGAAAATAAAAATAAACGTTACCTTAGAATTTATTCCCGATGAAGCTGAAGAAAAATCGCCTCTTGATGATGTTCGTCAAGAATTAGATCGAGATAATTATTAATAATAGTGAGGTAAGTTAACTATGAGTAAAGATTTAGAAATTTTAAACCGTGATGATGTTATTTCTGTATTTAAACATGATGAAGGCAGGTTTATCTGCGGTGATACATTACGAGTTGAGCAACTATGTAATGATTACAAAACTTATGTTGATGAGAGCAATACAAGCGTAAGTAATAAAGAGATTTTTGAACAGCATATTGACTGTGAGGTATTAAGACAAAACGGTGAATATCAAGGTTGGCAAAAAAGAAAGATTAAATTCGTAATTCAGTTTTAACCTGATGCAGTTGAAAATAATAAAAACACGAATTCTTTGGATGACATCCGTAAACAAATAGATACTACAAACTAGGGAGCAGTTAATAATGGAAGAAAGAAATAAATTTATTAATGGCGATGAAGTAATTTCAATTTATAATAAAGATGATAATGTTTTACTCAATCATCATACATATAAAGCAGAAGAATTTTTAGACCGCTTAGGAGATTATATAGATCGCAACAAAAAAGAAAAATGGATTGATAAAGGAGTACCTTGTAAAATGTTATCTCCCAATCAAAACTGGCAAAAAGGTAAAATCAAAATCTGTTTACAGTTTGTTCCCGATCGATCAGAATCTATTCTGGATGATATTAGACAAGAAAATCAATAGAACTACTATTTCTATTTACACAAATTTATCTTAATTATTAATCTGAACTCAGAAATAAATTTTCAACAGTTAGAGCATGAAAACTCTAGTGCAGTTGTTTCTTTTAATAATGGGACAACATTTAGAGTCAGCAAGTTTATGGAAAGTTTAAACAGATTCTTTATAAATTTAGTGCTTAATGAGTTGTCAGAAAAATTAAAACAAGCTGGTTTAGGAACTCCACCTCATTATGGTACTTGGCATCAAGGTGTTGAAGCTGAAGTTTTAACACCTCAGTCTGGAGAATGGAAAAAAGGCAAGGTGAGAATGAGAGTAATCTTAGAGTTTTGTCCTGATGAACCAGAAGAAATCAAAAATGACAATGTACTGCAAAATAACAACTCTTTAGATGATATTCGTCAAAGCATATCTTAGGTTTAAATAGATAAATCTCGTAAGGGCGATCGCACGATTTGCCCTTGCCTTAAATGCGATGTTCCAACGTATCTTTAACAATGTCTCAAACACCACGTATTAACCTACCTCAATCCGTTAGAGAATATGTATTGCAACGCGATAATTATCAGTGTCAAAGCTGTGGTAAAAGCAACTTAGAAACACAACTAAATATTGACCACATTATTCCTTTAGCCAAGGGAGGAAGTAACGATATCAGCAACCTACAAGTCTTGTGTAGCAAGTGTAACCAAAAGAAAAAGCATCATTTTGATTCTCGTTTTCAACGTATTATGATTGATTATATTTAATTTATATTTAATTACCAGCATCTTATTTCCTCGTTGAAACTCACAAAGTAGTTTGATTGCATCGTTTGGAATATCGAAATAAACAATAAGAACATAAGGCTAAATTGAAAGAGCGATCGCCCAAACTTAAGTTGGGTAAGAATTACCCCTGATCTCTACCTGTTTGTTTACCTTGCTCATAGTCTTGAAGAAATGTCTTAATCGTTTTGATCCGTTATGTTTTCGGTTCTTGGGAGTTTCGATAATAATTCTCAATCTAGTTATCAGAAGTAGCAATGCTTTTGGTCTTCTGGAGCCAGATCGAACATCTCGATCTGTTCATTAAGCGATCGCCCAAGAAAAATCTGCACAAAGAAATCTGACTATTGAATTAACAACATTTATATCAGTAGACAGATTAAATTAAATACTTTATTTTGTAGCTTTTCTGTAAATTTACTTCTTCTTGCTAACTTACGTAACCGTTGTGATTATGTAAAAAAAGTTACTCGATTCGCAACTAATAACTTAAAGTTACTTGGCCGTTCCTTAGGTTTTTAGCAGTGTATCGACTGACTTTCCTATGGGAGTTTGACTATATGCCGATTGAAAATATAAATGTTGATTATTCACTCGTAGAAGATTGGGGTGATATTCAACAAGGAAAAATTGACATCACCAACAATAGTGACAGCAATTTAGATAGTTGGGATTTAAAGTTCAATTTATCAGATCAAATCACCGAAATTTCGAATGCTGAAATAGTAGGAAAAGATAACGGACGCTACACTATTGAACATGAATCTTGGAATCGAGAAATCAAGGCTGGCGAAACTGTCACCGTCAACTTTACTAGTAATGGTGATGGCTCCGCTCCAAAAAACTTTGATATCCAAGGATCGTCTGATAGCCCTAGCAGTAGCGACAGCATTTATACCGACTCAAATCCTAGTTTAGATAACAATCTAGCTTTAAATAAAACTTATCAAGGACGAGCTACCTTCTACGATGCAGCCAACCCCGCTGGTGGCAAAGGCAACTCAGGGTATGATAAT
The DNA here is from genome assembly GCA_036703275.1 of Coleofasciculaceae cyanobacterium. Lineage (NCBI taxonomy): Bacteria > Bacillati > Cyanobacteriota > Cyanophyceae > Coleofasciculales > Coleofasciculaceae > Coleofasciculaceae cyanobacterium. The sequence continues at coordinate 95,848 of DATNPK010000111.1, read as the reverse complement.
CTTACGGGAGCCGCTTTAGAAGGAATTACTGCGATTAACAATGTGCAGTGGAATGGCTCGGAAGCTAGTGGAGCTTTCTTAAAAGTATCTGGACCAGAACAAAGAGCAGGAGACGCTCCGATTGTAGTTCAGGTTTCTGACCATTTGGTTGAACGTGCCGATGGCTTGGATTTGAGCGGGGAAGCATTTGCTCAAGTTGCCGATCCTGTTGATGGCATAGTAAATATCGAATACGAATTGATTAGTCCAGGCAATAACTTTAAAACTCCCTATGGCTACACTATTGGTCAAGGTATTGTCGTAGAAGGAATTGCCGAATCTAATCCTAATTACGGTGCTGTCAGACTAAACAATCATCGTCACCCGATTGAAAGCGTTGATTTGCTGACAGAAGGCGGCGGTAGCAAACCATTAACTCGTGGCTCTGATAACCGTTTTGTCACCAATAGTAGTGGTATAAGTGGGAAACAAGATTTGTTAGTGACAGATATTTTTGGTCAACAAGTTACCTTGAACGATATCAATATTACCAATGGCAGTAGTGCTGATATTGTCACTGGTGAGCAGTTCAATATGCTTTAGTCGATCGCTAAGGTTTCTATTTAGAAGCACTGGATTAACTACTAAGCGAGGCGGAGTAAATAGAAGGTCTACTTCTTATTTACCCCGCACATCGAAATACCAAGATTATTCGTCGATCGCTGGTTTATATTCTTGGCTCTGAATTAAATCTAATTTGGCTATTTCTTGAGCCGAAGCTTGCAACTGTAAAACGTTTGTTGCTTGTTTCAATAGGTAAATAGGTAAGCAAAATATAAGCAATAATTGCCAAAGATTTATATGCCAACCAGTTAAGCTAAAGCTCAGTCCAACCAGGTAAAAATTAAGATAAAGCAAAATATAAAAAAGCTCATTACCTGCAATTAATAAACCCATAAACGATTTACTGCCGTAATATAGTTTAAGCAGCCCATTAGTTGACCACTTGGCAGAATCCTTGTGACTGGCTCTCCCTAGCATTCCCGTAGCGTAAATTAGATAATAATGGCTGCTAATATCAAGAGCGATCGCGCCAATAAAAGCTAATAAATAATTCGGATATAGCTGGGCTAAAATCAAACACAAGCCCGCAGTAGCAGAACGATCGGCCACCATATCTAAGGCTGCACCAAAATTACTGCTTTGGTTATAGGCACGAGCAGCACGACCATCGAATTCATCTAAAATAAAGGCGATCGCATATAGGCCAATACACAATTGCCAGTTTCCTAAACTATGACCAATAAAGCTGCCTAAATAAAGCCCAAATCTAAGATAGCCAATAATATTTGGTACGTACAAAAACACCTGGTTGATCGACATATTTTAACTATTTTTAACTTGAGCTAAATAGAAGAGAGCTGAAAATTTTCAAGCTAAATTAATGATTTCTATTGGTTCAATTGGATCGGCTGGCTCAAACCCAAAGATACGAGCATAAAAATAAAATTCACTATCTAGAGCCTTTTTGATATTGTCCGCAATTCTAAAGCCATGAGCTTCTTCCTCAAAAGATATATAAGCCACGGGTAAACCTTTCTGTTTAATCGCTTGAAACATCATCTCTGCCTGATTGGGCGGAACTACCTTGTCCTCCAAACCCTGAAAGAAAATTACGGAACAATCCAAAAGTTCGGTAAAGTAAATTGGCGATCGCTCTTGATAAATAGCTCGCTGTTCAGGATATTTGCCGACTAAACCATCCAGATAACGAGATTCAAATTTATGAGTATCTCTGGCTAAAATCTCCAAATCGCTTACGCCATAGTAGCTTGCCCCTGCTTTAAAGGTATCGCGAAAAGTCAAAGCTGCCAGAGTAGTATATCCTCCTGCGCTGCTACCTGTAATTACTAAGCGATCGCCATCTACCCGTCTTTGATCGACCAAATATTTAGCAGCATTAACGCAATCATCCACATCAACAATGCCCCACTTGCCATCTAGTCTTTGACGATACTTACGACCATAACCAATACTGCCACCATAATTAACGTCCAAATAGCCAAATCCCCGACTAGTCCAATACTGAATTCGCAGGTTTAAATCCACTGAAGCTGCTGCTGTCGGTCCACCATGACTTTTGACCACCAAAGGGGGAAGCTCTCCAGGTGATGCAATATAGTCTTGATTTTGAGGGGGATAGTACCAAGCATAAGCAGTTAAATCATCTGTTGTGGGAAAGGCGATCGCTTCTGGCAAGCTCAGATAGCCAGGTTCAATCTTAAGATCTCCTGTCCGCTTCAGTACTTGTTGTGTTTGCGTATCCAAATTTAACTTAATTACTGCGGTAGCTTCTGTAGGTGAACCGCCGATGAAGACAACAAAACCACTACTACTACTTTGAAGATCGCCAAGATTAGTAAATCTGGTTTTAATTTCTTTAAACTGTTTAGTTTTGAGGTCAATTATGCCTAAATGCCAGCAACCCTCCGACGAATAAGCACACACCAGACGCTCATTTCCGACTAAAGCATAGGTAGACAAGCCAAACACCCAATGAGGATAGGCGAATTCTGCCGCCTTTTCGTGTAAAATTTCGACTTGACCATCTCGATTGCGTCGATAGATATTCCACCAGTTAGTGCGATCGCTACAGAAGTATAGCGTACCGTCGCTACCCCACTTTGGTTCGCAAATCGATTCTGCCTTTCCCCCAGCAACAATCTTGGGTTCAAAGAGCAAGCCGTTTGCGTCGATCTTGGCTAACCATAAATAGGTACTGTCCCAAGGCATATTAGGATGATCCCAACTCAGCCAGGCTAGCTGTTGACCATCAGAACTTAGACGAGGAGAAGAATAAAAATCACTGCCAGCGATTAAATTTTGGATTCTGCCAGTACTAATATTAATAGTTACAATATTATTATTAGCTTCAGCATCAGCCTGGTGATCCTCACAGACACAGATTAAGCGATTTCGGTCTTGGTCTACTATTATGTCCCCATAGCGTTGGTGTAATTTGTTAGTTAGTGGATTAGGCTGTTTGCCTATTACCTGTTGATAAATTCTACCGTCTTGGTAATTAGAAAAATAAATTGTATTTTGTTCGACAACAAAAGCCCCTCCGCCATATTCATGTATTTTGCTACGAACGCTAAAGGGAGCAGGAGTGATATTTTGCTCATGCTGATTGTGATAGCCAACAATTAAATTTCTACCTTGTTCTTGAGGGCGGTTTTCCACCCAGTAGATTTTTTCGCCCTCAACTGCAATACCACCGATCCCGATAGTTTGCGAAACTATTAAATTTGAGGTTATAGGAGATTTCCAAGAACCAAAGGCAGCAACTTGAGGTGTTTTCATAGATTCTAATCCTCTTTAATAAGAGTTCTCGTCTCCGCTTAATTATTTTTACAGCTTTATCAACCCAATTGATATAGTAATATTTTCAGTAGAGGAATGTAATTGAACTATGAATTTAATTGCCTTCAGATGGCGAGCGATCGCTTTTTTGGTTCAAACCAGCTCGATCTTGAGTGCGGCTGTTGACTAAACAAACCAACTTCAATTTACCAAAATTAATTAGGATAACAAACATTTTAAGCTTAAGTTGGTATCGAGACCAACCAAAAATCAACAGTATTTTCAAGAGTATTTTCAATTGCGGTTTGAAGTCAAAGTAACAGTCTGAATGTCCCAATCTCTAATCGCTCTTTAAATTAGTTGAAAAATCCGCTCGGAGTCACAGATTACTCCGCCGTCCTAAAAAATACCGCTCCGCGTCCTAAAGGATTAGAAGTTCGCGTCACGCGAAGCTAGTCCGTGCATGATAAGCTTCGAGACCGAAGGGCGGAGTGCGGTTTATCCGTGAATCATGCACGGGCATATCATGCACGGGCATATAAAACGACGGAGACGGCACGGACCGTTGGTCAATTTGTCATCAGTGTTGCATTTTGAACCGTGTCTTGTCTGTATGATGTTGAGTAGCAAAGCTTCGTACCAGATAGAGCCAAATCAAAAATTAACTCGGATATCTAATAAAAATTTACAGAAGTTAACGAAAATCGTGTATTGTAAAGATTAAAGAGTGAGATTAAGGGTTTAGTTTAATTCCATGAAAATGCTTAATAACGAGCTGTTATCGACCATTGGAGCTAAGATGTAAGCAGAAGTTAAGTTACACCACAGCGTAACATTTTGAAACATAGCTAACTTTTTTTAATATAAGTACACACAGATCCTTACAAAACTCTGGGTTTTGACAAAACAGAATTTTCTTCTTACACAATCAACATCTCATAGCCAACCGCGTCATGAAAACAGCACAAAAATCTAACGATTTAGTTAGAAGCTATCTTAAAGAAATAGGTCGCGTTCCTTTACTAACTCATGAGGAAGAAATTCTATATTCCAAAAGAGTGCAGAAAGCGATCGCTTTAACCAAGGTCAAAGAATCTCTAGTCGAAGAACTAGGCGAAGAACCAACTGTTGAAGAATGGGCTAAAGCTGCTCAAATTAGCCCAAATAAGCTACTTGCTGCAATTGAAGCAGGAGATTCAGCCAAACGCAAAATGGTAGAGGCAAACTTGCGTTTAGTAGTTTCCGTTGCCAAAAAGTATCTCAAGCGCAACCTCGATCTATTGGATTTAATCCAAGAGGGAACAATTGGGATGCAAAGAGGAGTAGAAAAATTTGACCCTACCAAAGGATATCGTTTTAGTACCTATGCTTACTGGTGGATTCGCCAAGCAATCACTAGAGCGATCGCCGAAAAAGGTCGTACCATTCGCTTGCCAATTCACATTACAGAAAAGCTCAACAAAATTAAGAAAGCTCAAAGACAACTCGCGCAACAGAAAGGTAGAACTGCTACTATCACTGAGTTAGCCCAAGAGTTAGAGCTTACGCCTAAGCAGGTGCGAGATTACCTAGAAAAATCTCGTCAGCCAATTTCTTTAGACGTTAGAGTCGGCGATAATAACGATACTGAGCTTGGCGATATGCTCGAAGATTCGGGACAGTCTCCTGAAGATTATGCCACGACTTCCTCTCTCAAAAGAGACTTAGAAAAGCTGATGGCAGATTTAACGCCTCAACAAAGAGAGGTAATTTGTCTGAGATTTGGTTTAGCTGATGGTAAGCCAATGACCTTGGCTAAAATAGGGGAATGTCTTAGTATCAGTCGTGAGCGAGTTAGACAAATTGAGCGAGAAGCTTTGTCTAAATTGCGTAAGCGGAAAATATCAATTCGTGAGTATCTTGCTAGCTAAAATCTTGAGTGCATTGGGGATCGATTAGGCAAGCTGCTGTTGAATTCCGCCTCCATTTCCCGAGTAATGAGTAATACCTCTGCCTAAAGTCAGCCAATATCGGGTACACTCAATGCGATAAGTGCGACACGAAGTTATATCCGAAGGTGTATCCTTTAGGAGTCCTTTAGGGCAAGCCGCTTCGCGACGCGTAGGACGGACGCTCCGCTTATACTAAAGCATATGCCCTAAAGGATTCCCTTCGGTCTCGGAGCGGTATGCTAAAGCATTTGCCCTAAAGGATTCCCTTCGGTCTCGAAGCTTATCCTTTAGGGCATCGTCCGAAGGTGTCTATAGCGGATACATCTACGGATATACCATTGAAGACTGCAATTTGTTACCATAAAACCAAGAAAATAGACCTTTGGGTGACGTTTTACGCCTGGGGCGACTGCATCAGCAAAGTTAGTTAATAGTGAATTGAGCGGAAAACTCTGCGGTAGTAGTTCGGTTCTACGTAACCGCTAATTAATCTTAAAATGATTAAATAAATAGAGTAATCTGTGAGCGTTAATCAACTATGATTGGCAGCTTTAAATAATTCCAATCAAGAGGGTAAAAAAGTGAAAAACGAGAATATTTCCCAAAACGCCTTTAAGCACAGCCAAGATCATAATTCACTATGGCATTATGTTCAATCTCTCAGTCCAGATACTATCGCTCAACTCTCCAAGCCAGAATCTCAAGAGGTTTTTCAAATTATCGAACATAACATTACGGGGTTATTAGGTAACTTGCCCAGAGAAAATTTTGATGTAGCGATCGAAACCAATCGTGAAAGCTTGGGACGTTTATTGGCATCGGCAATGATGAGCGGTTATTTTCTCCGTAATGCAGAGCAAAGAATGAGCTTTGAAGAATCTTGGTTAGGAATATCCGACAAATAATTAAGAATCTTAACGGCAAATCTAATTATTAATGTGGGCAACCTCCATCAAAATAACATGGGGTTGCTTTGCCATGGCCATCAATATAAATTAATCTACAAGACAATACGAACGTAAAACTATTTATGCCATCAACATCATCTTCTATTGTGCATAAGAAGATTGGAGTAGCCGTTATTAACAATCAGCAGGGAAAAATTCTGATCGATCGCCGCAAATCTGAGGGAGAAATGGGAGGACTTTGGGAGTTTCCCGGCGGAAAAATCGAAGCAGGAGAAACTATAGAAGAATGTATTAAAAGAGAGATCAAAGAAGAGCTAGATATAGAAATATCTGTAGGCGAACGCTTGACAACCATTACTCATGCCTATAAAACATTTAACGTGACCATATATGTTCACGACTGCCAGCACGTGAGTGGAGAACCACAACCACTTGAATCTGAAGAAATTCACTGGGTAGAACCAGCCCAAATGGATCGATATCAATTTCCTCAAGCTAATACACAAATCGTCAATCTCCTCAAACAAAGGAGTATAAGCCAATGAGTGCCAGGACTATTTCTGACAACCTAATCATCAGAGAATTCACTGCCCCAAAGCAAATTAAGTTGTTTACCTCGTTACAACAGGCGCAGGTAAGCGGAAAATTGACCTTTAGCGATCCAATTAAAGGAGATGAATGGCATTTATACCTTTATTTAGGTGGCATTGTCTATGGTACCGGAGGAGCGCATCCAATTCGCCGTTGGCAAAGAAACTTAATTTCTAACCTGCCTCAAATACCGTTTCAATTATCTAGTCTGCAAGAAGAACTCACCGAACGAAAAGCTGACCTAAGAGATAATATCTGGGAATACGAACAAATATCTTACTGGGTAGAACAGCAGATTATTACCGCGCAACAGGGAAGAAATGCGATCGCCTTTGCCCTAGGCGAAATTGTCTTCGATCTTACTCAGACTAGACAAATAATTTGTCGCCTCAATCAAGACAACATCTTGCCGCCAAAAATAGAACCGATTGAATCTGAAGAGTTAATTAGTCAGACTCAACAAGTTTGGCAAAGTTGGTCAGAGGCTCAGATAGCCGATCGACCGCCAAATAAAGCCCCTATAATCTTGCAGCCTCAGCAACTTCAGCAAAAAACTTCAATTTCTGCCTATCCAAGTCTGTGTAAGCTACTTAATGGCAATAGAACTTTGAGAGATTTAGCGGTACAGTTAAGAACGTCTCCTTTACAAATGGTTTGCTCTCTTTTACCGTATATTCAATCAGGAATTTTTGGTTTAGTTGATATTCCTGATTTACTCGAGCTAATTTCCGCTTCGAATAAGGATTATAATCATCAAGACCGTCCCTTAGTTGCCTGTATCGATGATAGCTTAATGATTTCTCACATGATGGAGCAAATTATCAGCCTGGCGGGCTATCGATTTATTGCGATCAACGATCCTTTGACGGCTATAGCTACTTTGATTAACCGTCAACCCGATCTGATTTTTTTAGATGTCGTCATGCCAAAAATCAGTGGTTACGATCTCTGCGCCCAACTACGAAGGTATCCAGAATTTACTGACACACCGATCATTTTCTTAACCAGTAATTCGGGAATAATCGATCGCATTAGGGCCAAAATGGTTGGTTCATCCGATTTTCTGAAAAAGACAGTTGATGCTGATGAGCTACTGCAAAAAATTATCGAATATTTGCCCTAAAACCAGCCTTACAGCAGTTTTTGATTGGGTAGACCAGATTGATTTGTCTGAGTAATAAGTAATAAGTAATAAGTTCTACTCAACTGAAATTCGCTGTAAATAGCAAATTAATTTACGCGGGTTGGCGTTTTTCCCAGGCGGAAGAACCAACCGAAGCTAGGGTAATTAATGCAACTGCAACTATTGCTTGAAATTCTAATCTTTCTCGCAAAATAATCCAGCCCAGGAGTGTAGCGATCGCTGGTTCTAAACTCATCAGCACCCCAAACACTCGGATGGGTAACTTTTTGAGTGCTTCTAATTCAAAAGTGTAGGGAATTACCGAGGAAAGAATTGCTAGCCCTAATCCTGCTGCCAAAAATCTGGGCTCAAGTTTGGTCAAACCTGGGGATAATATGCCCAACGGTAAAAGTCCTAACGTTCCTACTGCCAATGCTGCTGACATTAGCGCTATTGCATTTATGTTGGCAAAAACCCTGCCCACCCTAGCAGAAAGCAAAATATAAGTTCCCCAAAAAAAGGCTGCTAACAAAGCCAAGCCTACACCAATGGGATCGAGAGATGACCCTTCTAAGGGAGCTAATAAAAAGATGCCGACACCAGCCAGAAATATCCAGAGCAAATCGAGAATCTGGCGAGAATTGGCGCAAGCAACCCCTAAAGGCCCGATAAACTCCAAAGTAACGGCAACACCCAAAGGAATACGAGCGATCGCTGCATAAAAACTCAGGTTCATGGCTGCCATCTCCAAGCCAAACACAATTAAAAGTAAATAATCAGCACGGGTGTAGCCTTTTAATTGAGGTCTTTGTATCAGTAACAAAGCGATCGCACCCAAGCCAACACGTAAAAGCACTGTAATAGTTGGCCCTAATTCCTGAATTATATTTTTAGCGATCGCCGAACCTAGCTGAGTTGAGGCGATCGAGATCAACACCAGTGTAGTAGGAGGCGGTAATGCTAGATTTGGTTTGAACTTTGACATAAACCCTCCTCAACTTTTGACAATGGAAGAACTAATATTACTGAACGATATCATCGAGAGCGCTCGTATCAAGACATCGCATCAAGACAAAGTAATTTATTTATCCGCACAAGACGCTTCACGGTCGCCAAGAAACTCTTAAAAGCTTAAAATATCAGCGTGACCACAGCAGTTATAGTCATTGCGATTAATGATAAGTAATATTAGTCTTTTAGTAATTCAAAACTCTCCTACCGCACCTCTAGGTGTCTTAGCTGAATGTATTCGCGAGCGCGGGATTACGGTAGAAATTGTAGCTCCCTCTGCTGGCGAAAGATTTCATATTTCTAAGTCTTACGATGGTTTAATTGTTTTAGGTGGGCCAATGAATGCTGAAGATAATGCTCACTATCCTCACCTAAAAAACGTAGTTCGTTTAATACAACTATTTGCCCAAGCGGAAAAGCCTATTCTCGGCATTTGCCTGGGAGCGCAATTAATTGCCAAAGCTTTTGGTCAGCGCGTATATCAACACGATAAGGTAGAACTGGGTTTTACGCCGTTGCGACCGATCGATTCGGCGATCGCTGATGATCCAGTATTAAAATCGGCGTTGCCATCTAATTGTGAGCCGATTCACATCATGGAATGGCACTTTGATACTTTTGATCTACCAGAGCAAGCAGAACTGCTGATGACGGGAGATAATTGCCAAAACCAAGCATATCGTATTCACGATAATATTTATGGATTTCAATGCCATTTTGAAGTAACCCAGTCAATATTACAAGGTTGGCTAGCTAATGGAAGAGACTATATTCAAAGCAACCATCCCAACTTTCCAGAGCAATTATCAAAACAAGCCGAGTTTTACTTAAATCAATCTAATGACTTTTGCCATAAAGTTTGCCACGCTTGGTTAGATCTGATTCAAGTTCGGGTAGCATCTTGAATTGGGCATTGCGTATAATCAGTAATCAGTTCTTGGATGGCGGAAGACAGTCAGTTGATTGAGTTGAATTAGCAATATCAATCAGCAAGTATTGCCAAAATCTTTCGTAAAAATGAACTTTATTTACTGGTTTTCCTGCTCGATAAACTAGACGACTTTCGTTTACCCATTGAAAAATCGAGCCACTTAAATTAAAAACATTTTCATATCCTTGAGATTGAAGACGACGAGCGATCGCCGCAGAACGATAACCAACCGAACAATAAACAACTATTGGAGTTGCCAGATTTATCTCGGTAATTTTGGTCAAATCTTCAAGATTACTAGGAGCTAATTTAGCATTTATTAAGTGACTGACTTCATATTCTGCTTGCGTCCTGGCATCTAATAGCAGCGGTTTTTGTACGCGATCGCCTGTCAACCAAGTGGCTAAATCTTCTGTTGACAACTGCTTTATTTCTAAAAATTGCAGTCGAATTAGCAATTTGAGCAGCCACCAGCTTAATATTCTGAGAAGAAACATTGAAATCAGCGAATATCGTCGTAAAATTGTTTGAGATAGGTTGCCCGAACTCCAAGAGCCCACAGACTGCCAATATAAATATATATAGCATTAGCTTTGAAAACACCCAATTTGGCTACACGGCGATCGCTAGATTGTACGATGCGATTGACCAGATAGATTCTCCCGTATTGGACTAATTTGATACATATATCTGCATCTTCCATGATCGGTATTTCTGAGTCAAAACCACCACAATTCTTAAAACTGCTGCGACGACAAAATATTACCTGATCGCCAAATAAAATTCGCAACCCTTTAAAAAATAAATGAGGTCGAAAAATTAATGCTCCGTAATAAGTTTTTAAGTAATTATGTAAGGAGACTCCCCAACGAGTTCGCTCTTTTCCGCTCATCAAAGAAATAAATCCGCCTCCAGCAATGCTGCGATCGGTTAGCGTCTTCTCGATTACTGCCGTAAGATCGTCAGGTACAAGGGTATCAGCATGAAGAAAACAGAGAATATCACCCTTTGCTGCTTTTGCGCCTAGATTCATTTGGATCGAGCGACTTGCTTTTGACGAAATTAGCCAAGGAATACCCGCTTGGCGAGCAATATTCAAAGTATTATCTTGACTTCCTCCATCTACAATTAAAATTTCTTTGGGAGGAGGATTTAATAAAGTTAGATGTTTTAGAGTTCTTTCCAAAACATCTGCTTCATTTAAAGTAGGAATGATAATCGAAATTTGCGAATCCATTTTTTAAGCGGTAATTGAACAGCACGGCGATTAAGCGAACTTAACCTTGCTCATTACAAAGCCACTTTTTGGAGTAGTTGGCATTTTTGATAAGCTAATCTCTAAATTCTGTTCGGGTACATCATATTGCAGAGATTGAGTCAAGAAATTTAGCGTAACCTTCATTAGTTCAATTGTGATCCATTCTCCTGGACAACGATGATTAGTATAATAATCACCACCACCTTGAGGGATTAAATTAAACTGACTGCCGTTCCACTCGCGAAATCGTTCGGGAGCAAAATCTTCTGGGTTTGACCATAGTTGAGAATTGTGGTTTGTACCATATAAATCGAGCAGCACCCTGATTCCTCGAGCAAAAGGATATCCGTGCCAATCAAAATCTTGACTAACTATAGCTGCCGCAAACGGGAAAAAGGGATAAAATCTGCGCACCTCTTGCACAAACCATTCACAGTATTCTTCTGACCCGTTTTGTAATTTTTGCCGACATTCAGGATGTTGATGTAAAGCCAAAGCAGCAAAAGTAACATATCGGGCGATCGCTACAGTAGGTCGTAAAATGTTGATTAACTCTACTGCGGCAGTATGTTTATTCAGCAATTTCCCCTCTAAATCGCGGTGCATGGCGATCGCATATGCTGCGCTATCTTCTGGTATTTCTAGTTGATTATTACGCACCTGTTCGATGATGTCCTCAATCCACTTCTCCGCTCGTTGACGGGCTTGTCTTCCCCGCCAGTGTTTGGGCCCAACTGCTCCCGAAGCATCAATCATTGCCTCTAAATCGGCGGTTCTTTGTTTAACTTCTGATTCGCTAAGGGGAATGCCAGTCCAAGCACAGCTAGCACGACAAAAAACTGCTTGCGCTTCTTCAAATAGGACAATTTTATCAATCTGCAACCATTTTTGAGCAGAAGCCAACCACTGTTTTCTAGTCAAATCTGCTAATCGCTCAATGCCCTCATCACTCATCAAAGACATAAACATTTGCTTGCGATGTCGATGAGCAGCCCCATCCATTCCTTGAACGCCAGATTCACCGAACAAGGTTTTTTTGAGCCTTTTAGGAGCAGCATTTTTTCGCCTGAATTTTTCAGGATCGTAGAAAGCTTTGGCAGCTTCCTCTCCCTTAAAGCAGATTGTTTTTTGGAACAAAAGCCGAGTTTGAAAAATATCAGACTGATAGCGTCGGCATCTTTGGGAAATAAATTTATAGCCGTTGAATGCCAATGCCAAAGTGCTATCCAAACTGCGGTCTTGAGGAATCTGTGGCATAAAACTATGGCGTAGCTATTTGAGGTAGAAAACTGAAGGTGTGACTATTGTTAGCTAATAGCTATTAGCTAATAGCTATTAGCTTCAATTCATTAATTACTGGGGTTGGGGAATCGGTTGGGGTTCGGGTGTGGGTACTGGCTGCGGAATAGGTGTAGGCACTGGCTGCGGGATAGGTGTAGGTACTGGCTGCGGAATAGGATCGGGAACGGGTTGAGGGATAGGATCGGGAGCGGGTTGAGGATTGGGATCGGGACGGGTTGGAGGTGTTTGAATCATGATTAATTTTAAGTTAGTTAGTTTTTAGTTAGTTTGATAGGAGCGATCGCGAAGCGGAGGCACAGCCTCATCGCTTTAGGAAAAATCTAAGCAGCAGCAAGCTGTTTTACCTTTTCTGACAAAGTTTGTTGCAGAGAATCAAAGGGTTGAATGAATTTATCAATTCCCTCTTCTAATAATTCTTCCATCACTCGGTCGAGATCGATGTTGATATCTGGTTCTTGCAGACTAGCTATAAGTTGTTGAGCTTGTTCGACATTGCTTTCAATAGAATTAGCGGTAATCTCGCAATGATCGGCGCAAGCGTCGAGAGTCTCAGGTGGTAAGGTGTTTACGGTATATTCCCCGATCAGTTCATTGACATACATGACATCGTTGTATTGGGGATTTTTAGTGCTGGTGCTAGCCCATAAAAGCCTTTGAATGTTTGCACCTCGATCGGCTAAAGCTTGCCAACGATCGCTTTTCGTAATCTCTTTAAATTTTTGATAGGCTAGTTTAGCATTGGCGATCGCTACTTTACCTTGAAATGTTCGCAAGCGGGCTTCTTCGTTGAGACTTTCCGTACCGATGTTTTTTAGTTTTTCATCCATGAGAGCGTCGATTTTAGTATCAATACGACTGAGGAAAAAACTAGCAACCGAGGCAATCTTATCAATAGGTTGACCTTGTTTTACTCTTTGTTCTAAACCGCGAATATATGCCCAAGCCGTCTGTTCGTAACTTTCTACGGAAAACAACAGGGTAATATTAACGTTAATTCCTTCAGCAATCACTCGTTCGACGGCAGGAAATCCTTCAGGTGTTCCTGGAATTTTGATCATTACGTTTTCGCGTTCAATCGCGTGGTAATAGCGTAATGCTTCTTCTACCGTACCTTCGGTATCTCTGGCTAAATGAGGTGAGACTTCAATACTCACATAGCCATCAAGTCCACCAGTTTGCTCGTAAATCGCTTTAAAGCGATCGCAAACATCACGAATATCTTGAAAGATTAGAGATTCATAAATTTCGCTAACTGGTTTACCTGCTTTAATTGCCGCTTCAATATCTGCATCGTAAACTTGATTATTCGCGATCGCCTTTTCAAAAATAGTCGGATTGGAAGTAATACCTTTAAGTCCATAATTTTCGATTTGCTGTTCTAATTCGCCAGACTTAATCAGACTGCGATTGAGATTATCCATCCAAACGCTTTGTCCGTAATTGTCAATTTCTAAAAGTGGATTATTCTTAGTCATAACTTTTTTTATCTCTTTTTCAGGTGTTTGTCAATTTCAAAAAGCTGTTTAAATGACAATGTTTTTAATTGTCGAAAAGTTACTATTTAATACTTAAAATTAAACCAGATTTACTTGTTATCTTTTTGATTTTAATCTTTTTTGCGTTGCCTATCTGCGGGATAATTTATAACAAATAAAAATCAATAATTTGCCCATTCTTCCAGTCCCCCTGAACCATTTCCTAATGATGCAACGCCATCTTTTTTGATTTTTATTCTTTGACAGTCAAAATTTAAACTGAGCATTTGACTTTATTCTCCTATTATAAACTAATTTATAATTTGCAGACATTGCTCAATGGTATTGTTAATTAGTTTTAGGTAATTTTCTAGAATAATTCTAAATTCTTAAATATCTAATCTGTGTCTTCCCAAAGATAGACTTACACTCATAATTAACAAAACTTTAGCTATTTAAAAATTATTTATTAGCTTAATTATTTTATTTTGCTTTAGTTGATACCGAGAATAAATATCCATCTTAGAAAATAAAGCAGCAATTTTTCTTCCTACTGAAGATAGACAATTAATTCACATTTTTTACCACAGACATAATACATTTATGAGTATAGCTAGCACAAAAAATGAGTGGGCTATCTTGATTATCTTAAAGTTGGGTTTCGGCTTCAGAGTCTAAAATATCAAGTTTTTTAAATTAAAGTTTTATTGATGTTTTGTTTGGAACCATACATAACTTGGAAATTGTTTTTGTTTATATCTTTAGTAAGACTGCAAGCTTAGCTCGGATTTATAAAATGAGATAAAAGAGTCAGCGTCATTCAATTATTTGGCAATTATTACGGGTTAAAAGCCTTTTTTTTACGGTCAAATACTACATTCAATCTTTTAAAATTATGTCTTTAGAAAATTGGGATAATTTTCCAGATTTAGACATTTGCCGACAAAAAGTTAATAATTTTCTCAACCATTTTTTAGATATAGAAAAAGATGCTGAAGATGAAGAAATTTTTAGCGACTTTCGCTATGGTAAATGGCAACGTATTATTTCTTTACCTGCTCGGATTACAATTTAGGGAGCGTTCGCCGAATATATCGATGGTATTCTTAAATTAGTTTTGGATAAACAGTTGGAGAATTTCACTTATTAAAACTGAAGCAAAACTTGATAGTTAGCTAACTTAAGTTAATTTTTGACTAATTTTTGATTATTTTAGGATAGATAATCAAAGCGATCGCTTGACATTATTATAAATAATTAATCTTAGTTACTCTCAATATATTTGCTCAAGCAAAATCAACCTCTTCCATTAGGTAGAGGGAATAAATACTGAAGTGATTTTAAGCTGAAAATAATTATCGAGAAAACTTTTCTTTAAAATATTTCAAAAGAAAGATTTTGGAGAGATTTTCTTCTAGATGTTTAATGGAGAATTAAATAAGAAATTATGCAAAGTTTTAAATTAGGTTCGATTTTTGGGTTTGAAATTCGGGTTGACCTGTCGTGGCTACTAATTTTCTTGCTAATCTTGTGGACATTGACGGTAGATTTATTCCCGTTTAACTATCCAGGGCTTTCTAATACTGCATATTTAGTCATGGGTGTATCGGGAACAATCTTATTTTTCACTTCTTTATTACTCCACGAAATTTCCCATTCTCTAGTAGCAAAAACCAAAGATATTCCTGTAGAAGGAATCACCTTATTTGCTTTCGGGGGCGTATCTCATACTCGCATGGATGCTGAAACTCCTGGTGATGAATTTCAAATTGCCGTAGTTGGACCTTTAACTAGTTTGGCACTCTCTGGACTGTTTGCCTTGATTTCCTACTTTGGCAAAAGTGCAGGATGGGACGTAGTTATAACTGGTGTTGCAGCGTATCTTTCCTGGATAAATCTTATTCTCACTATTTTTAATCTTTTACCAGGATTTCCTCTCGATGGCGGACGATTATTTCGTTCTACCATTTGGAAATTTACTAACAACCTGCAAACTGCAACCCGCATCGCCTCTTTTGGCGGGAGACTGTTAGGATTGAGTTTAATTACCTTTGGCTTTTGGCAACTGTTTAGTCCTATTCCCAATTTTATCGGTGGACTGTGGTTAATCTTAATTGGTTGGTTTTTAAACAATGCAGCAGCAGCAAGCTATCGAGAATTAGTCTTACGAACTATGTTAGAAGGTTCTCGCGTCCGCGAAGTAATGACGCTCAAACCTGAAACAGTACCCGCCGATTTAAACTTACAAGATTTAATCGATAATTACTTTTTTAATCGTTATTACGAGTCCTTTCCCGTAATGGAAAACGATCGCCCCATTGGGATGATTACTTTAAATCAGCTTAAGCAAGTACGGAAACAAGATTGGTCACAGCGCACGGTTAGAGAAACCATGATTCCCATTGATGAAATTGCTGTTAGTCCGCAACAAGACATAGTCAAAGCCTTAACCCAAATGCATTCAGGGCGATCGCGTCGGTTGTTAGTTACTACCAATGGTAATTTAGAAGGCATTATCTCTTCTACAGATATTTCTAACTGGTTACAACGTCAACACGAGTTTGGCAATTCATTATCTAAGAGAAAAACTTCTACTCCCGAACAGCAGGTGACTGAAATGCAGTCTAGTTAGTCTGGCTTGGTAGTAAGTATGAAGTATTGATTGGCAACTGTTGACTAGCTTTTGTCTAATAGATTTATTTATATCTAAGTCCATTAGTTATCAGAAAAATTATAACAGGCGATCGCCAAGAGGAAAATACGGCTGAAAAGCACAGTGAATACACAGCGAGGAGCAACTTATGGCACAAAATCAAAAACCAGTGGAAGTTTTAGAACGAGGTAATATTTATTTTTGTTATACTCCCAAAGTCGAACGTCACGATGTGGAAGGATTAGATGACGTGCAGCGATTTTACTTGGTTCTCAGTCCTAATGGCAAAAAAAGCTACCGTTTGATTGTCATCGGTCAAAAACAATTACCGCAAATTAAAGATAGTGGTAACAAGTGCTGGTGCTTTGTAGAAAGTGTTAGTAATAATCCTAAAGAACTAGAGCAGGCACTGAGACGAGAAACCTATCAAACTAAAACGCGAGGCGAAAGAGAACAACCCGCTGCTCGTCCTGTGGGTGAAGGCATTTATGAAATTGTCCGACATCAAAACCAGACTAACCTAATTTATGCCTTGGAACTGCCCGAAGATTTGGGTGAGGCACAAAAAGCTCTTGGCATTCAAGCCGAAGCCAACTATATCATTACGATTAAAAACCCCGAAAGCTCTTCTCCTAATGGTATAGGCTTGCCAGCCCAGGAAAAAGCAGATCTACCCAAACAGCTGCAAAATCGCTTTGAAAAACGACGTTTTGTTTCTGCTGAACCCCCTGAATTTTTAGACTATGCAGGAGTGGAACTAATTTTAATCGGTGCATCGAGTGATATTTCTCAAGAATTAGACATTGAACTCAACCCAGCCACAGAGACAGAAGACACCGCAGAAATACTTAATGACTTACGGATGCGGAAAAGTCGCCATCCAATTGAACCTCTTTTCACTGGAGAATGGCGATGAACTACTTACTACATACTTTGTGAGGTAGGACTATCCTAACATCACGTTTTGGTTGCGGGTCTTATTCCGCTCTTCTGTCAAGAAGTTGTCAGTCCTGGTGTAATTACAAGGCGATAAGCCTGCCCTAAAAGACGACGCGGATACCGCTCCGCATAACGGCATGGCTTCGCTACGCGATTACATTGCCAAGCGATATCAGTATCAAGATTGCGGTATTCCTGAATATTGAATTATTGACCCTGATGCTCAAACAGTATTGGTATTAGAACTTGTTGCCAATACTTATACTGAAGTAGGTAGCTTTTCGGATCCCGAGCAAGTGCGATAGCCACAGTTTCCAGAACTTGACCTAACAGCAGCACAAATCTTTGCCTTAGCCGATTGAGAATAACGCGATCGCCAAGAATATATTTTAACTATTACCAATATTTCTAACTAAAAAAGTGAACGGTACTCCGCCTTCCGCGGTCAAAAGTTAGAGGCTTTTCAGTAACTTATTTATAGTCCGCACTATTGAGCTGGTTTTTATGGGGAATTACTATAAGAAAATTTGTTTTAAATACCCGATTGTTAATACTTAGGATAGATAAATTTCTGCTTGCTCTAAGAGTAAATGTAAATAATTCAATTAAAGATTGCCCGTGAAATATAAACAACTAGGAAGCGATCGCCAGATCA
Source organism: Coleofasciculaceae cyanobacterium (assembly GCA_036703275.1). Classification (NCBI taxonomy): domain Bacteria; kingdom Bacillati; phylum Cyanobacteriota; class Cyanophyceae; order Coleofasciculales; family Coleofasciculaceae; species Coleofasciculaceae cyanobacterium. Next base: position 77,729 of record DATNPK010000111.1, on the reverse strand, counting down.
GTGCCATCGGCTTGGGCGCAATGCCGCTATCATTATCAAATCGTCCTTCCGAGTCAGATGCGATCTCCGTTATCCATAAAGCTCTCGATCTAGGCGTAACTTTAATCGATACGGCTGACGCTTATTGCCGCGATGAATTGGACAAACATCATAACGAAAGCTTAATTGCCAAGGCACTGCAACAGTACCCAGGCGATACAAGTTCGGTTACGGTTGCCACCAAAGGCGGTTTAATTCGACCAGAAGGACGATGGACTCGTGACGGCAATCCAGATCGTTTGCACAAAACCATTCGCGAAAGTTATGCAATTCTTGGCGGTTCTAAACCAATCGATATTTGGCAATACCATGCACCAGATCCTAACTATACGATTAAAGAAGCTTTAACTCCAGTCAAAGATGCTGTAGAACGAGGCTGGATTCGCTATGTCGGCGTTTCTAATTTTACTGTCGAGCAAATTAAACAAGCTCGTCAAATAGTCGATCTTGTTTCGATACAAAATCAATATAATCCCTGGCATCGACAACCCGAATTTGACGGGGTATTGGATTACTGTCAACAAGAAGGATTGATTTTTTTTCCCTGGAGTCCTTTAGGGGGAAGCAGTCGCGTTAATCGTTTACAGGATATTCAAATTATTGCTGAATTAGCCCAAGACAGGGAAGTTTCGGTCTATCAAATTGTTCTGGGATGGTTGCGAGCCAAATATTCTTGCATAGTGCCAATTCCTGGTGCTAGCCATATTTCTAGTATCGAAGATTCAGTTAAAGCCGTCGATTTGGAACTTTCTACTGAAGAGGTAGAACATATTGACAACGAACTCGCAAATCAAACTAAAGTATAAAGTCAAACAAGGCAATTGGGGGGCTGTTGACCAGCAAAGACAGCATCTAAATTATCCAGCAACAGAAAACCCATCTGAGTTCGGGTTTCTATTGTCGCACTACCAAGATGTGGCAACAAAAATACGTTAGGTAAAGTTCGATAAGCAGGGTTGAGATTGGGTTCTCCCTCAAACACATCTAATCCTGCTGCTTGGATTTTGCGCGATGAGGCTCCGCCTCCGCTTGGCGATCGCAGTGCGGCAATTAGGTCTTCATCTACTACCAAACTACCACGGGCTGCGTTAACAATAATTGCTCCTTCAGGTAATAATTCAATCCGTCGAGCGTTTAAAAAATGTTCGGTTTCGGGAGTGGCGGGACAGTGAAAAGAAAAGAAATTGCTGATGCTTAACAAGTCCTCTGGATCCTCGTGAAAGATTGCCCCTGCCTCTTGTTCTGGAGAAAGCTGGTGACGATTACAGTAATGAACTTCCATGCCAAACGCTTTGGCTCTTTGAGCAACTGCTCTGCCAATTCGCCCCATGCCTAAAATACCTAAACGTTTACCCGTCACTTGTGTACCCAGTAGTTCGGTAGGGGAGGGGTCTGTCCATTTGCCTTGACGCACTAGCTGTTCTCCTTCGTGAGCGCGACGGGCAGCACCTAACAATAATAACCAGGTTAAATTTGCTGTAGCATCAGTTAACACATCGGGAGTATTAATTACGTAAATGTCACGCTTCTTGGCTGCTTCTAGATCGATGTGGTCGTAACCCACGGAAAAAGTAGCGATCGCCTTGATTGCTGCTGGTAATTGAGCGATCGCCTCAGCATCAAGGGAGTCTTGTCCAGTGATGATTAAAGCGTCTACTTTTTGACTACCTAGCAACAATTCTTCTGTAGAATACGGATGATCGTCTCGATTCAAACAGGGTAGATAATCTTTTGCCAAACGATCTTCGACAGCAGTGGGTAATTTACGGGTGACTAGCACCGTCGGACGAGTCTTCATGTCGTACTCATTAAAAAAAAGTGATAGGGGAGGGGGAGTTGAGACAAAAAGGATGAGAAAGCAATTGTAAGGGACAAGTTAAATATTAATCTTAATTTTAGTCAAAGGCGATCGCATCTATCCATAGTTGCGCTTGACACTAATTAAAACGTACAAAATTTTTACCTTCAAGATAGATTTAAATTCTCTAAACAATTGTCTATAAAGTTATTCAGGGGACTTTCGACGAAAGTTGAAGGTTGTTTGTATTGTACGAACCCTCATGAATCAACTTAATATTCTGGTCACGGCTATTGGTGCAATAGTTTTATTTCTCGGACTTTTATCAAACTATTTACGACAGCAGTGGTGGACATCAGATCCTTTTATCGCAATGCTGCTAGGAATTTTACTCAGTCCAGTTTGTCTAGGATTAGTTAATCCACAAACTTGGGGAATAGGGCAGGCACAACTTTTAGAACAAACTGCTCGCTTTAGTATAGCAATTGGCTTAATGGGGGTAGCATTGCGACTCCCTAAAGGATATTGTCTTCGCAACTGGAAATCGTTAGCAGTCCTCTTGGGTTTGGTAATGCCAATGATGTGGGTTGTAAGCAGTTTGCTAGTTTACTGGATTTTAAACCTACCCTTTTGGTCAGCAATGGTCATTGGAGCGGCAATTACACCAACCGATCCTATTGTGGCAACTTCAATTGTAACTGGTGTAGTCGCCGAAGAAAATCTTCCAGGACGCTTGCGACATCTAATTTCGGCTGAGTCGGCTGCTAATGATGGCTTGGCTTATCCCTTTATGCTACTAGCAATTTTGATGTTAGAGCAAAGCACTAAAACAAATTCAAGCGCGATCGCTACACTATCACACTGGTTGACTCGTGTTGTTCTTTGGGAAGTCGGTGGGGCAATTATCTTTGGTGCATTCTTCGGTTATGCAGCAGGTAGTCTTTTAGAATGGGCGGAACGAAAAAAAACGATCGAACAACAATCTTTTCTTGGTTATACTATTGCCTTAAGCATTACCGTAGTAGGTGCCGCCAACCTAATTGGTACTGATGGTCTTTTGTCCGTATTTATTGCTGGACTGGCTTTTAACTATGCGGTTAAAGCGCAAGAAAGAGCAGAGGAAGAAAACGTTCAAGAGGCAATTAATCGCTTTTTTACTCTACCAATTTTTATTTTGCTCGGTTTGACTATTCCTTGGCAGCAATGGTTAGGGTTGGGCTGGTCGAATCTAGTTCTGGTGGTAACGGTATTACTACTGCGACGTATTCCCGCTCTTTGGTTATGCCATCAGCTCATTAAATCTACCAAAACTATGCCAGAAACTTTATTTGTCGGTTGGTTTGGACCGATTGGCGTTGCTGCCATTTATTACGCAGGTTACAGCTTACGAGAAACTGGCATAGAAGAAGTTTGGTTAGTTTGTTCCTTGATGATTTGCGCTTCAATTGTTGTTCATGGCTTTAGTGCCGTTCCTTTTACCAAGCTTTATAGCAAGGATCGCAGTCGCCATAAATATTTAAATTAAGCTTTTATTTCTAATCGTTTGTGAGTGGTTAACTAGTGACAATAGCGATCGCAATTTTACCCGAAGCGTGTTCTGTTTCGCTATAAGTATGGGCAGCAGCTATTTCCGAAAGTGGATAAATATAATCGATGACGGTTTTAATCTTACCTGCTTCAATTTCCCTGGTGAGATAGACAAGATCCTGTGCATTAGATTGGAGCATAATTACTTCGGCTTTCTGATTGGGCATTAGATCTTGTTGAAGTTCGGCTAACTTTTCATCAGGAGTTGGCTGAGTCGTAATATAGACACCATCGGGTGTTAAGACGGATTTACATTCAGACGGCGTGCGATTACCAACCACATCAAAAATAATGTCATATTTGACGTTATCTTCGGTAAAGTCTTGCTGTTTATAGTCAATAACGCGATCGGCACCCAAACTTTGCACCATTTCTACATTGCTACCACTACAAACGCCCGTAACTTCTGTCTTAAATGCTTTAGCAATTTGAACGGCAAAAATACCAACTCCCCCCGAAGCACCATTAATTAAGACCTTCTGTCCCGCTTTTATGTCGCCTTTATTTTGTAAAGCCTGTAGTGCAGTCATTGCTGCTAGAGGTACAGTTGCTGCCTCTGCATGAGTCATATTAATCGGTTTGGCAGCAGCAATCCCTTGAGAAACCGCAGCATATTCGGCGTAAGCGCCTCCCGTTGACTGGTCGAGACGAGCATAAATCAGATCGCCTGGATGGAACTGGTTAATGCGATCGCCAACTTCCATAACTTCCCCCGAAAGATCGTAGCCTAAAAGCATGGGAAATTCGTCACCCGAACGATTTTTCAGCAAACCTTTTCTGATTTTCCAATCGATGGGGTTAACGCTGCTAGCATGAACCTTAACTAGCATTTGGTCTGGTTCGATCTGCGGTTTTTCAATTTCTTTAATCTGTAAAACTTCAGGAGAGCCATAGCGATCGATGATTGCTGCTTTCATAGGTGTTATATCAGTTATTAAAATATTGATAGACATTAGTGGCAAACGTTAGTAAGGGCGAACGGCGACGCGAAGGACGCGCCTCCAGGCGCTAATCCTTTAGGGCTAATCCTTTAGGGCGTTCGCCTCTACCTACTACGCTGCACCTGGCACTAACTCGACTTTTACCCAGCCTGGTTGCCGTCGATCAAATGCTTTATAGGCATCAATAACCGACATTAATGGTTCTACCTGGGTCAAAACCTTGGCTGGATCGACTGTTCCCTGTTGAACCATATCCACTAAAGAAGGAATATAGTTGCGATGATTGCAGTTACCCATATTAATTGTCAGATTTTTGTTCATCGCCATCCCGATCGGAAAGAATTTGTGAGATGGAGGATAAACGCCAATAATTGAGAGCGTACCTGCTTTAGCTAAGCCTTGAACGGCCCATTCCAATGCCTGAGAAGGAGCATTACCTGGATGCCAGTTTCCTCCCTGTGGGTTGGTTTGGGGGGCTACCTGTTGAACCTCCTGCTGAAACTGTTGCGCCTGTTTTTGGGATTTTTCGGCTGCTGGACCGCTTAGGGGCGCATTCGCATCCACACCCACGGCATCGATCGCCTGATCGACACCAATTCCACCAGTAAGTTCGCGAATCATTTCCACTGGATCTTCAGCATTATAGTCAATAACTTCTGCACCTTGTTCTCGCGCCATCTCCAGACGCGAGGGAATTGTATCAACAGCAATAATCCTGCCCGCACCCAAAAGTTTAGCACTAGCGATCGCAAACAGACCGACTGGACCACAACCAAAAACGGCAACTGTATCTCCTGGTTCGATTTCGGCAATGTCAGCACCAAAATAGCCTGTCGGGAAAATATCGGAAAGCATAATCGCTTGGTCGTCTGTTACCTCTTGTGGTAGCTTAACTAAACCAGCATTTGCATAAGGAATCCGCGCATATTCTGCTTGCAGTCCATTAAAAGGTCCAGTATTTTCTGGCCCGCCAAAGAAAGCTGTTCCAGCAGTTTTGCCATGAGGATTAGCATTATCGCACTGAGCCTGATAACCGCTACGACAGTAAGAACAGTAACCGCAGGCAATCGTTGAAGGAACAACTACGCGATCGCCTTTTTTGAGATTTCTGACATTAGAACCAATCTCTTCGACAATACCAATTCCTTCATGTCCCAGAATTGTGCCAGGTTTCATTCCCGTGAATGTTCCCCGAATCATATGTAGATCTGTACCGCAAATAGCACTTTTGGTCAGGCGAATAATCGCATCCATCGGCTCTTGAATTTTAGGTTCTGGAACATCATCGAGTCGTATATCGCCAATTCCGTGAAAAACAACTGCTTTCATAGTTAATACTCTTAATTATTAAGTTGTGCTGCTTCGAGGACGTAGTTAATATTTATTAGTTTTTCTGCTTCCCTGCTTTGATGCGTTTATGGAAAGACTTCGGTTAAAAAATCCAAAAATACGCTGAATCGCAGTGTTTTCATGTTTTCGGGCAGTACGACAACAAAGTATTTGATTATTATGCTATAGGCGTTGCCATACTTTATTGTCGTTCTATAGATAGAGATAAAACCTAGTACGTCTGAGCCAAAGCGAGCGCAGATTCACCATAACTAACCTGCTTAGGCTAGCTAACAGATAATAGCGCGGGGAAGCGTTGAGCTTACTGAGCAAGAAGCTAAAAGCTAAAAACCAGTTGACAAAAAAAGCCGTCTCTTAACTTGTCACTACTGCTGCTTATCTATCAATCGAAATACTACTTTAACTTCCTTGGCTAAACTCTCTACAACTTCAGTCAGATGTTGGTATTGAGAGATCGGTTTACTAATTGAAGTATTAACTCAAATCATTAGTCTTCAATTAACAACTTAATTAACAACAAAACAGGTTCTTTTAGCTGTCGCTTTAAGGAGAAATATCATGACCAACACAGAATTTGAATCAGAATACGCCCAAAATCCCTATCCCAACCTTCCTCCGATTATTGAAAGCCTAGACAGCGAGTATTTAAGCAATGGTGTTACTAGTTCTGTAGCCATTGCCGGACACCCTGTTCATCCAATTATCGTGGTGTTCCCTGTTGCTTTTTTAACTGCTGCTGCCGCTAGCGATATCGGCTATTGGTTAACCAAAGACTTTTTTTGGGCGCGTGCCTCAACCTGGTTAATTGGACTGGGTTTAGTAGCAGGCTTTTTGGCGGCTGTGGTCGGAATGTCAGACTTTATCAAAATCCCCAAAGTGCGAAAGCGTACTGCTGGTTGGGCGCATATGGTTCTTAACGTTACAGCTTTAGTCTTAACCACAATTAATTTTTTCTATAGACTAGATACTCCCGAGGCTTTTATCCTTCCCCTTGGTTTAGCTGTCTCCTTGTTAGTGGCAACACTCCTCGGACTTGGAGGTTGGTATGGTGGAGAACTTTCTTTTCGGCACAAAGTTGGGGTTATTGGTTCTAACAATATTCCAACTTAAATGAGCAGCGAGCGACTAAATCATCAAGTCGCTCGCTATTAAAAGTGCGATCGCGGTTTTAATAGCGTGTCTAGGCTAAAATACTAGGCTAATTCCCCCCAAGGGGAGCGACCCCGCGTCTATCACCGACGACGCTCCGCTTATACTAAAGCATTTGCCCGTGAATGCGCGAGAAAGGGATTAGGGGACCCAAAATAATTTTCAATACCCAACAAATTAATCTAGACGCTTCTACTACTTGAAGGTGAATTTTTTAACGATCCAGTCAGAAATACTGGGAATGGTTAAGTTATCAAAATCCCCTTTGACTTGGGTATAACCATCCATAGGTGCATATAAATTATTGGGGCCATCGGCAGATTTTGGTTCTGAGGTATGCTGTCCCGAAAAGCCAATAGCTAGTAATATAGCATCCATCAGTTCTGGCGAGAGTCTTTGACCCAAGTCTAATATTCTACCCACATCACCGACAATAAAGTCACGGGTAGGATGTTCTGCCGTGTAAAGAATCGCTTCAGCCACCAGCTTGGGAGAATAGTAAGGGGGTAATCCCGTAGGTTTTACGCCCAGCTTGGTTAGTACGTGGTTATAAAAGGGAGTATTAATTACCGCTGGTTTGATACTGGTGACGCTAACAGGAATTTTGTCATGTTGCAGTTCGACACGCAAAGATTCGAGAAGGCCTTCCAAACCGTGTTTGGCAGTGGAGTAAGGACTTTGCAGAGGTAAGGCTCTTCTGCCCTCCATTGAGGAAATATGAATCATCGCTCCTCTTCCTTCTTGTTTGAGATAGGGTAATGCTGCCATTGCTCCATACACCTGTCCCATTAAAGTAACATCAATGACGCGCTTAAATTCTTCTGGCGTAATTTTCTCAAAGGGAGCGAGGATACCAGTCGCAGCACAATGCACCCAAGTATCTATTCTCCCATACTGCTCGACCGTGTAATCGGCGATCGCCTTTACTTGTTCAAAGTCGGCTACATCGCCCTTAAAGGCTTTAGCCTCACCTCTAAAATTCTCAATTTGTGCGACTAAAGAATTTAGCCCTAGTTCATTTCGGGCTGAGACAACTACCTTAGCTCCTTTTTGAGCAAACTGAAGAGCCGTTTCGCGTCCAATACCGCTGGAAGCTCCAATAATAGCGACGACTTGTTCAGAGATTGGTTTTAATTGCATGGGGATTTCTCCTAATATAAAAGTTATAAAAGTAAATTTTTAAGCAGCCAAACCTCTAGAGCGGTGTTGGTGACTTGAGGTATGACGCAAAAATATGAAAGTTTAGAGCTATTAGCTATTAGCTATTAGCTGTTAGCTTTTTTAATATGAGCTAAATCAGCTAGAGTTGGCTGATCATCTTTTGTACTACCTGTACACCAGTTATTGCTTGCCAGCCAAATAGCCCTAAAACGCCAATATTTAGCGCCAAATGAAGGTTGCGCGCCCACATATTACCTCTTTGCATAAAAGGTGAGAGGGAAGCAGAGGTAACGATTAGGCTTACCATGGTTAAACCTACAATTAAGTGAGAGCCAAAAAAGATTTTACCTTTGTTGATATAGGTAACAGCCATACCTAAAAAAGCATTGAGCGTAAGTACCGCTAACAGCACTGAACCAACTTGGTAGTGCTTAACGTTGTAACGCCCCTTAATTAATTCTTTCTTAGCTTCACCTTCAACATTCCGACTTTGCCGAATTTTTAGCCCTAAATATAGAGCATAAATTGCTGTTGCTAATAACACCCACATGATAATAGGGTGAATAAATTGCGACCAAACTTTTACTGATTCTGGAATTGCCAAACTCATAATTTTTCCAGCAGTTAACTTGACAGTGTGAAATAACTTTATTTCTAACTTGAAAATTATCTTAATGAAAATTAGCCTTCGATCTAATCCATCAAACAGTAGAAATAATTTAAATAATCATGAGTTAAGCGATCTCTTGTTAGACAGTTTTCTCAAGTCAAGAAATTCCTCAACAGATTGTGCTAACTATTTCTAATCAGAATTATTGAATAAGCTTTAAGTCAGTAAAACGTACTATTCGTTGGCTAGAGTTGTCCGCAGTTGCCAACTAATTTCTACCTTCAGCAAGATGCAATTGTTAGTAGTGTTAAGATAGCTTGGGATTTAAGGTTAATAATTGATTAATTAAACCCAATAAATAAACTGTATTATCTATTACCAAAATAAATAATTCAGCAGACAATACTTCTCGCTTAAAAATTGTTGATTAATTACGGCGGCTTTGCCGAACCAGTTGGCTTGCGCAATCCCTGAAGCTAAGAGAACATCTGAAAAGTTGTTGTTTTACATTCAATTGTTTGGATTTGCCCCCCAGCCCAACAGCGTAGTTGGATAAGAGTCGCGAAACACCAGCATCCCCCACGCTCAAATTTGGGGAGGTACGGACGGCGAACCTGCGTCGTTGTATTGAGGACCGTGAATTTAAGGGGGTTTAAAGTAACGATTTATATTTTTCAGACAAGCTCTAAGAGCTAAAAGCTAATAACTACTAAAGCTTAACTGAGAAGTATTAATACAAACATTTTTAATTGAGATTACAACAAATTTTCAGGAGTTTTGGAGATGAAAATTGCTCAAATTGCCCCTCTTTGGGAACGAGTACCTCCTCCTGCTTATGGCGGTACGGAAATTGTAGTTAGCCTGCTGACAGATGAATTAGTGCGCCGAGGTCATGAAGTTACTCTTTTCGCTTCGGGAGATTCCCAAACCTTAGCCCATTTAGAGCCTTCTTGTCCCAAAGCTTTGCGAGCGATAGAAGCAAGTCCAGCAGAAATTTCAGTTTATCAAAATCTACAGCTAGATCAAGTTTTTACTCAAGCTGCGGAGTTCGATTTGATTCACTCTCATGTAGGCGAAGTTACATTTTCCTCGGCAAAGCTAGTTGAAACGCCAACGCTACATACAGTTCACAATACTATTCAGTCTCATATTGAACCGCTGTGGCGAGCATCGAGGCAGCAAAATTTCATCAGTATTTCTAATTCACAAAGACGCAGCGATCTGCAACTAAACTATGTCGCTACTGTTTACAACGGAATTAATACCAGCGAATATCCTTTCTATCCCCAGCCAGACAATCATCCCTATCTGGCTTTTTTAGGTCGAATCTCGCCAGAAAAAGGCCCGCATTTAGCAATTGAAATTGCCAAACGTACTGGCTGGCATTTAAAAATGGCAGGAAAGATAGATTTTTTCAATCGCGAGTTTTTTGAGGAGCAAATAAAACCTCAAATTGACGGTAAACAGATTGAATTTTTAGGAGAAGCCAATCACCAACAAAAATGTCTTCTCGTCGGTGGTGCAGTTGCAACCCTGTTTCCGATTACCTGGAACGAACCTTTTGGCTTGGTAATGGCAGAATCAATGGCACTGGGTACTCCCGTAATTGCGATCGCACTAGGTTCGACTCCAGAAGTCATCCAAGACGGTCAAACGGGATTTTTGGCTGACAATGTCGAGGAATGTATCGCTGCGCTCGATCGCATTAAAGAAATAAACCGTATTGCCTGTCGCGATCGCGTCATCACTAAATTTAGTGTCGAGCGCATGGTTGACGACTACGAAGCAATTTATCAAAAACTGTTAACGAAGAAGTCCCTGAATAATAATCACATTCCCAACCTGGTTATTAATAAAATCGCTTAACGGCGTAAAATCTAAATTAATTAACTAAGCCAGATTACTAATTTATAAGTTGCTATGACAGAGCCTCTCAAACTCGATGGCAAAACCTATGTCCCAGCCGAAATTGCTCCAATCCCTCAATGGCCTTGTGTTAAAAACGAGTTGAGATTATCTACTTTAACTCTTAAAGACGATGACATTTTCTTAGTTACGGACACTTTGGGTAATATTCCTGGTTGTTTGCCAGGAGAAGCAACTACAAGTGTCGGACTATTTTGCCAAGATACTCGCTTTTTGAGTCGTCTGGAATTGCAAATTGATGGTCAGTTACCGATTCTGCTTAGCAGTAATGCTAGCCGTGGCTTTGCTATGTCGATTCTGTGTGCAAATCCGCATTTGGAAAAGCAGCAAATTGGGGCGGAAACGATTGGAATTGAAAGAGAAATTGCGATTAATGGCGGACTGTTTGAAGAGTTAGGTATTACCAACTATAGTACCGGCGCTGTCAGCTTTGAGCTTAGTCTGAGTTTTGATGCCGATTTTGTCGATTTATTTGAAATTCGTGGCTGGGAGCGCAAACAGCGTGGTAAAGTGCTACGTTTGATGGCGATCGCCGAAAATAATGAGTTAGAAACAGTAGAAGCAGAAGCTAGTTCGATAGAAAATGTAGAATCCGATCTCTCAGAAGTAAAACCCGAACAGGCACGTAGTCCTTTTATTTATGAATCTCGCTCCGAGTTTTCAGCAAGTAAACTTAAGCCAGAGCCATCGAGCGCAACTCAAACATCCGAAGATTTAGTTTTAGCCTATCAAGGTTTAGATGGGGCGGTAAGCTCGTCGCGCATTCAATTTTCTTCTCGTCAGCCTGACTATTTTAAAGGTCACACCGCTATTTGGCACATAGAGTTAAATCCTCACCAAACCATACATTTAGGCTACCGCGTACAGTTGCTTTTTCATAGTCGTTCTATTTCCAAAGTAGGTACGCCAATGACGCTGATGCAGGCAAAAGCAGCCGAATCAATGGAGTTGCAAGAATGGCAACAGCAAGTAACTAAAATTGAATCCGATAGTAGTACTTTTAACCGTTTAATTGAAAGAGCGCAGCAAGATATTTATCTATTGCGCCAAAGTTTTGAAGACAGAAAATTTTTATCGGCAGGAATCCCTTGGTTTTCTACCCTGTTTGGTCGAGATTCAATTATTGCAGCATGGCAAACGCTAATCCTCGATCCCAAAATTGCCCAAGATACTTTATTCATCCTGGCTCAATATCAGGGTAAAACCGAAGACCAATGGCGAGAAGAAGAGCCAGGAAAAATCCTTCACGAATTACGTCTTGGGGAAATGGCGCGCTGCGACGAAATTCCTCATACGCCTTACTACGGTACGGTAGATGCAACTCCTTTATGGCTGATTCTCTATGCTGAATATTATGCTTGGACGGGCGATCGCGATACGCTAGAACAGTTGTGGGAAGCTGCTTTAGCCGCTATGAGCTGGATCGATCGCAACTGTAGCCAAACGGGCTATCTATCTTACGCTCGTCATTCTCCCAGTGGTTTGCTCAATCAGGGTTGGAAAGATTCTGGAGACTGTATCGTTAACCGCCAAGGTCAATTAGCAACAGGATCGATCACTTTATGTGAGGTTCAAGGTTACGTTTATGGGGCAAAAATGCGTCTATGTGCGATCGCTGAGATCATGAAAAGAACCGATCTAGCTGGAAGATGGTATCGAGAGGCTTCAGAACTGAAAAACCGCTTTAATCGAGACTTTTGGCTTCCCGATTTAGATTATTGTGCTTTGGCTTTAGATGGAGAAGGAAAACCAGTCGAAAGCATTACCAGTAATCCAGGTCACTGTCTGGCTATGGGCATTTTAAAGCCTGATAAAGCGATGAACGTAGCTGAAAGACTGCGCGCGCCAGATTTATTTAGTGGTTGGGGTATTCGTACTCTAAGCAAATTATCTCCAGCTTACAATCCCATGGGCTATCATATCGGTTCGGTTTGGCCCCACGACAATAGCATTACTGCTTTGGGTTTACGCGCTACCGCTGCGGAAGTTCCCGGAGAATCATCTAGTTTAGTCGAGCAAGCTCTCGAACTCGCCACGGGAATTATAGATATGACTCTCCAACAACCCTATTTACGACCGCCAGAACTGTTCTGCGGCTACGAACGTAGTGCCGAAAATACCCCCGTGCGCTATCCTGTAGCTTGTTCTCCCCAAGCTTGGGCAACAGGTACGCTATTTCAGCTTTTGCAGGTGGCAATTAATCTCGTTCCCGATGCAGCTAACAACCGCGTGCGTGTGATCGAGCCAGTTTTACCCGACTCTCTCAATCGTCTTTCATTGCAAAATCTTAAAGTAGGTTCGACCATACTTGATTTGGAATTTGAACGTCTGGGCAATACTACTGCTTGTCGGGTAGCCAAAAAACGTGGCAATCTCAGGGTATTTTTTGAAGCTTAACGTTACCAATCAGTCGATCCCCTACTCGAAGCAAAGGTGGAGATACGTTGAGCAAAAGCTAAGAGCTAACAGCTAATAACTTGTTTTCTAACTAATATCTTGCCTTCACTCAATTTTTAAACTCATGTATCTCAAGATTTAGTATCATTTGCCATACATGAGTTTTTTAATGAGTTTTTATATCAGCTTTATGAGATTAAAAAACCACAAGCAAAATTAAGATAAAACTTAGAAATTAATCTAGAAGTATCAATTGAGTCACGAATTACCAAAAAAGCATAAAAAAGTTTAACGCACGTAATTAAAAATAATTAGATTTTTTTCCTGCTAAAATTTCATAGACTTTAGGAGTATCTCTGATGGCAGTCGATGTCAGTAAGTTTCGCGGTTTTGCCAGTTTGACTGGTTTATCTGAAGATGTGGAAATTGACAAAACATGGCCAGAGAATCTGTCAGGTCATGTTTTTATTGTTGCTCCTTGTCACCGCAAAAATGACCGTCATTTATTTGCTGGTGAAGGTGTAATCATCAGGTGGGATCTCCAGCCCCAAGAAGGAAAAGTTAAAGTCCACAGCAAAAAATTAAATACTTGGGATAGTTTCTGGCATTCAATACAATCGCCACTCAGTGAACTACTGCCAGAAGCCTTTTTTCCCGCTAGGGTTGGTCTGATTGGCATCGCTGAAATAGCTAATACTGCCATTGTTAACATGGACGGTAGACTAATTCTTACCGCAGATGCAGGGCGTTATTGGGAAGTAGATCCAGATACTCTCGAAACCATTACACCAATAGGTTACTTTGACGAACATATTGTTTCTGTTCCCCTGTCCTTTTTTCCGTTAGTTGCTAATACAGCCCATCCTTTTTATGACCCTAATACCCAAGAACTAGTTAGCTGCGAGTTAAAGTCTAAACCCCGTCCAGGAAGTTTAGTTACTGATATGCTGAGTGCAGTTTACATTACTCGTTGGGATGGCAAACACAAGGAGCGAAAAGATCGAGAAAATACAGGTATAAGACATTGGGAATTAGAAGGAACAGTCCTCGACGGTAGCCCCCATACAGCTATAGTAACTGAGGAATTAATTATGATTCCTGATATGCCGTTTCAGATGGGGGTAGCAACGTTGTTGGGGTTAAAAGTTCCGTCTCACCTAGCTTATCCAAAAACACAATTTTATTTGATTGAGCGGCAACATTTAACAGCAGATCGTCAAACAGTACCATCACGTCTGATAACTTTTGCTGGTGATAGCTATCACTTCTTATGCAACTATCGTCATATCGACAGAAAAATTTATTGCGTTGCCGTACAGCAAGCAACCATTAGCTTGACTGAAGCAATCAAACCCGATGATGTTAAACATTTTAGTGGCGATCGCTATACTTCAGAATATTATGGCATACCTTGGATGTTTGCTTTCGATCCTGGAGTACTCAGAAAAGTAATAATTCAAAACGCACAATTAATTGCTCAAGAAGTCTTTATCCATCCTGGTTGGTTTGCAACCATGCTGCACACAGCCGATCCGCGCGAGCTTTTTGATTCTAAAGGTTACTCTGCTATCTATCAAGTTTATGCAGGGTATCACCAAGATTTGATCTGTCGCCGTCAATACCTCAGTTTCCGCGAGCATGCAAATAGACTTTTAACAGACGAACAGTTGCCCAAAGAGGATCTGCCTTCAGTTTTAGCCAAAGTTCCTTTAGACAAAAATTGGCAAGAACTTACTCAGCAAATTAAAACAGAACAAGAGCAAAATCCTGACGCTCTCGTGTTTGATTTAGGCAAAGAACTGCTTGATTTTTATGTCTGTCCTCAAGAGTATGTTTTAGACAGTATTCAATTTATTCCTCAAGATCGAGGCTATATTTTTGCTACGGTTTTGAGTTCACAAGGCTCTCAAGTTTGGCTATTTGCTGCCGAACATCTTAGTCAAGGACCTATTGCTAAACTTTGTTTACCCGATACAGTTAATTTTGGCTTTACCTTGCATTCGGACTATTTTGAGCAAGTTACGCCCAGGCAAACTAATTACAATGTGAATAGGTACTTATCTGCTATGCGTAGTGTAATCAAAGTTCCTTACGAATTTTTTGTCAATCGACGCGGTGATATTCTTAACCGAAAAGTAAATTGATCTATCGTCTTAAATTAGGATGACAGATCTGTTGACGATCGAATGGGTAAAGTATTTTTGACTTAATTTTGAGTGATTTATTATGATAACTTTGACTGGCTATCAAATCTTTACCAAAATCTACGAAAGCTTTAACTCAGAACTCTATCAAGGCATCCGCTCTTGGGACAATCAGCCGATTATTTTTAAGGTACTAAAACAGGATTACCCTACTGCTCAAGAACTCACCCGCTACAGGCAAGAATACAAAATTATCCGCAGTCTTAACTTTGATGGGGCGATCGCGGCTTATGGTTTAGAACCTTATGGAAGAACCTTAGTCATTATTTTAGAAGATTTTGGGGCTGTATCTTTAAAAAAATGGATCGAGTCAAAGCCTTTGACTTTAGCAGAATTTCTGCCGATTGCGATCGCGATCGTGGAGCATTTAGGAAAAATTCATGCAGCCAAGGTGATTCACAAAGATATCAACCCTGCCAATATAGTCTTTAACCAGACAACAGGACAACTCAAAATCATTGATTTTGGCATTGCTACTATCTCCCAGCGAGAAAGCCCAAGTCTAAGAAGTCCCAACATTCTTGAAGGCACTTTAGCCTATATCTCCCCCGAACAAACAGGACGAATGAATCGTAGTCTGGATTATCGCACCGATCTCTATTCTTTGGGAGTCACCTTCTACGAACTACTCACCAAACAATTACCTTTCGAGACAAGCGATCCACTGGAATTAATCCACTGTCATCTAGCCAAGCAACCACTATCTCTTCAGCAAATTAATCCCGATATTCCTTTAGTTATCTCTAATTTGGTGATGAAGTTAATGGCAAAAGCAGCTGAGGATGGATATCAGAGTGCTGATGGCATCAAAGCGGATTTAGTAGAATGCCTCAGACAATTAGAAACCACTGGAAAGATCGGCAATTTTGCGATCGCCACTCAAGATTTAGCTAATCGGTTTGAAATTCCTCAGAAACTTTATGGTAGAAAAGCAGAAATTTCGAGTTTACTAGCCGCATTTAAAAGAGTCGCCGCCTTAAATTCAGTCTCAACCGAGCTAATGCTGGTCACTGGCTATTCTGGGGTGGGTAAAACAACCCTAGTACAAGAAATTTATAAACCGCTCACGGAAAAACGCGGCTATTTTATCTCTGGTAAGTTTGACCAATTTCAGCACAATATTCCTTATTCTGCTGTTGTCGATGCCCTAACCGATTTAGTTAAACAACTTTTGGGTGAAAGTAAGACAAGACTCAATCGCTGGCGTGAAAAGCTCTTAACTGCTTTGGGCATAAATGGTCAAATAATTATTGATGTTATTCCCGAAGTAGAATTAATTATTGGCAAGCAGCCAGCGACGCTAAAATTAGCGGCCACAGCAGCCCAAAATCGCTTCAATCTGGTCTTTAAAAACTTTATTCGCGTCTTTTGTGACTCTAAGCACCCCTTAGTTATCTTTCTTGATGATTTACAGTGGGCAGACTCTGCCAGTCTCCAGTTAATCGATCTGATTATGTTGGATACAGATATTAGACATCTATTTTTAATTGGCTCTTATCGAGATAACGAAATTAACCCCGCCCATTTATTAACGATTACTCTCGACAAATTGCGTCGAGAAGGGGCAATAGTCAATCAAATTATTTTAAAGCCCTTAGCTCTTCATCAGATTAATCAGCTAGTTGCAGATACGCTCAATAGTGAACCAGAATATGTGCGATCGCTAGCAGAATTAGTTTGGCAAAAAACCTCTGGTAATCCTTTTTTTGTCAATGAATTTTTAAAAAGTATCTATGCAGAAAATTTGTTAGTATTCAATGCTGCTCCACATTTTGTTAGCCAGCCCAAAAATTCTCGAGGTACTTGGCAATGGGATCTCCAAGCAATCAAAAGGATTAGCAGCACCGATAATCTGGTCAAATTTATGATGGACAAAATGCAGAAATTGCCCAAATCTATCCAAGACAGTTTAAGTATAGCTGCTTGTATTGGGGCAGAGTTTGACTTAAATAAAATCTCAATTATCTGTCAAAAATCCGCAGCGGAGATTTTTGCCAATTTAACTTTAGCGATTGATACAGGTTTGATTATTCCTCTATCAGAATTAAATGAACAACTATTAATTGAAGATTATAAATTCGGACACGATCGCATCCAACAAGGAGCTTATGCTTTAATTGATGAGCCACAAAAGCTATCTATTCACTTAAAAATTGGTCGCTTACTTTGGGAAAATACGCAACCAAACGACTTATCAGAGAAAATATTCAAAATAGTCGATCATCTCAACTTAGGGCAGCAACTAATTACCGAACAACCAGAACGTAATAAAATTGCTCGGTTAAATTTGTTGGCAGGACAAAAAGCCAAGGCAGCAAATGCTTATGAAGCAGCACTCAAATATTTTACAAGAGGTCAAAAACTTTTAATAGATGAGAGTTGGCAGACTAACTACGATTTGATCTTAGCCCTCTACTCAGAAGCAGCAGAAGTAGCGTATTTAGGCGGCAATTTCGAGCAGATGGAATATTTTGCCTCAGTAGTGCTGCAACAGGCTAAGACTTTGCTGGATCGAGTGAAAGTTTATCAAGTCAAGCTCGAAGCTTACCAGTCACAAAATAAAGAGTTAGAAGCAATTCAAATGGCTCTGCCCGTACTAAAAAATTTAGAGTTCACTTTGCCAGAATCACCTCAACTATTGGACATTCAACAAGAACTGGCAAAAACTCAGACCAACTTGGCGGACAAGCAAATTGAGGATTTAATTAATTTACCTCAAATGAGCGATCCAGGCAAATTAGCCGTAATGAAAATAGTCAGCTCCATCTTTTCTTCTGTCTTTATTGCTGCTCCTCAACTACTGCCAATACTGGTGTCTAAACAGGTTAATTTGTCTATCCAATATGGGAATACTTCTCTATCTGCCTTTGCTTATGTCAATTATGGGCTAATTTTGTGTGGCGTAGCAGAGGAAATAGAAAAAGGCTATCGATTTGGACGGCTGGCTTTAAATATTGCTGATAAATTACAAAAATCAGAACTGCTACCCAAAATAATTGCCGTATTTTCAACGGCAATTAGTATCTGGAAAGAACCAGTTAGAAACTCATTGGCATCCCTGCAATCTGCCTATCAGATTGGCTTAGAAATGGGAGATTTATACTATGGAACTACCTGCGCCTATCTCTACTCGTTTCATTCGGCGTTTGTTGGCAAAGAACTGACACAATTAGCCTCAGAAATAGCAGTCTACGATCGCGCTTTTAGTCAACTCCAGCAACAAAACACCCTTAATTATCTGAAAATTTACGGTCAAACTGTCTTAAACTTAATGGGGCGATCGCCGACTCCCTATTATTTGAGCGGGGAATACTATGATGAAGAAATAATGCTCCCCCTGCATCTAGAGGCAAATGATCGCTATGGACTTTGCGCTCTATACGTCAATAAACTACACCTTTGCTATTTATTTAGAGAGTACGATCGCGCCGTTGAAAACGCGGCTAAAGCTCAACAGTATCTAAATGGAGCAACCGCAACCCTGCTTATTCCTCTATTTCATTTTTATGATTCTCTGGCACACCTTGCTGTTTACCACTCGGTGGCTATTTGTAAGCAACAACAAATTTTAGCCAGAGTTGCTGCCTGTAAAACCAAGATGCAGCAATGGGCAGATCATGCGCCGATGAATTATTTACACAAGTTCTACTTAGTAGAAGCCGAACAACGTCGAATTCAAGGTTGTTATCTTGAAGCAATGGAGTTTTACGATCGCGCGATCGCCGAAGCCAGAGAAAATAAATATATCAATGAAGAAGCCCTCGCTAACGAACTGGCAGCCAGATTCTATCTAGGCTGGGATAAAGTCCGAATCGCCCAAGTCTATATGAATGAAGCACACTATCTTTATTCTCTTTGGGGGGCGACGGCAAAGGTGGAGGATTTGCAGGCAAAATACCCACAGTTATTAATCAAATCCTCGGCTACCGCTTCTATAACCGATAAGCTCAAAATAACCAGCAATACTAATACTCGTTCGGGAGAAATCTTAGATTTAGCCACCATTATTAAAGCATCTCAAACTATTTCTAGTGAAATACTTTTGGATAAACTACTGGCTGCTCTAATGAAAATTCTCATTGAGAATGCTGGGGCGCAGGTTGGCTATCTAATTTTAGAAACTCAAGGACAACTCCTGATTGAAGCTTCTGGTTCAGTGGAGCGACAGAACGTTAGTGTTTTAAAGTCGATCGCCATTAAAGGTTATCTGCCTACATCAATTATTAACTATGTTGCTCGGACTCAACAAACTGTGCTGATAAATAATGCTGTTTATCAGGGCAATTTTACCCAAGATCCCTACATCAAATTTCATCAGACTAAATCTCTGTTATGTACACCACTACTCGATCGCGGACAACTCAGAGGAATTGTTTATCTGGAAAATAATCTCACCGTAGGCGCGTTTACCCAGTCAAGGCTGGAAGTTCTCCAAGTTTTATCGAGCCAAGCAGCGATCGCAATTACCAATGCCAAACTCTACACCGAGCTACAGGAGAATCAAAGCCGACTCGCTCAATTTTTAGAAGCGATGCCCGTCGGCGTATCTGTTCACGAACCCACAGGGGAAGTTTACTATGCAAATCAGATCGCCAAAAAGTTAGCCAAAGAAAGCAATGCCCCGCCACAGATCAGAACTGAGCAATTGTCAGAAGTTTATCGGGTGTATCAAGCTGGAACAGAACAGCAATATCCAGTCGAAGAATTGCCCATTGCCCGAGCGATCGCTGGTGAAACGGTTAAAAAAGACGATCTCGAACTTCACTTGACTAATAAAATTATGCCTTTGGAGATTTCTGCCACGCCAATTTTTGATGAAACGGGTCAAATTAAATATGCGCTCGCCGCTTTTGCTGACATCACCGAACGTAAACACTTAGAAACGCAACGCATTCAGTTTACTCAAGAGCTTGAATTCAAAAATCTGGCTCTACAACAAACTAAAGATCAGTTAGCTGAATCCAATCGCACCTTAGAACAAAAAGTTTTGGAGCGAACTCAAGAACTTTCACAGACTCTAGAAATTCTCAAAGCCACCCAAGCCCAGCTGCTGTTTGAAAACGAGTTACTTAAAAGTGCCGAACCAGATGCTACCTTTGACTATCAGGTAGGAGGAAGTTTACCGATGGATGCCCCTACTTATGTAGTGCGATCGGCAGATCGTCATCTTTACAAAGCGTTGAAGCACGGCGAGTTTTGTTACGTACTCAATCCTCGGCAGATGGGCAAGTCTAGCCTGATGGTACGCATGATGCACCACCTCCAACATGAGGGGTTTAGCTGTGGGGCGCTCGATCTGACTCGCATTGGCAGCGAAAATATTACGCCCGAGCAATGGTACAAAGGCTTGACAGTAGAGCTATGGCGCAGCTTTGGTTTACTAAGAACGATTAATCTTAAAAGTTGGTGGCAAGAGCGAGAAGATATTTCTCCCGTGCAGCGGTTGAGTCAATTTATCGAAGAGGTTTTACTAGTTGAAGTGGGTGATGCTGTGCCTAAAAAACTAATAATTTTTATCGATGAAATTGATAGTGTTTTGGGCTTAAATTTTCCTGTTAATGACTTTTTTGCCCTGATTCGCTCCTGCTATAATCAGCGCAGTATTAATCGAGAGTATCGACGTTTAACCTTTGCTTTTTTTGGCGTTGCTACCCCCTCAGATTTAATGAACGATATCCAGACGACTCCCTTCAATATCGGTCAGGCTATCCAACTAGAAGGGTTTAAAGAGCATGAAGCACAACCTTTGTTACAAGGATTAAGCCAGAAAGTAAGTAATCCCCAAACAGTGTTAAAAGAAGTATTAAACTGGACAAACGGTCAGCCTTTTTTAACTCAAAAGCTGTGTAAATTGATCCGCAGCGATTCATCTTCGATTCCTACTAGTACAGAAGCCCAATGGATTGAGAACTTAGTGCAAACCAAGATTATCGAAAATTGGGAATCTCAGGATGAGCCAGAGCATTTAAGAACTATTCGCGATCGCCTTCTCAAGAGCAAACAATCCGTTCGGCTAATAGAACTCTATCAACAAATTTTGCAGCAAGAGGTTGTTGCAGTTGATAGTTCAGAGGAAAGAGAATTGCTTTTATCAGGGCTAGCAGTTAAGCAGCAAGGAATTCTCAAAGTTCACAACCGTATTTATCGCTCAATTTTTAATTAGCTTTTAACAAAGATTTCAAAGAGCGATCGCTCTTTGAACTAGATAAAAATAACTTTATTCATTTCGACATCATAAATCAGTGCATATTCAATGCCGATTCTTTTAGCTACCCCGAGCAAATATCCAGCGCGGTAATCTAAGTTGAACCATTCGTAGGCGATAGGTTCAAAGTTATTTTCCCCATCTGATTTGCCATCAGAAAAATTACTAGTAAATTCATAGTCGACTTCTGGTTCAAGTTCTCTAACCTCAGCAACTGAAATATCAAGCAAGTTGAGCAAAAAATTCATAATAGGTAGTCGCGATCTAAAGATTAAATAAGTAATAAATGAAATGAATATTTCTGTTTCTTCAAGCAGCGTATTCAGTGTGTTCTGCGATCGCCATAGTCGAAGCTTGTCTATTAATAAATCCGTAGCGATAGTCAGCGCTAAACCATTGATCTGCTTTAGGATAAAAATCTTGTCGTCTGTTTAATTCCCCGTCTGAAAAACTAGTCCCGCGACTATAGTTGACTTCTAATTCAAATTTAATCGCGTCAGTAACTGAGATATTGAGCAAACTTAGTAATGTATTCATAGTTGATAAGAGAACAAAAGTAATTACGAATTAAACAGGAATTTCGCAAAAACCCATCAATAAATTTGTGCAGGTACTTTGTCTGGAACGATTTCCTCGTTGTCTTCATCAGATATCAGTCTTTTCACCTCTTTTTGATTCGAGCTTTGCTTCTGTTTTATAAATTCTTTATATAAACTTCATAAGAACTTTATAACTGCAAAAACTGGAAATGCCCAGTGAAAATACTTAAATTGTTGTTTTTTTTTATATTTTGCAGCAAAATGTCTGTGTAATTACTTATGGGGCAATACTTCTCGGTTAAGTCTTTATTTTTATTGATTGGCTAAAAGCTAAGAGCTAATAGCTAATAGCTAATAACTTCGCTCAAAAATATCGTCGATATAATTCACAACCGGCGATCGCTTTACCTTTTGATTGCTTAATAACGCCCATACTGCTTAGCTTGTAAGCCAAAATATGATCTAAGTTAACTGGCTCAGTAGCGTTAAAAACCGTATCCAAAGCTTGTGCCAATTCAGGCTGTTTTTCTAATGCCGCCCAGTGACGCTGTAGGTGATGAGAATAAATTCCCATAACCGTAGGAGCAGCTTCTAATAGCTGTGATATAGTTATTTCCTGCCGACTGAGATGATAAAGAGCCAAATTTACTAGTGCAGGATGCCCCCCCACCATAGTCATGAGCTGTCTACCTTGAACGCCGTCTATCCAGTTAAGTCCGTAACGTTGGGCTAGTTCCTGTACTTCTGCTAAATTAAAATCTTCTAGCTGAATTGGCAAACCGACATTGAAAGGAGATTGATTGAGCTGAAGCGGAACGTAAATTTCCGTCGAGTGGATTACAACCAAACGCAGCTTTTGCCAGATAGGTACTCTCTTGGCTTCTTCGTACCATGAACGCAACAAGGATAAAAAATCTTTTGCCACTTGAGGATGTTCAAAAACCTGATTCACTTCATCTAAAGCCAAGACAAAAGGAGTATCAATTGACTCTAAAATGTAGTCTTGTAAATAGAGGGTGGAGCTAATTTTGCTGCCCATATCTTCATCCCAATATTCGTCTAGCATTGGTTTACGCTGAAGCTGACGACTAATATTGGCACATAGCCAGCGCAAAAATTGATTCAAATCGCTGAGGATTGCTTGATCTGCTTGCTCTAGGTTCAAACTAGCTGTACGGTATCCCTGCTGATTAGCATAGTCGAGAATTCTCAGTAGCAGCGAGGTTTTACCCATTTCTCTAGGTGCTTTAATCCTGATTAATGCACCTGATTTTCTAATTTCTCGATTAATCTGCTCTTCAATCAAAGAGCGTTTTAGGTAAAAAGGAGAGTTTAAAGGTACTGAGCCACTAGGGTAGGAAGGTAACTTATCCTGATTGATATTAGTAAAAGATTTTGTTAGGTTTGACTCCGAGGTTTTTGTTGTTTGATTTGCTTGGGTAGTGGCATAAGACTCTAATAATAGCCGACAGTTTTTTTTGGTCACGCGCTGACCAATGAGGTTGGAAAGTCGCTGATATAATTCTGGAGCAACAACGGTAGTAAAGTAACCAGGACTGTAATCTGCCTCCATCGCCATTTGGTTGTAAGTTTTATACTGCCAAATACCCCGCAAAATCATAATTTGTGTGGAATTAAGAGGGCGATCTTGATTGTTAACTAGCTGACGGTCAACAATCTCAAGGAGGTGATCGAGGTTCATGGCGATTAGTGACTGATGTTCACACTTTGATATTTTGCTTGAAAAAACAGTTTAGATTAAAAGATTAAGCAAATTTTAGCCAATTTGCTTGAGTTAGGGTGACAAATTGTTACTCTTCTTCAAAGATCATAGATGATTATAAATGATTCCGGATTATTACATTTGCCATAAAAAAGGCGATCGCCTGATTAAACAAAGCGATCGCTCTCTGGAAGAAACTCCAAAACTAATAGTATTAATAGTTGCTAACTGATTATATTTGAATCAAATCACCGCTGAGGCTGCGAAACTCAAATGTTCCAATCTCTTCTTGATAAGTGCGCTTGATATCACGTAGCATACTAATTGCCATCCTTTCACCAAGCAAATTACCGCCTGTCTCAATGCCAGTACCTGAACGATCAAACGCAGCGTTACAACCAGAGGCAGTCCCATCTGTTCGCCAGTGCATTCCCGCCCCATCACGGAACAGCGTAACATTGGCAATCAGTTTGTTAAGCTCACCATGCACGGTTAGCGTCGGACCATTGAAATCTCCAAGTCGCTGACCATTATCGACTGGCGCTTTGGGATGGGGAAATTCAGCATCGGCAAAAAACGCCTTGGCAATGGTTGCCCCTGCCGCTACAAATGCAGAATGTCCACCAGGGTATGAGGGATGAGTTGGAGAGCCTTCGGGAAAAGCCATAGGTAGTAACCAAGTTCCATATCGGTCACCACGACTCTGGGCTAAGTTCTGCCGTCTGTTATGTTCGAGAATGCGATCGAGTACTTGAGTAGTTCGCCAAACTTCTGCACCATCTCCAAAAAGCTCGTTGAACTTTTCATTGTTAAGTGGGCTATCAGGTGAGTTACCTAATATCCCGCGTCGGAAAAGCTCAAGACGCTGGGCGTATGCTTCTGGTCGCAAACGTCGATGAACGCACCACTTTTGAAACCAGGCGTGCTTGAGGGCATAGACCCCAGCTAGCCCACTCTGAATCGTAATATCTGGACCACCAAGACTACCAAATGCCTCAGAATTCATGATTTCTCGACTTGCATATGGACTTACATCTGAGAGGTTCGCCTTCAGCCCTAAAAGAATAATTGTCGACCAAAGACCTGCCTGGTGTGGAAAATCAATGTGTACCCATTGACCTCCATCGCGCAGCGTCGTAATGTAGCGCGTACCGTCAATGATGTCAGAACCAGTCGGATTGATATTTCCATTATTAACTTTGCGCCAAGTTTCAAAGTCAGTCAGGTAATCAAGACCTTCTCTTGGGTAACGCTGCAACTGTCGAATTGGCTGATTGCCGAACTGAAAATCTTGTAGTAAAAATTGAGAGACGTGCGGTCCTACATCGCAACCTTCATAAGGGCCGCGAAAGATTGTGTCGGGTAAACATTCAAAGCCAAATTCTTGCTCGAATCCAAGGTTATTTAAGTCTTCGCAAGCATCAGCGATTAACTGACTATTGGCATATTGGTCAAATCGTATATCTCGAGATAAGGCCATCCAGTAACGCTCGACCATATCAATGGCTGTATTGCGACTGGCAAACTTAGGAGCTGCTGCTATACGTGTGCCATTGGAGTCGTCACCGATTAATTGAAATGAGTAAGCGTTGAGCGGATTGGTAAGCAGGCGGTTTCCTCCAAGTTGGACCCTCTCAAAGGCTTCCTGAGTACCTTCTTGGATAGCTGCAAGTAGTGATTCATAAGAGAAGTTTTCTACCAATCCATTGGAATTATGAGCTAAGGCTTTAGAAAAGGAAGCGAAGCCTAAAAAGCCAAGATTCTCAAACCGTTTTTCATCTTCATTGGTTGGCGGTGGCGAAGTTATGAAGGCATTAAAAGCATCTTCGAGCGTCAGTTTGCGTTTAGTGCTTGCTTCTTGTTGCCGAGCTTCAAAATCTTTTTCTGGCAAATTTTGTTGATAGTTAAAGTTAATCATTACCAATCTCCTCGAATAATATGTTTGCAAGTGAACAATTAAAAGCTTTGTTTTTCTGAGGCAGCAAGCGAGCGCCAAAGAAGCTAACCAAAGTCAGTTCTGCTAGCGGTAACTAATCTGTTGCTGAGCAAAGCGAGTTGTCGTAATTGCCAATTGCCTACGTTTGATATTAGTTTTTTCTGATTCTCTCGATCTCATAGAACTCATAGAGAAACTCATTTAAAAAGTCATGAAAAAAACTGTAATTACGGTAGGTAGTTTTTAATTAAATAGACTTACGTTGTTGATTAATTGGCTTTTCCTAAAGGACGACGCGAAGCTAGTGGTTTACCATACCGCTCCGAGACCGAAGGGAATCCTTTAGGGCATATGCTTACTTCATACCGCTACGAGACCGAAGGGAATCCTTTAGGGCATATAGCTTTTAGCTTTTCAGATTACGCTGGTGTGTTCTACTCAACCCAAAAGCGCAGTAGTAATTTATTTAGGCGAGAAATGCTATGAACTATCTTGGGCAACATAATAATGAGTTGTGAAATGAGTTTTATGAGATCGAAACGCTCAAAGCAAAACTAAAATAAACCGCAAATAGTACACAAAGGTGGAAATTTAACTATGACATTAATTACGACTCAAGAACAAAAATCTCAACCTACTTATCAACCTGTGAGAAAAGTCACCGCAGGTATATTTACAGGGGCTTTAGTTACTTTGACGGTCTTAATTCTCAATACCTACAATCCTTTTTTTAAAGAGGAAAGTAATCAAATATCTGGGGAAATGTCTGGAGTAACGACTACGGTACTTACTTTTATTGTTTCCTATTTAGTACCTCCTGGTAGAAAAGAGATAGTTGTAATGGAAGACGGTGTTACTAAGTCAGCTCAAGAGTAAATTGTGTAATCAATAATTTTATCGAGAAAAATGGAAAAAATAATCGATTTTACTAAGAATTTGTTTTCTCCAAAAGCTCTCCTAGGTTTTATTGTTGGTATTACCATAGGTTTCATAGCTACAAAAATAATTTCTCTTGCCGAGCAAAATATTCATATCGGAGAATTTTTAGCTGCCATATTGGTGAGTATGTATTGTTGGCTTTACTGCCTACAAGTCAGAATTAAATTGGCAACATCTGTTAAATTTGCGATCGCCTCTTTAAGTTTTAGAACCCAGCAAAATTCCACTTCAGTACGTCTTGGCAACAGTAATACCTAAAGCTACGCGACAAGACCACTATCGAGTTTACCAGGGCATGCTACAAGAAACTTTGGCAGAGCAACTTTTTGAGCCAAATATTAGCAAGGAAGCTCTCCTGCAACTTCGCAAACAGCTACAGCTTGAAGATGAAGAACACGATCGCATCTTGGCAGAAATTATTCAAGAGCAACCAAACCTGATATATTCTGGCACTTCCCAACGCTCCAGGCTCGGTTTAGCTAGGACAAAACTAAAAATCAAAAACAACCCAAGCGATCGCTCGGCGATTAAACCAATTCAGAACAATCGTTTACATCAAGCATTCACCAAAATCAAACTCATCAAGAAGCAAACCAAGAATTACTCCCAAGTCATACCCACAAAAATTAGACGAATCGCAGTAAAAAACCATCAAAACTCAAAGTAAAAACTAATTGACAAATTAAGAGGTATCTATTGTGTCTGCAACCAATATGTCAACAACCAACATCAAGTCGAGCAAGCATTATGAGGCTTTTCTTACCTTCAAAATTACAGCACTTAACGCCCAAACCAGCGAGTTTAAAGAAAAATTACTGACAACGCCAGCAATGGGAATGTCAAAAGATTGTCTTATTGGCAGACATCCTAGTTGTGACTTGGTTCTCGATAGTGCTGAAGTGAGTCGCATTCACGGTCGTATTTGTTTTCAAGACGGACAGTATTTTTATACAGATATTGGTAGTATAAATGGCTCGCAAATTGACGAGTAACAAGTTGAGAGGGATCAGATTTATCCTTTAAAGCCGAATAGTCTACTTCGCATCGGCGGATTTGTGCTAACGATCGCCCAAATAACCAACAATGATGCTGAACAGATGCAACCCTTGCCAGAACTTGCTCTTGCGTCAGCTCAACCTCGCTACTGGAGTTCGGGAGAGATAATCGTTCGCTGTATACAGGTAATCGCTGAAACTCACGATGTCAAAACCTTTCGCTTTGTTGCCAAACCACCAGTACTGTTTTCTTATCAGCCCGGGCAGTTTGTAACCTTAGATTTAGAAATTGAGGGCAAAAGAGTGAAGCGTCCCTACTCTATTTCCTCGACTCCCTCTCGTCCCCATATTTTAGAGATTACCGTCAAGCGAGTTCTGCTTTTAACCGGACCTGATACAAATCCTGGTCTTGTTTCTAACTGGTTGCACGATCGCATTACTGTCGACTCTCAAGTTAAATTAACTGGTCCAATGGGAAAATTTACCTGTGTCGATCATGCTATTCAAAAACTGCTCTTTATTTCAGTTGGCAGCGGTATTACGCCCATGATGTCAATGTGCAGATGGCTCTGTGATAGAGCAGATGTCGATATTGTCTTTATCTATAGTGCGCGTAGTCTGCGCGATTTTATTTTTCGGTATGAATTAGAGTCAATGGCAGCACGGTATGACAATTTTAAGTTGGCAGTGACCATAACTCGCTCCGAACTAGGTCAAGTTTGGCAGGGATATACAGGCAGACTAAATGAATTCATGCTGCAAGCGATCGCTCCTGATGTTCAAGAACGCTCAGTTTATGTCTGCGGAGCAAATCCGTTGATGAAAAGGGTTAAAACGATGCTAGAAACTCTGGGTTTGCCAATGGAGAGCTACCACCAAGAGAGCTTTGGCGGTTCTAAAAAGCGCTTGCCCAAAAACAAATCTAACGAGTCCAAAGCAACAGTAACGTTAATTGCTTCAAGATGCAGCGCAAAAGATTACCAAAAATCAGCTACTCAAAATATTACAGGCAGAGAAAATACTACTTCTGTTAATACAACTCAGGATAAATCTCTGGTAGTCTTTGCTGAGTCTGGTAAAGAAATCTGCTGCGATCGTGAAGAATTTATTTTAGATATTACTGAACAAGAAGGGATGAAACTGGCTTCTGTCTGTCGTATGGGAGCTTGTGGTGCTTGCAAGCTACCTCTATTGGCAGAATAGGTAGCTTACGATGGCGACTCTGGGTGTGAACCAGGACATCTTTTTTCCTGCATTGTCAAGGCTAATGGGCGGGTTGTAATTAAAGCTTAAAGCAGATCTTGATTTTGCCTATTTTTTAGACAAATACTCTTACTGCTATGAAGACTTTGCTTAATTCAGGCAATATTTTAAACTCTCGCGAGCGCATTTTACACTCCTTAGATCACTTAGCCAAAATAGCGATCATTGATAACGACGATGATTTATTGCTTAACAAGGACTTATAGCTCAGAGAAAAGCGCTCGCAACGAAGTAAAGAGGTATTATATCCAGTTCGGTTGAATACTTAAATTAAAGAGGTGGCGACATCCGAGGTTTCCTCGGATGCGCGAGACCGCCGTGATAAATTAAGTAATAAGTAATGAGTCTATCACGGATAAGCGGAGCAAATAATGAGTTTTTTTCGCTTGCCACCAACTTTTTTTCAACCAATTATCGGTACTTGATATTAAACCCCAATTTCTCAAAAGAATCGCTAAATTTAACAGCAGTTAATTTAAAAACATAGCCAGAGAATTAATTCTCTGGCTATAGCTAAATCCATTTTTAATTCAAAATATTTTTATTTAAATATTTCTTTATTTGGCTGTCTCAGAATGGTTGGGTTGGGGGTTGGCAATATATCTAAAGTCAGGCTCTTGATTCCAAGAACCTCGCTGATCAACCTCTACGCTTGAGTTGTCTGCTGGAGTAGAGGTAGAGAGATTATAGTAAAGATCTACTGTCTCATCGGGCTGAACGTTACCAAAGAAGGGATCGGTAAGTTTGCCTAAATCATTTAGTGCATTCATGAACATCTTTGTATGAGAAATTTCGCGAGTCAACAAATGTACTAAAGTTTTCTTAGTATTTTCATCTGGTGCTACTTTGATCAATGCCTCATAAGTTTGACGCGCTCCTGCTTCTGCGGCAATATTGGCACGTAAATCACGCACGACATCACCACCTTCATTTAGATAAGCTGCTGTCCAAGCACTACCTTGACTATCAAGAAAATGCGGACCCATTCCTCTGACGGCAAACAACGTACTTTTATATGCATCAGTTTGATCGACATTTTTAGTGTGAGCTTCGATCATTTTGCCAACCATTTCTAGGTGACCAAACTCTTCAACTGCAATATCTTGCAGCATATCTTTAATCGCTGGATCTTCAACATGGAACGACTGCACCCAATATTGTAAAGCGGCAGACAGTTCTCCAGTCGCACCACCAAATTGCTCTAGTAACAGTTGAGCAAAGCGAGGATCAGCTTCTTTAATATCGACGTTGTGAATAGTTTCTTTTTTGTGAAAAAACATTAGTTTATTTCTCCTATAGGTTAGTTTTAAAATGTATTTAGGACAAATTCCAGAACAAGTTTATCCCTCATTATTTTGAGTAATACCAAATTAAATAATGTTGGCAAAAATAATTTTTAGGTCGCATCCTTTTTTTTATTTGGTATAAATTTCTTGCCTAAAGGTAATCTATAAACTAATACTAATTCGCTGAAGTTGCTAGCTACACCGTCTTAAGATAGAGCTTTGGCTCAAAGGATAAACAGTCGATATTGTGATGCTATTTACGTCGATTTTTGCTAGAGAGTAAATGTAGTATTGATGGAATTTAAATATTCTCAATTGTCAAAAATATTGGCTTAAACTCGTTATCTTAAGTTGCCAATTTTTAGCTAGATTTAGTCTGACTTGATAATACGCCCTAATAAGTTTTAATTTTCAGTGGTTAAATCTTCCGTGGGACGAATAATTGTTTCGGCATTGTCTTGAGGTTGAAAGATGGCTTGAATACCTTCGTCTAAAGTTTCCGCCATGACAATTCGATTTCCATAAACGACGATTACTCTGGCTAGTGCAGGTAAGCTATTTGCTGTCGCTTCAATGTATAAAGGTTCAATATAGAGTAATGATTGTTCAATAGGGATAATTAACAAGTTACCCTGAATTGCCCTAGATCCTTCTCGATTCCAAAGTGAGATCTGTTGCGAAATTACCGGATCTTGGGCGATCAAGGCTTCAATCTGATTTGGACCATAAATTAGCTTTTGTTTGGGAAACTTGTACAGTAGTAGTTTGCCGTATTCTGCGCCGTCAGATCTGGCTGCTAACCAAGCAATAAGGTTAGGACGACTCGCAGGGGTATAAGGATGCAAAAGAATAAACTCTTCCTGACTGGCAGTAGGCAGCTTCATGATCAGGTAATAGGGTGCTACTGCCTGAGATTCCTTAGCGTAAATTTCTTGGGGAATTTGCCATTGATCCTCACGGTTATAAAATACTTGAGGATCTCTCATGTGGTAGGTCAGTAGCCTTTCTGACTGGATCGTAAATAAGTCTTCGGGATAGCGAATGTGTCGGCGCAAGTCTAAAGGCATTGCAGACATTGGTTTGAATAGCTGCGGAAATACTTTAGCCCAAGTTCGGATCATCGGATCTGATTCGTCAGCCATATAAAAATCTACGCGACCGTTATAGGCATCTACGACTACTTTGACCGAGTTACGCAGATAGTTAAATTTATTGTCTCCTGGGTCAGAATAAGGATAGCGATCGCTGGTAGTATAGGCATCAATAATCCAAAAAAGATTATTCTGGTTATTTTCTCGATCTTCAGTCCTAGCCGCAACCAAATAAGGATCGCGATCATAGTTAAGAAAAGGTGCGATCTCTTTGACTCTTTGTTTGATATTGCGCCTAAATAACAGCTTGGTATCGTGAGTAAAGTTTTGGGCGAATAGCATTTGCCAATCTTTGAGGTATTCGGCAAATAGCACCCGTCGGAAATAGTTACCAATTTGGATTCCTCCTGTACCATCGTAAACAGTGTAGACATTCTCTTCGCCACTAGGGTAATCTAACTCCCGTACTCTAGTAGAGGTCATGATGTAAGGGTTGGTCAACTCACCAAAATAAATGCGAGGTTTGCCAATGGGAATACTGTTACGAATTACCTCATCAGATATGCTTAACGAGCCTGTTTCTTCAATTCCCGTGCCAAGATCTTTAACGTAGTAATAAGGTAAACCTCCTTCGGCAACCTGATTGACAGGTGAAAGAGTAAAACCATAGCCATGAGTATAAATCAGATGTTCGTTAACCCAGGTTTTAGCTATATCCTGAACTTGGGCATAGTCTAATTCCCTAGCGGCAATAATTACCTGTTGTTTATCTGCATTGGCAATATTGCCATCCTCGCTTAATAAATAGCGATCGATATCAGCATCGTAGAATTGGTAATAGGGGCGAATTTGCTGTAGTTGACGATTAGTTTGCAGAATCGGCAGAGTATCCCATAGACGAATATTTTCAATCGTCTCGGCGTTGTCTTCTATGTCTGATGCGGTTAGTTGACCTTGAGGATTAAAAGTTTGAGCTTCAATATTATCTAAGTTAAAAGCGTTGCGGGTTAGGGCAATACTGCGCTCAATATAAGGTCGTTCCTTGGCTAATTCATTGGGTTGAACTACCAAACGCTGTACCGTTGCGCTGGAAATATCACTGAGAACTAAAAAAAACAAATAAACCGCAAAGGGAAAGATTAAAAAAATAATTTTCTTAATCTTACGCTGTTGGATCTGTAGATTCCGATATCCAGTAAAGCCTTTATACAGTAGCCAAACAGCACTAATAATTGACACTGCGGTTAAACATACTTCTAGAGGCAACTGGACTTGGATATTGGTATACCCAGCACCATATACTACCCCGCGAGAACTATAAAGCAAGTCAAAGCGGTTGAACCAGTGCCGACAAGCTAAAGCCAACATAACCGCTGCACCCACAAAAGAAAGATGGCGCAATTGAATTTTAGTAAAGCCAGGAAAACGACCTTCAGACAGGCTATTACCCGATAGTAAATAAAAGATGGCGCAACTTAGTAAAGTAAAGCCCGATAAACCAATGAGCCAAGATTCAACTAAACGCCATAAGGGGAAACGGAAAATATAAAAACCAATATCTTTACCAAATTGTGGATCGACCAGATTAAAGCTGGAAGGATTCAAAAAGCGCAGGATTATGGTCCAGTTACCTGCTGCAATTAAGCCAAACACAATACAAAGCAAAATGGCGCTCGCTTTTAAACTAACCCGAGGTTTCCACAGCAGCAAACCGACCATGATCACGATTATTGCTAACTGGCGTAGATAGCTAAAAATAAAGCCTGTAATATTAGCAAAATCAAAAACTTCCAGCGGTGGTTTTAAAGTTCTGGCAATTTGCGGTAAGCGATAGCTCGTTTGCCATACAGATAAAGCCATGTCTGTGTAGTTGATCACAATACAGCTAATACTTACTGTTCCTGCGATCGCTGCTAACAGTAAAAAAGGTAATCTTAAACGGGGAGAATAAGTCTTTTTACTGGGATAGCGTCTAGTAGTAGTAGGGAATCGTTCTTGCTCAACACTCTTAACTGCTCTACCAAATAACTGCTTTGGTTGAGGAATAATTGGCACACTGGCATCATACCATTCATCCTTTGGTAGCCTCTGCCATTGCCAACGGTTTGCCAGCCATAAATTACCCCCGATAAACAGTCCCGAAATAAGAGTCACCAAAAACCACAGGCTATACTGACTCAGACGGCGGATTAGAAAGACCCAGAGATAATCTACTTCCTTAAACCAAAGTATTTCAGCAAACAGCCACGATGAAAATTCAAATACCAACAAAAAGCCGATAATAATAATCGCGATCGAGCTGATGATAGATGGATAAAGCCGTTTCATAACAGGGACTAATACCGCTGGGGTATAGTAAGAGATTTCTTAATCTAACTTGGGTTTGCTCTTAATCACAATATAGCTAGTACCGCTTCGTTTCAGCTTGTAATTGCTCGGTTTACTGTTTAAAAGCGATCGACCCTGTGGTTTAAGAATCATGTTGTCGTATTCTTAATTGATACAAGTACCAAAAGCTAATAGCTTTTGGTAGTATTATTATCGGTTTTATACATTAAATCACCAACCTTTAAAATGACTAATCTCAGCGTCAATCTTAATAAAGTGGCATTAATTAGAAATACGCGTAATATTGGTATCCCCAGCATTACCAAAATGGCAAAAATTTGTATTGACGCTGGTGCTAAAGGAATTACGGTACATCCTCGCCCCGACCAAAGACATATTAGACCAGGAGACGTTGATGATTTATTAGATGTGGTAACTCCTGTAGAATTTAATATTGAGGGGAATCCTTTGGAAGTATCCTTTATGGAGATTGTGCGTCGAGTCAAGCCGACTCAATGTACTTTGGTGCCTGATGCCCCCGACACTTTTACCTCAGATAGCGGTTGGGACTTGACCAAAGATCGAGAGCGTTTAATTGCCATTATCAAAGAGTTGCATGATCTTGGTAGCCGAGTCAGCTTGTTCATGGATGCAGATGTGGAACAGATTAGTTTAGTTCCTGAGACTGGTGCAGAGAGAATTGAACTATATACTGAACCCTATGCTACTGCATATCGAGAAAACAAGAATTTGGAGTCTACTTGGCAACAGTTTGCCGATGCAGCGAAAAAAGCACAGGAGTTAGGACTAGGAGTTAATGCAGGACACGATCTCAGTCTCGATAACCTGCCCAAGTTTTGTACCATTCCTGGCATTTTGGAAGTATCTATCGGTCATGCTTTGACCGCCGAAGCCTTGGAAATGGGTTTTTCGCAAACCGTCAAGGCATATATCAAGATTTTAGAGCAATCTGTTTAAGTCTTTAAATTAACTTCGTCTTCTCAACGCTGCTCAACTGTAACGATAAGAAATTAATTATTTAACTCAGCTTCAACTAAGAGATGTTTAATGAGGATCGTTGACGGCAAAAAACTTACTCAATTAACCGATGAAAACATCTGAATCTAACCAACCAGTAAAATTACCAGAGTTGGCATGGGTCTTCTTCAAACTTGGTACAGTGGCTTTTGGTGGCCCTGTTGCCCATATTGCGATGATGGAAGAGGAAATTGTGATACGCCGTCGCTGGATTACCTCAGAAAAACTTTTAGATTTGTTAGGGGTAACTAGCTTAATTCCTGGTCCTAATTCTACGGAATTGGCAATTCATATCGGTTATGAGCGGGCTGGCTGGAAAGGACTATTTATAGCTGGTTCTTGCTTTATTTTGCCAGCAATGACGATAGTTTGGATTCTGGCTGCAATATATGTTCAATATCAAACTCTACCTCAGTTTGATGGTTTACTTTACGGCATCAAACCTTTAATCGCTATCATTATTGTCAAAGCATTATGGAAGCTGGGCAAAAAGGCAGTCAAAGATATTCCCACAGCGATCGCTGGTGTAACAGTAATTATTGCTTTCTTTGCAGGGGTTAACGAAATTTTGTTACTGTTCTTAGCAGGATTAGGAGTAATACTAATAAAAAACTTCTCCCGTATTAACGGCGCAACAGGTATTGCTTTAATTACGATTGCCGAAGCGGATACCCAGGTAAACGGTCTAGTTAAAGATTCGTCTCCTAACAATTGGTGGAGTGTGTTTCTCTTTTTTTTGAAAGTTGGTTCGGTTTTATACGGCAGTGGCTATGTCTTGTTAGCTTTTTTGCAACGAGATTTAGTAGAACGATCGCACTGGCTAACTTCTCAACAACTTTTAGACGCTGTAGCCATCGGACAGATAACTCCAGGCCCTGTATTTACTACCGCTACCTTTATTGGTTATTTATTAGCAAGAAATATAGGTGCAGTTGCTGCTACCATCGGCATTTTTTTACCAGCCTTTATCTTGGTTGGCCTGATTAATCCTTGGATTGACAAACTAAGACAGTCTGTTTGGTTGAGTCATTTTTTAGATGGGGTTAATGCTGCGTCTCTAGGATTAATGGCAGCCGTTACCTATACCCTAGCGCGGACTGCGATTGTCGATTGGTTTACCGTTGTTCTTTTAGTGTTAGGCGCGATCGCGTTATTTAGATTTCAAATTAGTTCGGTGTGGTTAGTTGTTCTTGGTGGAGTAGCAGGTTTAATTTGGCAATGGTTGGGATAATGCGCCGTTAATGCGGGAGAAAGTGTAAATACTCAAGATTCAACAAAGCTAAATAGAGCCAAATCCAGGCGATCGCCTTGACTTCATCTCTCAAGAGGTTTAACAAAATAGTACATTTTCCTAACTTGTCACCAATTTCATCAAGAGAGAATTGTTAATCATGGTAAAAATCGTTCGTTTCCATCAATTTGGCGATAAGAATGTGTAAAAAATAATGGTGTCTGACAAAGTAGAATCCTTGCCTCTGCGAATTTTGATTGTAGAAGATGATCCAATTATGAGAGTCGGCTTGAAACAATTCAAATCCGTCAGACCAGATGCTAAATACATTCTCTACGACATAGGCGCTCACGCACCCCATTGGGAAAATGCCGAACACTTTAACCATGAACTGGCAAACTTTCTCAAAGCGATCGCTTAATAATTATCCTACCCGCAATCATTGTTCGATCTCAACGGCAAGATGTCTTAGATTGTTTTCATGTTACTTAGTTAGACTAATTTATGACCAATTTACTGTCTAACCGCTGGAGAACTCTCAGACTGCGGGTTGAAATATCTACTTTGCCCCTAAATATTTTGTCCCGCATCAATTACTTGCTGTCGCAACCATTGGTGTTGAGAATTATTAGTATTGCGCTGATGCCAAATCATCGATACGGTAAAACCTTCAATTTCAATCGGTGGTGGAAGTAGCTTTAAGTCCATTGCCTTGGCACACTGTTGCGCCATCCGTCTGGGAAGTAATGCCACACAGTTTGAATTAGCAAGTAAAAACGGTACTGCCATAAAGTGAGGTGTAGACCAAATTACTTGTCGAGATTGCTGTTGTCTTTCTAGTATTTCATCTCCTGCTCCTTGAAAGTCATCCCGCATGGAAACTAAAAGATGCGATCGCCTGAGATAATCCTCCATAGGTAATTCTGTCAAGGCATCATCGCTTCTCAACACGCAGACAAACTCTTCTCGATATAAATTTTGCTCGACGTGCCAGCTTTTGAGGGGTAATCGGACATTAATAATTAAATCAATTAGATTTTCATCTAAAGCGTTCATTACCGTTGCTTTATTGAGATTAGTAATGCGAATGCGAATACCTGGTGCTTGAGTAGCAATTTGTTGTACTAAATTAATCCCGATGGTGGCTTCGACGTAATCACTAGCTGCAATTCTAAAAATATTCTTGGCTGTAGCTGGATTGAAAGCTTCTTTTTCAAGAAAGGTTGACTGAATTTCGATTAAAATTTGACGAACGCGATCGCTTATTTGTCGTGCATAGGGAGTGACTTCCATCTCTCTAGAAGTGCGAATCAAAATATCATCATTCAAAATAATTCGTAATTTTTTTAGGGAATAACTCATTGCTGATTGACTCAAGTTAAGCTTATCGGCTGCTTTCGTGACGCTAGCTTCAGTAATTAAAACGTCTAGGACAATTAACAGATTTAGATCGAGTTGACGGAGATTAGCGTAATCAATATTCATTTAAACCGCTCTGATATCGATAGCACAAATATATATTATCAATAATATTTGTTTGACTAATACAACGAGTTTGATTAATCTACAGATATGAACACAGAAATGATCACCTGCAACGCCCGCATTTGCTTTCAATAATAGAAAATTTAATTTTTCTTATTTCAACAGTATTAGTTTGGATTTGCATTTCAATTATTAAATATTTCAGATAGATATCGGTTGAACTCGATCGCCTAAATAAAGGAGCAATAATGAAAATTGGATTTATCGGTTACGGAAGCATGGCTGAAGCATTAGCTTCTCAATGGGTTACTAAGCACAGGCTCTTTATTGGTGGGCGTAATCTGGAAAAAGCTGAAAAGTTAGCTAAAAAACTAGGAACAGATATTAAATTTGGTTCAGAAGAGGAAGCTGCCTCATTTGGCGAAATCGTAGTTTTAGCAACTACCCATGAGGCTGTTTTCGAGGCAATCGATGCTGCTGGTGGTAGTGATGCTTTAACTGACAAAGTTTTACTCGATCTCAATAATCCAGTAAATACATCTGATTTTCTAGCCAAAACTTATGATGGCAAGTCTTTATCGGAAGAGATTGCTAGAGTTGTTCCCAATGCTCATGTTGTCAAAGCCTTTAATATGTGCCAAGCAAAAGTATGGCAGATGAAACCTCCAGTGTTTGATGCTCGCCCTTTGGTCGTAATGTATTGCGGAGATAACGATCTGGCTAAACAAAAAATTGCTACTTTAATTGAAGATATTGGTTGTGAAGCTAAAGATATTGGCGATTTAAAATATGCTCGAATGCTTGAACCTGCTGCTGCGATCGTCATTAAATTGCTCTTTTCAGGACACGATCCTTATACAGTCCTCAATCTTATCCAACCAGAAATTAAAGCAATTTAAGCTAAATTACACAGTTAAATTATGCAGTTTTTAGTAATAGCGCGGGTTGCTGAAGACACATCCCCCAATAAAGTCTTCCCTTACGTCAAGCCAGAAGCCGAAAAAGTTTGGAAATATTATGCAGCAAATGTTGTCAGATCTATTCACTACATAGCAGATATGAGTGGTGCAGTATTAATTTTAGAAGCGGAAAATTTGTCAACTGCTGAAGAAATAGTTGCTGAATTGCCGATGGCAAAGAACGATATTTTAGACTTTGAAATTCTTCCCTTAACACCCTATACAGGTCTAGAAGCTTTATTCTCCTAATAAAAATTAATCCACGCACACAAATAGCAGCAAAGCGAAAATAGATTATCAAACATCAAAAGGTCATTATGAAAGTAGTCATTATCGGTGCTAGCGGTACAATTGGTCGAGCGGTTGTCGATCGACTCTCACCCAGACACGAAATTGTCAAAGTTGGGCGCAAAAGTGGTGATGTTAATGTCGATATTACTTCTACTGAATCGATTACCAAAATGTATGAAGAAATAGGTTCTTTTGATGCTGTAGTGGCAACTACAGGCAATATTCATTTTGGGGATTTTAGCCAAATGAGCGAAGCAGATTATTATATCGGCATTAAAGACAAATTGATGGGGCAAGTCAACTTAGTTTTGATTGGCAAAAATTATATTAACGATGGCGGTTCTTTTACCCTAACCAGCGGTGTAGTTAGTCACGATCCCATTAAATATGGTTCTTCTGCCAGTATGGTTAATGCTGCCATTGATGGTTTTGTTATTGGGGCTGCAATTGAATTAACTAAAGGAATTAGACTCAATTCAGTTAGTCCTGGTGTTGTTTTAGAATCAATGGATAGCTATGGTGATTTTTTTCGAGGACACGAACCAGTTACCGTAGCCAGAGTTGCTTTGGCTTTTAGTAAAAGTGTTGAAGGTTTATTAAGCGGTAAAGTCTTTCAAGTGCTATAGCAAATTAATGTGCTTGATTTAAAGTATTTTATTCCATCTCAAGATTACTAATCATTTTTCACCAACGGTCAGGGCAGCGCGAAGTTGCCCTCATGGGTAAGGGTAAACGTTGCCCTAAAGGATATGCGAAGCGGTATGCTAAAGCATACCGCTTCGCATCGCGGAGGTTCACGCTCAAGCCCGTGCATGATTAGCGCCTCGGTGCGGGGATCTTGACATACCGCTATGCTTAATGGGTCATTAACCACTCAATACTGATATCAATGAGCTAGTTAGCAGGCGATCGCGCTTCACTTTATGAATATATTTAATGTATTAGGTTTATTGCTGTTAGCTGCGCTTTGGGGTGCTTCATTCATTTTCATGCGGTTCGCTGTTCCTGTTCTTGGTCCAGTTTTATTAATTGAACTAAGAGTTTTATTGGCAGGTTTGGCTTTGCTGCTACTGTCAATCCGATTAAATTTACTGGCACAAATTCGCCAACAGTTAATACCTCTATTTGTGGTTGGCTGTATAAATTCAGCAATTCCTTTTTTATTGTTTGCTTTCGCTGCATTATCTTTACCTGCGGGATTTTCAGCAATTCTCAACGCCACAGCCCCTCTTTTTGGTACGATTATTGCTTCTTTATGGCTAAAAGAAAAGTTAACCTCAAGCCGATTTTTCGGCTTAATTCTCGGTTTTGCTGGTGTAACGGTGCTTGTTGGTTGGACGAATATACCCATTACTTGGTCTTTTGTAGGGGCAACTGCGGCCGCGCTTACGGCAGCTTCTATCTGTGCGATCGCTGCTCTTTATGCCCGACAAAAGTTATCTGGAGTTTCGCCAGTAGTCATCGCCACAGGAAGTCTTTTAAGTGCAGCCATAGTTTTGTTACCTATAACACCGTTTTTCTTGCCGACAACGTTTCCCTCGGTGACGTTAATGTTAGTAGTTTTAGCTCTAGCTTTATTTTCTACTGCCTTCGCTCATATGCTTTATTTTCATTTAATCAGTAATATTGGTGCGGGTAACGCTTTGACTGTTGCCTATCTAGTTCCTTTATTTGCCATGCTCTGGGGTGCAATTAGTCTCAAAGAGCCAATAACTATGACCATGGTTTTAGGCTGTAGTTTTATCTTAACTGGTACGGCGATCGCTGTATACAGGTCATGATCCCTGCCGTGAACTATTAATCTGATTTTACTCAAACGCGATCGCTTTCAATTACTGACAAATAACTAAAATGTATCGTCGATCGCATTTGTCAATCTGCTGCAACTGTTAGCTTGAGGCGGTAAGCAAATTATTTAGTATGTTAGCTTAAAGCTATTGTATACAGTATACGTAATTTAGAGCCGCTGATCGACTTATGAAATTAACTACGACTCAACTACTAATCGATGGCGATCGCTTAAATCAAAGTATTGCACGCCTGGCTCAAATTGGTAAGCTCGATAATAATGGTGTAAAACGTATTGCCTATAGCCAAGAAGATCTAGAAGCTCGTAATTTAGTTCAGCAATGGATGAGAGAAATTCAAATGCAGATTAAAGTTGATGCTGCGGGTAACATTATTGGCAGATATCCAGGTAAATATCCTGATGCGCCAGCTTTAGCCACGGGTTCGCATATCGACACTGTTCCCTGCGGTGGACATTATGACGGTGCTTATGGAGTCTTAGCAGGGTTAGAAGCGGTACGAGTTCTGCAAGAAAATCAGCTTCAACTCCATCGCTCAATAGAAATAATTGTCTTCACCGACGAAGAAGGTAGCATGATTGGTTCTAAGGCAATTTCTGGCAGAGTAATTAACGATCCAGGTTATTATCAGCGTCCCGATGGCACAGATATCCAAACTTGTTTAAATAGGATTGGTGGAAACTGGAATAATATTGCTCAAGCACGTCGTAATACTGATGATCTAGCTGCATTTGTCGAACTTCATGTCGAACAAGGACCAGTTCTCGAATCTATGGGAAAACAGATTGGTGTAATTGAAGGTATTGTCGGGCAAAGACGATTTAATATTACGGTTAAGGGTAGTGCCAATCATGCAGGTACAACGCCGATGCAGATGCGCTGTGATGCTTTAGTTGCAGCCGCTCAAATTGTTTTGGCAGTCAATCAAATTGGCAATACTCCCGGGCAACAGGTAGCTACGGTAGGCAAAATGCAGGTTCTGCCTAATGCTGCTAATGTCGTTCCTGGTTGGGTAGAAATGAGCTTAGATATTCGTGACTTATCCAGTTTGCATATCGATAGCTTGCTAGAGGAATTACGCATTCATCTAGAAGAAATCGCCGTGGCTACCAATACTCAAATTAGATTAAATCCCTGCTTACATAATGAACCCGCTTTAGCCGAACCCTATATTCAACAGGCGATCGCTCGAAGCTGCGAAAACCTGAACTTAAACTATACCTATTTACCTAGTCGTGCCAGTCACGATGCTCAAGAACTAGCTCAAATCACCGACATGGGGATGATTTTTGTTCCTAGTAAAATGGGAGTTTCCCATGATGCTAGCGAGTATACTTCCCCAGAACAATGTATTCAAGGAGCAAATATTTTGCTCCAGACTTTAATCCAATTAGACTTAGAACACTCTTAGCAGATATGCAACGCCAGCTTTTAAATAACTATACTTATCAAAAACCTAGAATATAGATAGTCAGCAGACAAATCATCTGCTATAGGGTGCGTTGTTGAATTAACTAGCTATTCGCTAATAGCTTTTAATAACCATAATTCCTCAAAGGATCTGAAGATTGAACGATTTATCACTTACTGCTTATTGATTTATAAGCTGCCCAGCCTCCCATGTCG
Source organism: Coleofasciculaceae cyanobacterium (assembly GCA_036703275.1). Classification (NCBI taxonomy): domain Bacteria; kingdom Bacillati; phylum Cyanobacteriota; class Cyanophyceae; order Coleofasciculales; family Coleofasciculaceae; species Coleofasciculaceae cyanobacterium. The sequence goes on along the minus strand of DATNPK010000111.1, from coordinate 35,824 downwards.
GAAATATCGAGCCAATTATGCTTTACAACTAATTCTTGCGGATAAAGCATGGCGATCGCCTGTTCGCCTCCCTCTAAATTTACCGTCTCGGGATACATATGAGGAGGTTCGTTAGCCAAAAGATATTCATACTGTTCGTTAGTCATGGCATAAACTTCACCAGGGATACTAACGCCACCTATTTCTACGGCATAAATAGCGGGATGCCAGCCATCTTCTGCTGCATGAAGGCGATACTGAGGCAAAGTTTGAGCAGTTTTAATAAATTTGGCGTCGGTAAGATTTTGATGATCTGGCTGTCCCCTTAAAGCAGAACCGCAAATAAAAATGTGCTTAATGTCTGATGCTGTTGTCATGCTGCTATTTAGATCTAGATGATTCGACGTTATTAATAATTTCTAGTTCTCGGACGACTCTGGCTTTGCTAGCGTTCAAGTGTCGCTCGATCATTTTTTGGGCTAAATCAACGTTTTTATCGGCGATCGCTTCATATACTTGCCGATGTTCCAAGCGAATTTCCAATACTTGAGGGTTGTGTGTGGTAGTTTGGACTCTCAGCAATGCCATTTTATCAAAAACTTGCCTCAGCAAAGCTAATAACCAGTGATTGGCCGAACTCTCTGCGATCAAATGATGAAATTGATAATCCAAATCTAAAAGTTTCTGGCTATTAGATCTACTCGACTGAGATTCGGCTGATTCTGCCAATAATACTAATTTTTCTAATTGCTTTAGCTGTTGGGGGTTCATCAGTTGGCAAGCACTAGCTACTGAAAGCCGTTCTAAAGCTATACGACAATCATAAAGCCCAATTGCATCCTGGATCGAAAGGGTAGTAACCTTAAAACCACCATTAGGATGAGATACGAGCAATTTTTCTCGATGCAGTTGCCCGATCGCCTCACGAATCGGAGTACGACTAACGTTCAACCTTTTGGCTAATTTGGTTTCAACTATGCGATCGCCCGAAGCTAAATCTCCTGTTAAGATGATTTTTCTCAGGGCTTGGTATACTTGTTCCCGTAGTGACTGGCTGCGTTGAATAGCAATCATAGGTTGAGTTTAAACTCATTGAAGACTACTAAGTGTTTATCTAAGTTATAAATATTGTTTTGATACTTGAGACTCAAGTATACAGTATACCTATACATAGCAATAGCAATTCAAAATTCTATTTCAAAAAAAATCCGAGCCAAATAATCTTTAGTGAGCGATCGCCTTGCTCATCAAAGAAATTGGTATAATTCTGACCTTGCTTAATTAATTTAGAGTCAATTCTCATATTTATAAGGTACACCTTAATTAGCCCTAAAGGATTAGCCCTAAAGGATACCGCTCCGCGTCCTAAAGGATTCCCGTGCATGGTATATCCGTAGGTGTATCCGCACAGAGACACCTTCGGATAAGCTAGCGCGTCACACGAAGTTAGTCCGTGCATGATAAGCTTCGCCCTAAAGGACTAGCCCTAAAGGATTAGCTCCTTACGTCGCGTCCTTCGCGTCGCAAATCATGCACGGGCATATCGCGTCCCATTGGCTATTAGCAAAAACCAGCGTGTCAGACTGTACCTTACGTGAATGAGAACCGCTATATCAAAATAGTTGCTTTTAATGGCAATCTTTTTGAACAATATAGGAGAATAATATGTTAGTATAATTTGGCAAATCTGGGTCATTAGCTCAATTGGATAGAGCACCGCCCTTCTAAGGCGTAGGTTTCAGGTTCAAGTCCTGAATGGCCTGTATTAATGATTGGCAACTTTGTACAGATCCACATCGGCAAGTACAAAGTTGCCAGTCAGTAATTTTAAATTTTAAGGATGAGCATTACACCCATCCTTAATCAGCAAGAGCAATTAACCCTGTCGTAGCTTGTCTAAAACGCTGAGATCTTCCATAGTGGAGATGTCTCCGACTAGTTCTTCTCCCGCCGCCAAATTACGCAAAAAACGACGGATAATCTTACCCGAACGTGTCTTAGGTAGAGCATCGGTAAAACGAATTTCTCCTGGACGAGCGATCGCGCCTATTTCTTTGACGACGTGCTGCTTGAGTTCTTGCTTGAGTTCGTCACTGGCACGATGAGAACCTTCCAAAGTAACAAAAGCATAAACCTCTTCTCCTTTAACCTCATCGGGACGAGAAACTACCGCAGCTTCGGCAACAGCAGGATGGGATACCAAGGCAGACTCAACCTCCATCGTGCCTAAACGGTGTCCTGCGATGTTCATCACGTCGTCAACTCGACCCATTACCCAAAAATAGCCATCTTCGTCTATACGTGCGCCATCACCTGCAAAATATAGATATTTGCCATCTTGAGGCGGAATATGTTCCCAATAGGTACTGCGAAAGCGAGCGTCATTTTTGTATACTGTACGCATCATGCTGGGCCAAGGATGTTTAATTACCAGATAACCCCCTTCATTTTTGCCAACAGGATTACCGTCTAAATCTACTACGTCGGCAATAATACCAGGAAAAGGTAGAGTAGCCGATCCAGGTTTGGTAGGAATTGCCCCAGGCAGAGGAGTTAACATAAAGCCTCCTGTTTCCGTCTGCCACCAGGTATCTACAATCGGACAGCGTTCACCGCCAATTACCTGGTGATACCACATCCAAGCTTTGGGGTTGATCGGTTCGCCAACTGTTCCCAGAATTCTTAAAGAAGAAAGATCGCGACTATTAGGGTGTTCATCCCCCATTTTAATAAATGCTCGTATGGCGGTAGGGGCGGTGTAAAAGATAGTTACGCCATATTTTTCGACCACATCCCAAAAACAGCCAGGATTAGAAGGACGGGGTGCGCCTTCATACATCACCGTAGTTGCACCATTAGACAAAGGACCATAAACGATGTAGCTATGTCCTGTAATCCAGCCGACATCGGCCGTACACCAATAGACATCATTATCTTTAATATCGAATGTCCATTTAAAGGTCATGTGAGTGTAGAGGTTATAACCCGCCGTGGTGTGAACTACACCTTTGGGCTGACCTGTAGTACCGCTGGTATAAAGAATAAACAGTAAATCTTCGCTGTCCATCTGTTCGGCTGGGCAATCATGACTCGCTTCTGCTTTGAGTTCGTGCCACCAATGATCGCGTCCCGACTGCATCTCAATATCTTGTTCAGTACGCCGTACTACTAAAATATTTTTGACGCTAGTTACATCAACGGCGATCGCTTCATCGACTGCATCTTTAAGCGGAACGATCTTATCTTTGCGCCAGCCACCATCGGCGGTAATTACTAACTTAGCTTCAGCGTCCTGGAGACGGGCTTTTAAAGCTTCGGCACTAAAGCCACCAAAAACCACGCTGTGGGCTGCCCCAATTCTGGCACAGGCTAACATAGCGATCGCTGCTTCGGGAATCATGGGCATATAGATGCCGACGCGATCGCCCTTTTTAACTCCTAGCTGCTTGATTACATTTGCCATCTGACAGACTTCTTGATGCAGTTGGGCATAAGTTAAAGTCCGCGAGTCTCCTGGTTCTCCCTCCCAGATTAGGGCTGGTTTGTCTCGACGATGAGTAGTTAAATGTCGATCCAGACAATTATAGGCAATATTTATTTTGCCGTTGACAAACCATTGAGCAAAAGGTGGTTGCCAATTTAAGGTTTTGCCCCATTTTTTAAACCAATGCAATTCTTTCTCGGCTAATTTTGCCCAAAAGCTAGTAGGGTCTTTTTTTGCCAAAGCATAAAGCTTGTTATACTCCTCCATACTTTTGATGGAAGCCTGTTCGGCAAATTCGGGGGGAGGATTAAATACTCTTTTCTCTTGTAAAATCGATTCTATAGTTGATTCTGACATAGTTACTGTTAACCATACGGCAGTTCTACAGTTATTTGTAACGCCGTTTTTGCCTGAATAACTTTAATATTTACGAAGTTAGTAATCCGAAGGGCTACTTTTTTGGCATTTTTAATGATGATGTAACGCCTTGATTGTTTATTTGAGAGTAGGCTTTAGTCTGGTTAACTTTAACGTAAATTTCCCCCCGCTAGTATCTCCAAAAGCTCTAACTCGCACAATATACTTTCCCGCTTCAGTAATACGAGAAAAAAGTAGAGAGTTGGTAGTGCCATCAGGACCATCATCATTTTCGGCTATGGTCGCCCCATCGTCTGCAATCAGCATTACCATGGAATCAAAATTATCTGAAGTGAGGTCAATCGCCACCTGATCGCCTTTCTCTAACTGCACAAAATAGTCGCGGGCAAAACCCCCATCTCCTGTAGGAATATCATTTTTGGTCAGGGTGTCAGATACTTCTGTTTCCGAAGTAATTGAAGGCGGGTCATAGATTTTGGATTCGGCTTTAACTGGTAGTGCCAGCCATCCCAAACCGTATAGAGCAATGCCTATGAATGCTAGCTTCTCCATTCGGGTCGAAAAAGTATTAAACCATTTATAGGCGGCAAACCAAATAACCATACCAAACTGTATTAAATAGCTTTTGTAACTTTATTATATATAAGCTAAAAAGACCAAAAAAGAAATTATAAAATTAATCAAATTGAGTTAATTCTATCTAAACTATCATTTGTGATTTATCATGTTCAGTACTTTTAGACACTTAAAATTGTGTTTCAGATTGATTGAAAAAAGTGCGATCGCTTATATTGACAACTAAGCTAAATCACTGCAAATTACAATTTATTACGAAAACGAACTTGAGTTTCTGTAACTACAACAAAGCTATTGGGTATTCGCTGGAGATACGTTGAAAATAAACGCTGTAGGACATCAATTTTGTTAGCAGAGCGTTCATCTTGCAGACGTAGAAAAATTATTCCTCTCTGGGACATTTTTTCTCGGTAAACCTTTTCACCAAAATCTTTATCGTTCGTAACCAAAATCCAGTTTTCATCAAAAGCTTTTTTGATAATCAAATCATCGCTGCTGCCTCGTGCTTGTTCATAAACTGAAAATACTTGATATCCTTCTTCTCTCAACCAATTCGCTACTCTAGTACCAGTGCATTCATCTACTAATAAACGCATTGTCGTGTATTTTACACAGTTAGCGGCATAAAAGTTGTACTCTCAAGAGACTGAGCAGCAAACAATAAACAAGCTCTGATATCTGCTTCTACTAAGCCATCATATTCTTCTAAAATCTCTCCTATAGATGCGCCTTGTGCCAAAAGATTGAGGATGTACTCTACTGTCAATCGAGTACCTTTGATTACAGGTTTGCCTACCATGACTTTTGAATTGGTAGTGATACGGTTTAGTAGTTGTTGATTACTCATAGTTTTTTTGGTTAAAGTTATAGAGCTATTGTCATATCTATCTTAGATGTAGAATCTTGCGTTGTAGGGATCGATCAGCTGCACCGTAGAGCGATCGCTTTTTTATATGTAGAGGATTGAGGAAATGCGATCGCTTAATATTAAACTCCCACTGTTTTTTCTAGTGCTTGTTCCACAAATGTATTAAGACTTACATTTTGTTTTCTTGCTTGAAGAGCAGGTTTTCAATGCAATCTAGACGTAATACATAAGTTAAATTGACCCGAAAATGGCTTATCTGGATCTTTCTCTTCATTTTTACAGTCTTCTAAATATTCATCAATTACAGCTTCAAAAGATTGTTTTAATTCATCTACTGTTGTGCCATCAAATGAGATTACATCTCTAGCGTTGATTACGCTACCGAAGAATAGTCGATCGACTTCATCAAATTCTACTATTGCTTTATAGCCTTTGTATTTCATATTTATACTTCTACTTTGATTAAAAAGGTACGGACATCTTTAACTTGATATCTTTTTAATTTTTTTGTGGATGGGGAGAATGAATATTTAGAGAAATGCTGTTCAAGCTAAAATGAACTCTTGAACCGTTTCCTTGAGTGACTGTTCCTCTTAAAGTCTCAATCAATGACACTTTTTGTGGCTTTAATTTTGCGAAAAAATTTTCGATTAGATAACGCTCATGGTTCGTGTGGGAGAAAATCGGCTAATCCAAGATAGTTAATGCCTTGGGGAGTAATCTCAAAGCGACAAGCCAGTACTTCTACTCCTCGAACTACAGCCTGTCGCAATAGTTCTCCATATTTGGGATCGCAGCGATCTCTGGGTGCAAATAAATTACAATCGCCACGATTAATAAAATACAGCATTACTGCTTTTGTCTCTGGAACCAAGTCAATTAATTCTCGAAGATGCTTTTGTCCGCGCACTGTTACAGTATCGGGAAATAAAGCTAAATTTTCTGTACTCAAAGTTACGCTTTTGACTTCCAGATAAGTTGGTGGTTGATTCTCTTCTCCAGTTAATAAGAAATCAATTCGACTTTTCTTGTCTTTACCGTAGGGAACTTCAAAACGAACCTCGCCATATCTAGCAGCTAATTCAGGAAATAGCTTTTGTTGTAAGGCTTGTTTGATTACTCGATTTGGCATGGCTGTATTTGTTCCTACCCAAGTAGATCCAACCTGAATCATTTCCCAGGTGTAGGCTAGCTTGCGCTTAGGGCTATTACTTTTAGATACCTGCACTAAACTATCTGGACTAGAAATACCAGTCATCGGGCCAGTATTAGGACAATGAGCCGTAATTATTTCTCCCGTATCTAATTCAATATCAGCCAAAAATCTTTTATAGCGTTTGATTAGACGACCTGGGATTAATGGAGGATACTGATATATTAGGCTCATAGCTGATGATCGAGAAAGATGAAGCTAATTTTACCAGGATTTATATCTATACATAGTTAGGTTTTTACTAAAAGAAAAGATGAGATAATTAGAAACTATAAAGATTTTCTAATCACAGACAACTAGTTAATAAAATCGCTCTATGCCCGATATTGAAGACCTAATTTCTCAGGTGCAACAAGAAGCGCAGCGAGAGGAATTTCCGATAGATATTCCAGTATATAAATCTGCTAATATTGAGCCGACCAAACCAATTCTTTATGCGGGAAATTTAGCCAGCCCCCTCTGTTTTTTTGGTCGAGATTTGGGCAAAGATGAAGTTCAGGCTCGTCAACCTTTGATTGGTGCTTCAGGAACAATGGTTCGACAAGGTTTTTATTATGCTGTTCACAAAAAAAAAGCATCTTCGAGAAAAGATTTAGATGACACAACTATTAACCGAGTATTACTTACTAACACCGTTCCTTATAAACCACCAGGAAATAAAGCTTATTTAGTCAAGGTCAAGAAAAGATTTCGTCCTTTTTTAGAACAATTATTTGTCTTTCACTGGCAAGGAAACCAAGTTATTACTTTGGGGACAGAAGCTTTTAAGTGGTTTGCCAACTATGGAGCTAAAGGAGAATTAGATAGTTTTTATCGTAGTAGCGATCGCTTTGAAAATCAATTAACTGTCAACATTAGTGCAACAGATGATCTGGGCATGGCTCACACCAAAGCAATCACTTTATTACCCTTACCTCATCCTTCCCCGCTAAATCAACAATACTATGACGCTTTCCCCAAAATGTTACAGAAAAGACTAACGCAAGTTGAGTTTTGAATCGTAATTTTTTACTCTAATTGATTAAATTTTTGTCAACTAAATTTAACCACCGATCTAAGTAAATAAAATATATTAGTTTTACCTACACTCTTTAAAAGGAAAAAACATGATATCTTATTAATTAAATAGATAAAAATTTGTTACACTCAATACAAAAATTAGAAAAAAAAACTTTATGACTAATAAAAAAACTGTTATTTCCCCCTCAATTTTGTCAGCAGACTTTAGCCGTTTGGGTGAAGAAATTGAAGCTATAGATCGAGCTGGTGCAGATTGGATTCATATTGATGTAATGGACGGTAGATTTGTGCCTAACATTACTATTGGCCCAATGATCGTCAAAGCGGTTCGACCTCATACTAAGAAACCATTAGATGTTCATTTGATGATCGTCGAACCAGAAAAGTATGTTGAAGAGTTTGCTAAAGCTGGAGCAGACATTATTTCTGTTCATGCAGAACACAACGCTTCGCCTCATTTACACCGTACTTTAGGTCAGATTCGTGAGTTAGGTAAACAAGCTGGTGTAGTATTAAATCCTGCTACTCCTTTGTCTTTAATCGAGTATGCCTTGCCTCTTTGCGATCTGATTTTAATCATGAGCGTTAACCCTGGTTTTGGCGGTCAAAGCTTTATTCCTGAAATGGTAGAAAAAGTAGCGAAATTGCGTCAAATGTGTGATGAGAAAGGATTAGATCCTTGGATCGAAGTTGATGGTGGGCTCAAACCCAACAATACTTGGCAAGTTTTGGAAGCTGGTGCTAATGCGATCGTTGCTGGTTCTGCGGTATTTAAAGCTCCAGATTATGCCGAAGCAATTGAAGGCATTCGCAACAGCAAACGTTCTCAACCTGAATTTGCTACTGCTTAAAAGTTTGGCGATTTATTAGGTTTCGAGCGGGTTATAGCTTGAGCCAATAAATTAATAGAGATTAAAAAAAGATTCATTATCAATAATGAATCTTTTTTATTGCATATTAAAATTGTCAATAACTCAACCTTCAACTGAATTTGTTTAATAATTGCTCTGGAAATAGTTAGCTGATGTTTAATCCAAAACTCAAAATTTAGACTACAAAATTTAATCTTGAATCTTGCTAGACAGTTGAAATTAAAAATTGCCGTGATTTTTAATCGAAAAGCAAAAGAAAATATTTGGCTTTGAGCCAATATCTGAGCCAAATATTTTCTACAGTATGCCAACCATGTGTAAAGGACCGCTACCACTAAGCAACTCTACCAACAAACCAAGAAAGCCTAGCATTGCTAAACGCCCATTCCAAACTTCAGCTGCGGTTGTCAAGCCCCATTGCCACTTCTCTTGAGGATACATTTTCATGTTTTTCTTGGGATGAATTACATCGGCAAAAGAGCAAGAAGGAGAGTCTAAAGAATCGACGACTATATTTGCCAGAGAATCAATAAAGCCAGGATGAACATTCAACGCAGGAACACGATAGAAATTCTCGATGCCCGCTGATTCGGCTACTTCGCGGTATTCTATGTCAATTTCCTGTAATGTTTCGATATGTTCAGAAACAAAGCTGATCGGTACTACAGCTAAATCTTTGATTCCTTGTTCTCCTAGTTCTATAAGAGCATCGTCAGTGTAAGGCTGAAGCCACTCTACGGGTCCTACTTTACTTTGATATGCCAGAGTGTAATGATTTGTGCGACCAAGAGTTTGCATTATTAAGCGAGTGCATTCTTCAATCTGCTGCTTGTAAGGATCTCCTGCTTCCTCGACGTAGCTCACTGGGACGCCATGGGCACTAAAAAACACATGAGCTTTATTAGGATTAGGGAATTTTTCTAGCTCTTGGCTAATAAGATCTGCCATTGATTGCAGATAGCCAGGGTTTTCATACCAGTCAGGGACGATGGTATACCCTACTTCTTGCAAGACCGGGTCTGTTGACCACATTTCTTCTAAAACGCGGAAGCTCGAACCACTAGTGCTAATCGAAAATTGAGGATAAAGGGGAAGAACGACTACTTCTTTGATACCATCGCTTTTTATTTGAGCGATCGCTTCTTCAGTAAAGGGATGCCAGTAGCGCATTCCAATGTAAATTTTGGCATCGTAACCCATTGACTGGAGCTGGCTTTGTAAAGCATCTGCCTGCGCCTCAGTTATTTCTCGTAGAGGAGAGCCACCACCAATTTCTAAATAGTTTTCCTGAGATGTCTTAGCTCTCAAACTCGAAATCATCCAGGCTAATGGTTTTTGTAAGCCTTTAATAGGTAACCTGATAATCTCAGGATCGGAAAACAAATTGTACAGAAAAGGACGGACATCTTCGATTTTATCGGGTCCGCCGAGATTGAGTAGCAAAACTCCAATACGACCCATAGTTCTAATAACTTATTTAAAATTTTTTGTCTCTTTACTAATTTTAACAATATATCTTTTCTTTAGGTTGTTCTGTTCGCAGTACACAGAACTTAACTGACTAAATACTTATATCTAATCGTACTTGTGCTATTTTCTCAAATACTATTGTTTATTTATGAAAGAATGGAATTTACCAAAACTTCGGTTTAAATCGCTAAGATAGTCTCCGTTGAGCAATGATTTATTGTTTTTTATTTTTATATCATGTCTTTAATTAGCTTACTACAGCCAAATTTGATTTTAGAAGGCACTATTTTTGATTTAACGCCACAAATGTTGAGTGAACGAAATATTCGTGGGTTAATACTAGATGTAGACGAAACACTAGTGCCTTTTAAACAGAAAGAAATTTCTAATGAATTACAGCACTGGATCGCGGAGATTAGACAAAATACTCCTATTTGGTTGGTAAGTAATAATATTAGCTATTCTCGTATTGATAAAATTGCTCAGTCACTTGATTTACCCTTTCTCTCGGCTGCTAGAAAGCCTTCTCGTCGTAAACTAAAGCAAGCAGCAACAGCGATGAATTTGTCTCAAGAACAGGTTGCTATGGTAGGCGATCGCTTGTTTACCGATGTTTTAGCGGGAAACCGTTTGGGAATGTTTACAATTTTAGTTGAGCCGATGATCGATCCGATAGTTGCAGTTCGTTCTCACCCAATTCGAGATTTTGAGATTTGGCTTTCTCAACTACTTGGCGTGTCCTTGGCAAAAAATTCGAGCGACGTAATAAAAGGTAATAATTCTTGATTGAGGAAAATATAAAGAAAACATTAGGAAATAAAAATATTTTGCTAAAATCTGAGAATATACTTTTAGGTTTAAATGAGGTCGGCAAATATAAAGACCTTAAATATATAAGTTAAATAATATTTGAAGTGGCATCAGCGTTAGGCAAAACCTAATCTGATGCCATTAATATTTGAACGGCATTTTGTAGATAGCAAGAATTATTTAGTTTTCAGCTACTGCTAATAATATAGCTCCAGAAATAAACAATTTTTGCTATAGAAATTAGGTCTAATATAGTTGAATAAATGTTTGTAGCTAAATACTCTACTAACATAATAATTTCTAATAATTGGTCAGCATACGAAAGTCTGTTGATAATTAAAGTGATTTTAATTACAGAAACTTTAAGCGGCAATCAAATAAGTTTTAATAATAAATCCCAAATATTATAAATAACTAATGTTTAATTTACTTAATGTTTTATTTGCCTTTATTGTAGTAGGGATTCTGCTAATAATGGCAAGATTTATCAAACATAAAATTAGGTTGCTACAAACACTTTATATACCTGAATCGATTATCGCAGGGGCGATCGCCTTACTACTGGGAACGGGAACTTTGGGAGCGATCGCAGTAAGTTTAGGAGCAAACCCAAACTCTTATCTTGCTGGAGGTTTATTTCCAGAAGAGATGCAAGAAGTTTGGTCGCAATCCCCTGGAGTATTTATTAATATTGTTTTTGCAGCATTATTTTTAGGAGAACACATTCCCAATCCGAAAGAAATCTGGCGCAAAACTGCTCCTCAGGTTGCCTTTGGTCAAACTTTAGCTTGGGGACAATACGTAATCGGTATTTCAGTTGTCTTGTTCATTCTTACCCCCATATTTGGAATCAATCCTATAGCTGGAGCTTTGATTGAAATTGGTTTTGAAGGAGGACATGGTACGGCAGGAGGGATGGTAGATACTTTAACTGAGTTAGGTTTTCCTGAAGGAGGAGATCTGGCACTGGGTCTAGCTACTGTAGGTATTGTTTCAGGGATAATATTTGGTACGGCATTAGCTCATTGGGGTCGGCAAAAAGGCTATATTGAATCTGAACCTGAACCCGTAGACAGTGGCGATGCTCAGTTTCAAGAGACAGCACCTACAGAACCCAGCAGCGTACTGGCGAAAAGAGCGCGATTGATGCGAAATTTTTTAATCGATCCTTTATCCCTTAACTTTGGGTTTACAGGGATGGCGATTGCTATTGGTTGGATAATTCTAGAAATTTTAACCTTAATTGAGTCGGCTACCTGGGGCAGGAGTGGTTTAGAGCTTGCTGGGGCGGTGCCTTTATTTCCTATGGCTTTAATTGGCGGGATTATTATTCAAGTAGTAATGAAGCGTTTTGACCTCGATGTATTGATTATGAGAAGACTACAGGAAAGAATTGCGGGTGTTGCCCTCGATCTTCTCATAGTAACTGCTTTAGCTTCAATTAACTTAGCGGTCTTAGGAGCTAATATCGGCGTGTTTCTCACACTATCAATTGTCGGTATTGCCTGGAATGTTCTTGTCTTTGTCTATCTTGCGCCTCGCATTTTACCTGTCTATTGGTTTGAACGTGGCATTGGAGATATGGGGCAGTCAATGGGGGTAACTGCTACAGGTATTCTCTTGATTCGGATGGTTGACCCAGATAATAGTACAGGAGCTTTTGAGAGCTTTGGTTACAAACAATTATTTTTTGAACCTATCGTTGGTGGCGGTTTATTTACCGCAGCAGCTCCAGCTCTAATTGTCAGATTTGGCTCAGTTTCAATTTTATTTTTAACCACTGGATTATTAGCTTTTTGGCTGATCTTTGGCATTATTAACTGCAAACGAACTGTTAAAAAGCTACAGGAAGAACAGGCGACAGCAGCAGAATTATCAACAACAATAATCAGATAAAGTTTATTGTTTTAACGAGTGGTTTCGATTTAAGTAAACAAGATTTTTATTCTGCCTGGTGATAGTTTTAAGAACTGCTTGATAATAAAGCAGAGTAATTCCTTGCCAACTAAATCTCAAAGCATTTTGTCGCGGTCGTTGTTGATACCATTGTCGCTCTAAAGTATTTTTTAGAGATTTGCTATAAGCATCCAGGTTGGTAACATCACAAGTTGTACCTCCGTTGCCGATTAAGTAGCGACGAACAGAATCATCGGTAGCTACAACAGGTAGACCACAAGCCATTGCCTCAATATATTTGAGTCCGCGAGATTCTTGTCTTGAAGCAGAGGTAAAGAGATTGGCACTTCGGTAAACTTGTGGCATTTGAGCATAGGCAAAGGTTCTAATTTGAAATCGTTCTGGGCTTAAAAGGCGATCGCCCAAATCCTGAAAATACTCTCGATCAGCACCTTCACCGCAAATTAACAAGCTAGCCTGGGGTAAATTGGCGACAGCTTTGATAGTTAGTTCAATTCTTTGATTATCATCACGATTTAATGAAGCAACACAGATTATAGTTGGTTTTGGTAAGCCAGTCATAATCGCTTTGCCTTCGGGGGAGAATTCAGTAGCATCAACACCATAAGGAATGACGCTCACTGCTTGACGAGGAGCTAGACGACGAGCGTATTCAGCTACTTCAGGATTAAGGGCAATCAAGCGATCGGGCTGTAGAGTTAAATTACGTTCTAGATATCTCCCTTGGTCCAAAAGACCATTGTGTTCGGTAAACAGAATTGGCGTACCTTTAATTGCTCTGATGCAAGTAGCTACAAATAAACCACCATAGTCATTTTGGGGAAAAATTAAATCGGCAGGTTTTTTTAGCAAATATGATATGCAGGGCAAAAAGCTGGTTAAATGTTCGATCGCTATTTCGGGATGCTTCACCCATCTACGTAAAATACCTGAAATTAGACAATGACGAGCCAAACTTGAAACGTTACTACGATTAATTGATTTAATTGGATGACTAAAAGAACCGCATTCTGCACCGCTAAGTAATTCCACTTCAAAATAATTATCTAAGCGACGAGCTAATTCGACGGCCAAAATTTCTGAGTTTCCTTTCCAATTAATTCCCGCATTAGGATGGATTAATACAATTTTATACAATGTCTAATTCCTCGCTGTTCGAGTAAGAGGTAAGAAGCGATCTGACGTTGCTTAATTCAGGATCTAGTTGAGTAGGCTATGACCATATTTTTTAATCTGGTTGATAGTTGCTTCAAAAAAACGTTGAGCAGCTTGAATTAACAGTAGTAAACGACTATAGCGATCGCTGTTTAAATAGTGCCAAATTATAATTTTTAAACGTATCCTCAAAAATTCTGAAGACAAGCTGATTAATGGAGCGTGTTCTAAAGCTTGGTGGCAATAGTTGTTAGCAATAGCAAGATCTAGTTTGTCATGTAGAACCCTTTTGGCTAGATAGAGGCTGGCATCAGCATAGCTACGTGGTTTTAGCCGTATTAAATCGGGTGGTGCATTCTGATAAGCTTGTTCGATGGTTGTTTGTAAATCTGTCTCGATAATTGGCCAATTTTTGGCGTTGGCTTCGGAAAATTTTCGACAGCAAACTAATGGTTCAGCGATCGTCATAAACTGATAGTGATTACTAAAAATTAAAACTTAAAAATTAAAACTTAAAAATTAGGACAAGTTTGTTGCAGAATGCTATCTATTGTCAGTGGCAAATACCTTGTTTCATCGTAAGCAGAAATAATTATGGAAACTAACGGTAATTTTAGAGACATAGTTGCAGTAAATAAAAAATTAGGAATAAAAGATTAGTAATTAGTGTCTTTCAAGTCCCAGTCTTTAATCCCAGTCAATGTAATCAACGAGTTAGAGCCAAAATTTAGCTTTCTTGATATGGAAGCGCGATTTACTTGCCAAAAGATACTTAGTCTGAGTTGTGTTTATGGTTGCATTAACGTCGATACTTGTTCCTCTACAGCTTTAATTGTCATTGGCACTGAATCGATCTAAGTAAAATCATTTAAGAGAAAATACTTAGGTTATTTTCCAGGACAATCATAATCGCTCAAAATAGAATTGGCAACGGTAACTTTTGAGAAATTTGGGAATTATTTGGGAATTATTAAACAGTAAAATTACGTAACTTAAAGCTAATTAGGGATCTCAGACAAATATTGATTGATCGCGGTTAGAAATTATTAATGTTTCTGGGACTTTTTTTAGGGGTTGTCAGACTGTAAGCTAGTATCACAGACTGTCTCGTTGTTTTAAAACCAGATGCAGTGTGGTTTTATAGAAGTAAAAATATTAGCTCTAAGTTAAGTTAATGAAAAAAGCTATTTACCGAATTTTAGATGCTAATCTCGATCGCGCCAGAGAAGGATTAAGGATTATAGAGGAGTGGTGTCGTCTAGGCTTGAACCACCAACCCCTAGCAGAGGAATGTAAGCAGATCCGCCAAGAATTAGCCCAGTGGCATAGCTGGGAGTTGCGTCAGGCGAGAGATACTCCTGGTGATGTGGGGACAGATTTATCCCATCCCCAAGAAGAAGTAAGAGAGAGTATCGAACAGTTGCTTCAGGCAAATTTATGTCGCTCGCAAGAAGCCTTGAGAGTATTAGAAGAATATAGTAAGCTTTATGAGCCAAAGATGGCGATCGCCTGTAAACAGCTACGTTACCGTGTTTATACCATTGAAAGCAGTCTATTCAATAATTATCGTCATCAGCAGCTACACAATGCGCCTTTATATCTGGTAACTTCGCCCGAACCAGAAATTCTCAAGGTAGTAGAGGCTGCGCTCAAAGGTGGTCTAAGTTTAGTCCAATATCGCGATAAAGAAGGCAAAGACAGCGATCGCCTTGAAAAAGCTCATCAGCTATGTCAGCTATGCCATCAATATAATGCTTTATTTATTGTTAACGATCGAGTAGATATAGCTCTGGCGGTAGATGCGGACGGAGTTCATTTAGGGCAACATGATGCACCAGTGACTTTTGCTCGCGAAATTTTAGGAACTCATAAAATTGTTGGTCGTTCAACTACTAATAAACAAGAATTGAATAAAGCAATCGCTGAACGGGCTGATTACGTAGGAGTAGGACCGTTTTACGAGACTCCGACGAAGCTAGGTAAGGCAGCAGTAGGGATGGAATATATTGACTATGTAAAAGCTAAATGTCCTGTTCCCTGGTTTGCGATTGGCGGAATCGATCTTAATAATATCAATGCAGTTCTAACTACAGGCGCACAAAGGGTAGCAGTGGTTCGCGCTATTATGCAAGCAGAGCAACCAACCCAAGTTACCCGCCAGTTTTTATCCCAATTAATTAGACGGTAATTACCCCAAGGCTCAGCTAGATCTATGATAAATGCAGCTAATAAAATAAAAATACAGGTCAACGGAGAAACTCATACCTGCGTAGCTCAAATTGCTTTACCAGAGTTATTAACTCAGTTAGGTTTCAACTCTCGTTTAATCGCGATCGAATATAACGGGGAAATTCTACATCGTCAATATTGGGCGGATACTCAAATGCAAACGGGCGATCGCTTGGAAATTGTCACGATTGTTGGTGGTGGTTAAACATCAACATTCTAAAGCTTAAACATACAATTAACTGAACAACTTATGAAAATGATTTTTAAACGAAATTCTTGGTCCAAATACTGGCTCAACTCTATTGTTGCCCTGATCTTAGTCTGCGTTCTTGTCTTGGGCAATGCGGGTGATGCTATGGCTGCCCGTACAGGTGGGAGAATTGGTGGTGGTTCATTCCGCGCTCCTTCTCGCAGCTATTCTACACCCCGTGGCGGTGGTTATGGTGGTGGCTATGGCCGGGGCTATGGCTACGGCTACGGTGGTGGCGGTTTTGGCTTTCCCTTTCTACTTCCCTTTGTCGGCTATGGTGGTGGCGGTTTATTCTCGATTTTGATTTTCTTTGCTATTGCTAACTTTTTAGTGCGCAGCTTCCGCAATGCAGGAGTTGGCGAAGAGTCTGGCTATGGTAACAGCTCTAAAGTAACTGTGGCTCAAGTTCAGGTAGGTTTACTAGCTAATGCTCGTGAATTGCAGCCTGAATTAAATCGTCTGGCTATGACAGCCGACACTAGTTCTGCTTCAGGAAGAGCTACTGTATTACAAGAAGCAACTTTGGCTTTACTACGACACCCCGAATATTGGGTTTATGGTGCGACAAACTCGCAGCAAGCGAGCTTAGAGGCAGCAGAAGCTAAGTTTAATCAGTTGGCTCTGACAGAGCGCAGTAAGTTTAGTAGCGAAACCTTAACTAATGTAGATAACGCAATTAGCAACGAAACGCAGAAAGCTTTGGGGGGTGAAACAGCTGAAGGTGCGATTCAATTAAAAGAAGGTGATTCTGGGGAATATATTATCGCTACAGTAATTGTTGGTGCAACTGGTAGCCTTAATTTACCCGAAATTAACGGCGAGAGTGATATGCGCAACAGCCTACAGCAGATTGGTAGCCTTGGTAGCGATCGCTTATTAGCCGTAGAAATCCTTTGGACACCACAAGCAGAGGGAGATACTTTGTCTTCTGATGATATTCTGGCTTATTATCCTAACCTCAAGTTGGTTTAGGTATTAATACTGTAAATTAAATAAACTGTTTCGCTGTTTTACAAAGCAGTTTTAGTTCAATGGGGATACGTAATCCCCTTTTTCTTTGGCTAAGACCTAACGGCTCAAAAAAATCTGGATAAAAGGTTAACAAAACTGGTACATTTGAATATAGATAAATCTGGTTTGGCATTAATAGACCTTTTAAATAAATTAATAGTTGTAACGGAGATTGAATTATGGATTGGCGCGTATTAATAGTAATAGCACCTTTGGCGATCGCTGCTAGTTGGGCCATATTTAACATTGGTAGTGCTGCTTTAGCTCAAGCACAAAAATATTTCAACAAATAAGCATCAATAATTAAGTAATTATTTAATTACAATTAACTAGCCGACTAAACAGTTTGTTTGTATTAGTCGGTTTTTTGATGAATGCTGGTTTTAATCCGACTATTGACAAGAAATTATCGTTTGTGATCGCATTGATTAATATTGCTAATTTTTAAATCTACTGTTTACCTTGACTACGATAAAAATTAGCTAGCTTAGTGGGAGAGACACCTAAATAAAAGCCAGCAATAATCAATTGGTTAATTAAAGTAGTTTGCCAGACTCCCAACTTTTGCCAACGTCTACCAGAAGTAAGTACCGCAGCAGGCGCGATCGCAATTCTTCCCTGACTTTTGATTCGTCTGACAAATTCAAAATCTTCCATAATTGGTAAATCAGCAAATCCCCCCGACTCAATAAAAGCTAGTTTAGAAATAAAGATTGCCTGATCGCCATAGGGAAGCGACAGCAGGCGCGATCGCATTTCTACGATCATCTCAACCCAACGCAAAGATCTATCTGTACCTTCGATAGCTAATTTAAACGCTCCAGCAACAATCCGTGGCTGTTTTAAAGTCTGAATAACCAGATCGACAAAGTGTGGCGGTAGTCGAGTATCAGCATGAAGAAACAGTAGTATGTTTCCTTGAGCAGCATTTGCCCCTGCATTCATTTGTCCCGCCCTACCTTTTCCCACGACAGTAATAACTTTTACCCCTGTTTGCTGAACTAAAGCGACAGTATTGTCTTGACTTCCTCCATCGACCACAATTATTTCTACCCCAGAATGCTGCTGTAATTGTGTCAAAGTTGATTTAACGATCGCGGCTTCATTGAGAACTGGGATAATAATGCTGATAATACATTGAGTCATGTTTAAAGATGAGAGACAAAACTGCTCCTAGCCATCAACTCTTCAAGACTTTCAAACGGCAGTTATTAAGTATCATTTTGGTTTGCTTGATCCTGCTAAGTTTTACCTCAAATACCTTTGCTGCTTCCTTGGTAGATCGCATCGAACAGTTTCCAGAATGGACTAGTAAACCCTCATTAAAGCTTGCCAAAGGAGACTTAGAATATCCTGAGTGGATGGCTGGAACATGGAATGTTGACAGTACTTTAGTAGAACAAATAGCCCCCCTAGCCCCAGATATTGTTACTCCTGGATTTAACGACAATCAAAATTACCTTAATCGAAAAATCGCTTTTCAGGTTAGATTTGGCGCTGAATATTATGTTCATCCTACAGGCTGGTTATCAGCGTTCAAGTCGTCTCATCCTATAGTAGTGGCAGATCGAGCATTCAATGGTAAGAAAATTGCTCAGGCTTATTTAGGAGATGATAGTGTTTACCGAATCAAGGTCGATCCTGATAACCCAAACCAACAAATAACCTTTCTTAAAGGCGATCGCCAGCTAGTTTCTAGAATAACCAGACGCGGTAGAGAAAATCCGCCGAATAATCAATTTATTGCTACCGAAATTACTCAGCAATTATTCAGATCCCCCGAAAGAGTTTATCTTAATGAGGTAGAAACCTCCTCTAACTATCAGCTATTAGATTCGGGAAATATCAGTGCCGAACAGATTACAGCGATTTATCTTTCTCCTCAAGATCCAAACTATTTCACCGCAGGCGATCGCCCTGTTGCCCTCTATCGTTATCATTTAGATTTAAGCAAAAAATCCTGAATATCAACGTTTTAGATTGATTTTTTCGCTAAATTAGTAATTATCAGCCCGCGATCGCCGCACTAGATTTATTGTCCACAATCTGGCTACATAGAGGATTTGGCTGAAATTACTGAAGCTATAGTTAACAAAACTCCGAGTAGAATTATTGTCCAAGTCTTGTAGGTGCTGGAGGCGCTAGTTGTAGCTACTAAAGATTGCTGTTCTTCTAGCTGCGATCGCAAGCTGGCAATTAAGCCTTGCTGTTCGTTTCCTTTGAAATCTAATAAGCCATAGTTGCTTTTCTGCTCTTCTAACTGCTGATTTAGCTGCTCGATTAAACTTGAGCGATCGCTTACCTGGTTAGTTAGTTCACTGTTTTTGGCACTTTCCTGTTTTAAGTTGTTTATCTGCTGTTCTTTCTGCGCTATTTCCTGTTTCAACTGTTCTTTAGTTTGATTAATAGCCTGCTCTCTTTGAGCCACTTGTTCGGTTAATTCTGTCACCTGCTGTTCTTGCTTGGTAACTTGCTGCTGCAAATTTTGAGCAACTTTATTTTGTTCCTCAATCTGTACTGTTTGCTGCTTGACTTGCTGTTCTAGGCTGCTAATTTGCCCTTGCTTATCGCTCAGCTGTTGATGACTAGTTTGCACGTCTACACCAAGACGATTGAGTTCTCCTTGTTGCTGTTGAGTTTGTTCTTTTAATATGCCCAACTGTTGCTGAGCATCAGATAGCTGCGATTGAAGAATTTGATTCGCAGTTGACGCTTCAGATAACTGATGTTGAATTTCTGATACTTGGTTCTGTGCCTGTTGGCGATCGCTAGTTAAACTATCAACTTCAGCTTGCTTCTGTTCTAGCTGCTGTTGTAATTGAGTTAAAGCTTCTTCTTTCTCTGATACTTGATTTTGTGCCTGTTGGCGATCGCTAGTTAAACTATCAACTTCAGCTTGCTTTTCGTCTAGCTGTTGTTGTAATTGAGTTAAAGCTTCTTCTTTCTCTGATACTTGGTTTTGTGCCTGTTGGCGATCGCTAGTTAAACTATCAACTTCCGATTGCTTTTGCTCTAGCTGCTGTTGTAATTGAGTTAGAGCTTCTTCTTTTTCTGATACTTGATTCTGTGCCTGTTGGCGATCGCTGGTTAAACTATCAACTTCCGATTGCTTCTGTTCTAGCTGCTGTTGTAATTGAGTTAAAGCTTCTTCTTTTTCTGATACTTGATTCTGTGCCTGTTGGCGATCGCTAGTTAAACTATCAACTTCCGATTGCTTCTGTTCTAGCTGTTGTTGTAATTGAGTTAGAGCTTCTTCTTTCTCTGCTGCTTGGTTTTGTGCCTGTTGGCGATCGCTGGTTAAACTATCAACTTCGGATTGCTTTTGGTCTAGCTGCTGTTGTAATTGAGTTAAAGCTTCTTCTTTCTCTGATAGTTGATTTTGAAAGTTAGTATCGCTGTCTTGTTGTGCAGATAATTGCTGCTCTAATTCTTGAATCTTGGCTTCACTGACTGACAGGCTATCTTGAGAAGTTTTGTAGTCTGCTTCTTTCTCAGCAATTTGTTGCCTAAGCTGTTCTAATTCTTGGTTGAATTGCTGCTCTAAATCATCAGTTTTTTGTTTGCTTTGTTCCGACTCTAAATCTTTTTGTTCTTCTACTTGTTTGGTTAATTTATTAACTAATGCTTCTTGTTCCTGAGCATATTTTTTCAATGCTTGGTAATTAGCCTTATGTTCTTTAATTTTTTCTTTTAATTCTGCTAAAGTAGTTGAGTCTATTCGCTCTTTTTGATCTGAAGACTCTGGTGCAGGTTGTTGCTGATTTTCGGTGGAAACTATACCTTCTACTATTTGTATCTGAGGTGTGTTTTCGGAGGAATCAGCTTCATTTTTCGTCTCAATAGAAATCGTTTTTTCTGCAACCTGACTGGCGATCGCCAAATTACCTGTAACCAAGTCTTCAAAAATTTTGGATTTAGATAAACCAGTTGTTGCCACAATCTCATTGAGGTTTTTCAAAGCCTGAGTAGTCAGAGAAATTCCTATCTGAGACTTTTCTAAAAAACTTGCTGTTTTGAGCGGTCTATTACCAGATTTGGTCGACTTGGGTTTTTTGCGTGGCATACTGTTCTATTTTCTCCAACATTTAACTAGATAATTAAAGCTTATTGTAGCTAGATATAGCCTTCCACTAACTAGTGAGATACATTGACATTGTTATTAATTAGTAAATTGGCAGCAACTAGCCATTGACCACAGACAAAAACTCGACAGGTCGTTGCATCCCAATAAATAATGAAAACCACTATCTATATTAGATTATAGTTGTTTTGGCGCTCATCATAATCGATTTTTTACCGCTTCAAATCAGCCGACATCAAACTACCATATGAGTAATGAGTAAAACTTTTGACTTTTCCTCTTCCCGCAGGATATCCGAAGGTGTATGCTTTAGCACAATGTGACTTTTGACTTGTGGAAGTGTTCTATCCAAACAGGATTTAGAATCATTTTTCTCATAAATTGGCATTACGGCAGTTATCACAAGTTCCACATTTAAAGCCTTGTGCTTCTTGTTTAAAATCAAAAGCCTGTAATAGATATTGCCAACGACATTGCTTAGTTCTCAGATATTGCTGCATCTGTTTTTGATGGTGTTTTTGGCTGAGGGCGAGACGATTTAAGGACACTTGAGCAGAGCGTTTGCAGTAATGAAACGGATCTGGCCAGTAAACCAAACCTAAGCTGTGTAAGATACCCAGACTAATTTCTCCATGAGGAAACTGTGATTTGATCGTGGCGATCGCACCTTGCTGCGGTAGTTGTGCAACTATTTTTTGCGCTTGGCGATATTGCTGTTCTAGCTTGCGCTGAAAAAACTGACTACGCTGTTTATCTTCGGGATCTAACCATCCAGTCGGTTCACTAATCAAAGTTAAAGCTTCAGCGGGTTTGCCATCTCTGCCACCTCTACCGACTTCCTGTATGTATTCAGCCAGTAATTCTGGGGAATGATAATGAACTATCCAGCGAACATCCGGTTTATCGATCCCCATGCCAAAAGCAGAGGTACAAATCACGAATTGAATTTTACTTGAGATCCAGCCTTGCTCAATTTTTCGGCGATCGCTGGTAATCAATCCCGCATGATAAGCAGCAGCAGCATAACCCTCAGATTTTAACCATGCTGCCAGGGTTTGGCTATCTTTACGAGAACGAACATAGATTAAACCAGATTGATTTGCTTTGGTTTGAATAAACCTTAGCATCTGTTGCTTTCTGCCTCTGGGAGTCCAAACCGTCTGAATATTAAGACTGAGATTGTAACGATAGGGACTAATTAACCAAGTTTCTGGTTGCTTTAACTCCAAAACCAGAGATATCTCGCGTTGGGCTTGAGGATCGGCAGTAGCGGTAAAAGCGGCGATCGCGATTTTTGTCCCAGTCGGTTTATGCTGAAGTAAACTACGACGCACAATACCTAAGCGACGATAGGCAGGACGAAAAGTAGTTCCCCATTGAGTTAAGCAGTGAACCTCATCGATCACAATACCCGTGATCTTGACTTCGGGTTGAGCAATAATTTTCCAGACAGGTAAACTAAGTAGAGTTTCGGGTGATAAATATAATAAGCTCAATTCCCCCAGTGCGATCGCGTCTAAAGTTTTTTTTCTTTCACTTCTAGACAATTCACTATGTAGTAAAGCTCCAGATAATCCTAAATGTTTTAACTGATTGACCTGATTCTCCATTAACGCCACCAGAGGAGAAACCACTATAGTTAATCCTGTTTGCAGAAGTGCAGGTAGCTGAAAGCAAATCGACTTTCCGCCACCTGTAGGCAAAATGATTAGAGCGTCTTGACCAGTTAAAAGAGCTTGAACTATCTCCCCTTGAGGCGATCTAAAATCTTCATATCCCCAGATCTGTTTAAACTTCTCCTTAACTTCTCGCCAGGCAATATTCATTAACTAACAATTAAGATCAAAATTCTTCAATCCTGATTACAACATAAGCCTTGCTGAATGGCGATTCACTTTTACTGTTGCAACTACTGTTACGACTGTCGAATCTTCACCCACAAATCTTGATATTGCTGTTCTGTTGCTGGTTCAAGAGGTAAGAGAAATTCGCTCTTGTCAGAATTTAAGACTGCTGAATTAAAATAAAGATTGTCTTTGAGATCTTCGGGTATCTCTTCTGGCTTTAAAGAAGATAAAACTGGCGAAATTCCGTTGGTAAATAGAGATATTTGTTTAGCTGCTTGAGGTTGCCAGCAATAGTCGATCCATTTTTCAACTACAGTTGAAGCTTGTTGACTATCGCTCATCAATGATGCTTGCGGTATTTGCGGTTTAACCCAAAGATCTGCCCACAAAGATGTTCCCGACTTAGGAACGATCAATTTGATCTCAGGGTAGCGTTTGAGTAAGGGTAATATATCTGTTGACCAGCCCACAGCAACCCAAGTATCTCCTAAAATCAGAGGTTCTAGGTAGTGTTCCGAACTGTATAACTTCGCCTGTTTGTGTAAGGCTAATAACTCTGTTTCAAGATCTGGGACAAAATCTAAATTCTCAGTATTGTAAGAGCGTCCTAATTTTTTCAAAGTCAGACCGATAACTTCTCTAGGAGAATCTAGTAGAGAAATGCGATCGCGCAATTCTGGTTGCCACAGATCTTGCCAGTCGCTCACAGTTATACCTAATTCGTCTAACTTATCGCTTTGGTAAGCAATTACTGTACTTCCCCAACGATAAGGCGCGCCATATATTTGCCCGTCAGTGGCTAATTTTCCCTGATTATTACGCCTGACCAATTGTTGCCATCGAGTAGGTAATTTTTGCCAGCTAACTAAGTCCTTTACTGATAAAGGTTGAATTAAATTTTGCTTGATGGCAGATGATAACCAGATGTCACCTAAGGTAGTCAAATCAGGATTAACTACCGATTTATTCAAGATTTTATCAAATAAACTCTTTGTCTTTTGATCTGACTTTTTGTTTTGCTGTAAATTTAGTAGTAAATCAAAGATTTGTCCTAACTGGCTTTGAGGTTTGAAATTAACCTTTTTTTGTCCGTTAACTATTTTATGAAAGTTTCCAATTAGCTGTGACGGGACAGAACTTTCTAAGAATAGTATTTGTGAAATTGTTTCAGCGTTATCACAGCCTAACAGCATTTGAGTCAAAGCTGTAGCAGTAATAGCTTTAAGAAAACGACGACGAGATAAATGGTAATTCATTATGGCTTAAGTTTATAGCTGTTGAGGTATAACCATTTGGATCAAATTAATAACATGGCTTAGATCGTCAAATCTATTCTTCGGTTTAATTTGAGGCAATTTTGCTTTGAAATTAAGAATTATAAGGATTATGAGTATTATTAGAATCTTCATAAAAATACGTTGAGCAATTGTTAAATGAATCAGGAATAGTCGTAATTTTTTGAATTAATGCTTTTAGCATTAAAGTACCTGAAAAATAAATTAACTTTAGAAATTATATGGATACATTGCAATCACAAGTTAGCGAATTACGGAACAAAATAGACCGCTTACACGAGATGAGCGAGCAAATTAGCAGCCAAGTTAAAGAATTAAGCGCTCAACAACCAAAGCGTGTCGAACAAGAATCCTATTCTTTACCTAATTTTGCTTCAAGCTCGGCCAAATTTGCAGGTCAGGACAGAAAATCAGAATATCAATTAACTCATAAAGATATTTTGGTAGATGACAACAGCAGCAGTAGTAGTACTAGTTCAAGTAGCGATAATCTAGCTCCCGATACGCAAATTCGCCGTTTAACAGCGCAGCTTACCGCAGCATACAATCGCATTGCAGCTCTAGAAGAGCAACTATTGACCTATAGAATTCATTCTTAAACTACGATAACGAGCAAATAAAGTTTCAACAACAGTGAGCAATTGAGTGGAAGTCCAATTTTGTTTAAGCTGAGTTGCGATCGCGCAGCCTCCTGCACCGACACCTTCTTTAACATATCCTGACGAATAAGCACGAAAGCTAGGATATCGTGAAGTGGCAAAATTCAAACCAGTAGCCAACAGAGGGACTCCACCCACAACTTTTGCTAAAGCTACAGTATTACCTGTGGGATCTTCTGCTACCCAACGAGTTGTCCCGACTACAATTTGAGCTAGCTGAGCCGAGACGTTGTGGTAAAGTGTGATCGCTTCAATTAAGGCATATACTGCCAACATTTGTGTCCCTCCTGCTAACATTACACCCACATGGCGGCTAGCAGCGATCGCCATCCCTGCACTCACAATTTGCATCGGATCGCCTACTGCTGCTACCGCCGCCAAAGGATCTTGAAATTGTTTTAGTGAGCCAGCATTTAATAAGCCAGCTTGAACCACAGACCATTTTTGAGCATGATTACAGCTGGGATGACTGCTATTTACCATTCCTTTTGCCTTAATCCCTAGTGCTGTTAAAAGAGCTAGAGCTGTAGTTGTCCCACCGACGACGCATTCTCCAATAATTAAATAATCAGCCGTGTAGGCTAACTTTTCGCCCCATTTTAAGCCTTGGTTAAATAAATGCAGCACTTTGGCGATCGGCATTGCCTTACCTGACGAAACACAAGCAGCTGCAACTCCTCCTAGATCGATCGTCTCTACAGTTGGCTGATGAGGTAAACCTGCATTAAAAATATAAGTTGGCAGCTCTAATGCTTCAACTACAGCGCGAGAAATAAAGGTAGGAGAGACTCCCGCTTCAAGAATTGGTAGGGGATGATCGTAATAAGCCTGTACTCCTTTAGCTAAAAATTCGGCATCAGCGATCGCTGTGTATTCTCGATCTTTTGGCGTTGCTCCTGCTGCGGAAATGCCTGGAATTAATCCTGTGGCAGTAAACCCCAGAATACAGGCAAAACTAGGATTAGCACCTCTATACTGCCTTAACCAACTAAACCCTGACTGTAGCTCACTATAAACGTAAATCATCAACCGCCTATTGTAAATTGGCTTTGTTTATCTTACATTCCTAAGTTTTAGCTTTTGTCTTATTTCAAAGTTTTTCGGTTTCTTTTGCTATTAGTCTGGGTAGCTTAGGCAACAGACACTTCTAAAGTCATGGTGGTTACTTTTTTCTGGAGAAGTTCTTGTTTTTCATTCTCGGATAAAGTTTCTAAGTATAGTTCGACTGCTTCTGTGATATTAGTTTGTACTTCTTCTAGAGTGTCCCCCTGACTTTGGCATCCTTTTAATTCTGGGCAATAAGCATAAAAACCATCTTCATCTTCTTCAATGATGATATTTAATTTATAAGACATGGGTAATGACTATTTAGTCAATATTCTAATTTTACTCTTACCTCATCGCCTATCTACCTCCAGCGCAATTATGCTTCGTGTAGCCGACTGATCGCGCCATCCACAAAACAATCACACCAAAATAAGGATAATCTATAAAATAATTTTAAAAGCGATCGCATCTTATTCCAATTATTTTTAATCTATTTTTTGTTACTTTAATATGAGTTTGGGGAACTTTAAATATATTACACTTCAAGTTAATCCTCATGGTAGCAACTACTTTTAATAAAATATCCTACGATAATATAATTAAAATTTGGAAAAAACTTCCAAATGACTATTCAGAAAAAAATCTAGAACTTAACTTTGTTCAACCATTACTTTTATCTTTAAATTTAGAAATTAGTCAAATATTAGATATTAATTTAGGTGCAGGAGCGGGATTAAAACCCGATAGACTAATTTATCCAGATTTTACTAAATCTCCAGCTTTAGTAATCGAAATAAAAAAACGTGTATCAAGTTTAGCAACTGTTTGCAATCAAGACTTTATTGATGAATGTCAAAAACATCAATTATATAGAGATGCTATAGGCTATAAAAATTCTCCAAAAGAAAATGGCATTAAACAATATTTAAATAAAAGCAACACTAATATCGACCCTAATCGTCTAGCTTCTTATGGACTAGTTTTCAATGGCGATTTTTTCCAACTTTGGCGACGAGTTGATGGTTTAATTTTGCCACTGACACCGATTCAAAGAATGACAGAATCAACTATTCCTGAATTAATGCAGCAATTAGAATATTGTTTATATGGTAAACCGAAAGCATTAGTTACTGCTGTTTGGAATCGTAAAGGAGGCGTAGCTAAAACCACCAATACGCTTAATTTAGCTTCAGTATTGGCATTAGAAGGCAAAAAAGTTTTATTGCTCGATTTAGATACACAAAATGATTTAACTAGAGCTTTAAATTTAGAGCCAAATAATTATTCAGACTATCTAGAATCGTGTTTTAAGAAAATTCACGCAGGTTATTTAGATGATGCAAAACAAATTCTTAAAGATACTATTCAAACTCGTAATTATTCTACTACAGATAAAAAAAACTTTTCTTTATCTATACTTCCAGGAAATCAAAAATCTCAAAATAAACTTAGAGATAACTCAACTGATTATGATCGAAATTTAGCCATTAAATTAAAACAAAAACTAATTGAATTATGTGCCGAAAATTATGACTATATTTTTATAGATGTATCACCTGCTAACGATTATTTGACAATTGCCACAATTCTTTCTTGTGATACTTTTATAATTCTTTTAGACTACAGTAAAAAGACATTACATCATGCTGTCGATCTATATCAAAAAGATGCTGTAACTATTAGACAAAATAGAGTTAAGCAAAATCACTTACATATTGGCCCTTGGAATTTGGGAATAGTATTTAGTAATTGTCCTCCTGGTGTCGCATCAGACTCTCAACTCGAAAAATATATTCAACAAGAACTAAAAAATAAACGATTTACAGGTTATCAATGTAAAACTAGATTAGCAATTTATGCTCAAACCAAATTAGCTGAATACAAACACTTACCTGTTATCTGTTGGCAAAATTCTCCAATCACTAAACTTTACAAACAGTTAGCAGATGAAATTTTTCTCGGTCATCATTTTATAGACAATTAGGAAGTATTAAATTATGGCACTTTTTACAGAAAACGAATCTCTTTTAAATGTTGAACTTGGTCGCATTTTACGTATACCTTGTAAATTTGTTCAAGGTAAATCTGACGCACATCCAGCATTAATTAAAAATTTAGCAAAACAAATGGAAACAACTGGTAAAAATATTTTGCCTGTAATGGTTGAACTTGTTTCAGAAGATAACTACAAAGTAATTGAAAATACTCAAATACTAGAAGCAGCAAAAAAAGTAAACTTAGATTTTGTTTGGTGTATTGTTATAAATAATCAAATGCTGAATCAAGTTTTAGTTGAATCAGGCAAAATTATTCGGATACCAATTCTTACTGCATTAGAAAAAGATATTGTTGAAGTACTGGAATATATTAAAACTGAAAAATCTGGCGTCAGTACTATTAAGCCTAAAGAAGCAGCTAAATCAATAGTTGAATATAGAAAGAAAAATAAAATTACTAGCCTTAATTTTTTAACAAAACAACGGTGTGGTATTGGTAACAAGACGCTACCAAAAATAAAAGATTTTTTAGTAATCGCCGATCTCGTAGGTTAGGTTGAAGATTGAAACCAACACACAATAATTCTCATTAATTAGAGCGGTCGCACCAAGTCCAAAAATAACTAAATAGCAAGAGTGAGGGCAATGAATATACAATAAAATAATTGCTTTAACTACTCACCCCTCTGGTAGTCACATGACCGCAACTGACACCAATTTCTCTACTCAGTTATATTTTTTGCTTGTTCTAATAGCATTTTCCAATCATTAGGAGGATTGCCACTTTCTAGCATCCTTTTAAAGACTCGATAAGCAGCAGTCTTACTTTCATAAGCGCGTTTGGATTTTGCATCGTTTACCCAAGCGTAAACAATAATTTTTTGTTGATGATGATAGCGAAAACATAAGCGATATTGCTGAAAAAACTTGGCTCGAAACCAATGTTTGTATTCCTTACCAAGAGTATTTCCTTGACGATATTCTTTGCGGGTTGGATCTTGAGGAATGATTTCAAAAGCCAGTTTATTGATTGCTGCTAATCTTTTGGTTGCATTCTTCTTTTGATAATCTTGAGGATATTTCTGGCGTAAACCTTCGACTTTAATTGATAATTCTTCTAACTGACTGCTAAACAATGAATGAGCAAAAATACGCCATCCATTAATGATTAATGGTTGATTTTCTGACAAAGTTATTCATCCTCATCAGACAGTGGTGCATCTAAATTGATATCCAAATCGGCTACTAAAGATTGAACTCGTTCTAGAGTTTTTGGTGTAATGGGTTGGATGTACTGCGGATTTTGCTCTATGTCTTGGGCGAGAAAATCAAGAAACTTATTCAAGATCGGATCGTCTTCAGAAATTTCACTGCGAGTAATAGTAACCGTTCCATCCGAGTTAATGACATAAACAATTTTATCGCGCTTATTCAAACCTAAAGCCTTTCTAACTATATCTGGGACAGTGGTTTGATATCTATCGGTTAATGTAGATTCTGCTTGCAGTATTTCAGTCATTGTCGGTATTTTGGGAGTTATTTTAATTTTAACTCACAAAGTAATGCAGTTGCATTGTCAATAATTTGAGTCATTGTATTTTGAAAGGCGATCGCATCATCATCCTTTAAAAACAACTCAATAGCAAGAGTGACGGCAATGAATATACAATAAATAATTGCTGAAAATCCAACTTCTCTGCTATTCCCATGACCGCAACTGACACCAATCTCTCTACCCAATACGATCCCAAGCAAACCGAAGCCAAATGGCAGCAATACTGGGCGGACAAGGAAGTATTTAAAGCCGATCCTAATCATCCTGGTGAACCCTATTGTATTGTCATTCCCCCGCCAAATGTTACGGGTAGTTTGCATATGGGACACGCTTTTGAGAGTACGCTGATCGATACTTTGATTCGCTATCATCGGATGATTGGGCGTAATACGCTATGGCTACCTGGGACAGATCACGCTAGTATTGCCGTAAGTACTATTGTCGATAGGCAAATTAAGGCCGAAGGTAAAAGCCGAGAGGATTTAGGACGGGAAGAGTATTTAAAAAGGGCTTGGGTCTGGAAAGAAGAATCAGGCACGACGATTATTAATCAGTTAAAGAGTCTAGGGGTATCTGCTGACTGGACGCGGGAAAGATTTACCATGGACGAGGGTTTATCTCAGGCGGTCAAGACAGCCTTTATACAACTCTATGAGGAAGGTTTGATTTATCGCGGTAACTATTTGGTTAACTGGTGTCCCGAGTCTCTTTCGGCAGTATCAGATTTAGAAGCCGAAAATCAAGAGGTAGACGGTCATCTGTGGCACTTTCGTTATCCTTTGACTGATGGTAGTGGTTATTTGGAAGTGGCGACGACTCGTCCTGAGACGATGTTAGGAGACACAGGGGTTGCGGTAAATCCTCATGATGAAAGATACAAGGATTTTATTGGTAAAACTATTACCTTGCCCATAGTTGGACGAGAAATTCCCATCATTGGTGATGAATTTGTTGATATGTCGTTTGGGACAGGATGTGTTAAAGTAACCCCTGCGCACGATCCTAATGACTTTGAGATGGGACAACGGCATAATCTACTGATGATTAACATCATGAATAAAGATGGTAGTCTGAATGAGAATGCAGGAGAGTTTCAAGGACAGGATCGCTTTGTTGCCCGTAAGAATGTTGTTAAAAAACTGGATGAATTAGGTAATTTAGTTAAGATTGAAGATTATCGCCATAGCGTTCCTTACAGCGATCGCGGTAAAGTACCTATAGAACCTTTATTATCGACTCAGTGGTTTGTCAAAATCGAACCGCTATCAGGTAAAGCTTTAGCTTCTTTAGATCAGGAGAATTCGCCTAACTATGTCCCCGAACGATGGAAGAAAGTATATCGGGATTGGTTAGTCAAACTTAAAGATTGGTGCATTTCTCGTCAGCTATGGTGGGGACATCAAATTCCTGCTTGGTATGTGGTTTCGGAAACGGGGGGCGAGATTAGCGATCATACGCCTTTTATTGTGGCTTACAATGAGGCCGAAGCAGAAACTAAAGCCCAAGAGCAATATGGGGATAATATTCAACTACAACAAGATCCAGATGTTTTAGATACTTGGTTTTCTTCTGGTTTATGGCCGTTTTCTACTATGGGATGGCCCGAAAATACAGCGGATTTAGCGAAGTACTATCCGACTACGACTCTAGTTACAGGTTTTGATATTATCTTTTTCTGGGTAGCCCGCATGACCATGATGGCGGGACACTTTACTGATAAGATGCCCTTTGATGATGTTTATATTCACGGCTTGGTATTGGATGAAAACGGGCAAAAGATGTCCAAGTCAAAAAATAACGGGATCGATCCTCTATTGATGATCGATAAATACGGTGCTGATGCCTTGCGCTATACTCTGATTACTAAAGTTGTGGGTGCGGGACAAAATATCAGCTTTGATTATGACCGTAAAAAACGAGAATCAGCCTCCGTAGAGGCTTCCCGTAATTTCGCTAACAAGCTGTGGAATGCGTCGCGATTTGTCATGATGAATCTTAAGGGAAAAACTCCCCAGGAATTAGGACAGCCAGACACTGCATCTTTAGAATTGGTCGATCGATGGTTACTGTCTCGTTTTTATCAAACCGTTAAACAAACTCAAGCTAATATTGAAACTTATGGCTTAGGGGAAGCAGCTAAAGGTTTATATGAGTTTATTTGGCATGATTTCTGTGACTGGTATATTGAGCTAGTTAAAAGTCGTTTATGGCAAGATGAGACTTCTAAATCTCGTCAGGTAGCTCAACAAACATTAGGTTATGTCCTCGAAGGAATACTCAAGCTTTTGCATCCCTTTATGCCTCATATTACCGAAGAAATTTGGCAAACCTTAACTCAAACCGAAGGTAAGCAAACTTTGGCAATACAAACATATCCCAAAGTGCTGGAAGATTTAATCAATCCTGAGTTGGAAACAAATTTTAACTTACTTTTTGATACTATTAGCACTATTCGTAACTTACGTGCCGAGTCGGTAATTAAGCCAGGGGAAAAAATTAAGGTTATTCTGCAAACCGAAAGCCAACAAGAAAGTGATCTGCTCAAATCAGCCCAAAGCTATATTAAAGACATTGCCAAAGTAGGTGAGCTAATTATTATCTCTACTCTCGCCGAAGATCCAGGACAGGTAATTGCTGGGGTAACAGGAACAGTACAGGTTTTAATTCCCCTGACTGGTTTAGTTGATGTAGCTGCACTACAGAGTAAGTTACAGAAGAAATTAGACAAACTAGAAACAGACATTAAGTCTCTAACTGGACGTTTGAACAATCCTGGCTTTGTTAACAAAGCACCTACAGAAGTAATTCAGGGAGCAAAAGATGACTTAAGCGAAGCAGAAAAACAAGCACAAATATTACGGGAGCGTTTAAATCGTCTAAAGTAAAACTATTATTGATGTACTTAGCTACATTAATATTGAATATCGATCACTTATACTTGTTGTAAAAATTATTCTTCGAGTCAGCTTATTGTATTGCAATAGTAACTGATGAATTACAAATGATCAGCGATTTAAGCCATGTTATACCTAGCTCAAGTTCAAACAAATCCTGCATCGGGAGAGATACAGCTACAGGTACTTGCTCGCCAAGAATCGAAATCTGTCTGGTCAGTTGATAATTCGGAGACTTTGCTTTTGACCAAAGAAAGCTCTCTTGGTGCAGGTGTCTTAGTATTAGTAGAAATGGATCGAGAACAGCAGATAATTAGTATCCAAGAAGCTAAAGAATGGATATTAAGCATTTTGCAGCAGTATTTGACTAAAAATGCGATTAATGCCCAGTTTATTGAAAAAGAACAAAGCAAAGTAGAAAAATGGCGACAAGAGGTTACCGCTCAAAATTTAGAGTTAAATCGACGTGCATTAGAAATTGAAACCCGTCGTGAACAACTTCAAGAATTGGAACAAGAGTTAAAGCGCGACAGAGAAGAGCTAGATAGGTTGCAAGAACAATTGAGTCTCAAGCAGGATCGAGATAATAAATGACTAATAATTAACGACTGACAAAATATGCTCAATTTTACCAAGCCTTTTTATCCCCTGATGCTTTCAGCAGTGAAAGGCGATCCTGAGACTGCTCATCGTCAGATGCTCAAGATGCTGAATAATCTTGAATTAAATCGTCATTCTGTTTGGGGTAGTTTAGCAATTAAACAGTTAGAAAAGTCTTTTTGTGTTCAAGAGACTCGTTTGCAACAGACTCTTTGGGGATTAGATTTTAACAATCCTTTTGGTTTGGCAGCCGGGTTTGATAAAGACGGTACAGCAGCAGGAATATGGAGTAGTTTTGGGTTTGGTTTTGCCGAATTAGGTGCAGTTACTCTGCATTCTCAACCAGGAAACCCTCGCCCTCGAATGTTTCGCCTCCCTAAAGACAAAGCAGCACTTAATCGCATGGGTGCAAACAACTTGGGCGCAGCAGTGATGGCAGATACCCTGGCTCAAACTTGGCAACGACAACCTCGCCAGATTCCCATTGGTATTAATTTGTGCAAATCAAAGATCACCTCTTTAGAAGATGCAGCAGCAGATTATGTTGGCAGCTTTAAATACCTACAGAATGTAGCAGACTACTTTGTGATTAATGTTAGCTCACCTAATACCCCAGGATTGCGATCGCTCCAGGCTGTAGAACAATTAGAACCTATCTTATTAGGTTTACAGACAGTAAACTCCCAGCATAAACCTATTCTCATTAAAATAGCTCCCGATCTCGAATGGCAAGATATTAGGGATCTTCTTAACTTAGCGACTGACTATAATCTCTCAGGTGTTATTGCGACGAACACTACTATCCGCCGTGATGGTTTGAATACAAAAGTTCTGCCTGAAACAGGCAGAAGTATCAAAGATGAAGCTGGTGGAATTAGCGGGTTACCCGTAAAACAGCGATCGACTGAAGTGATTCGCTTTATTTACCAGCAAACAGCAGGAAAATTACCAATTATTGGCGTAGGCGGTATTTTTAACGCTGATGATGCTTGGTCAAAGATAATTGCTGGGGCGAGTATACTGCAAGTTTACACTGGATGGGTATATGAAGGTCCTTGGATGGTTAATAATGTGTTGTCGGGCTTGTTAGCTAAATTGGATGAGCAAGGTTTAGATAGTATTAGTGAAGCGGTTGGCTTAGAGCATCGATGAGTTTCTAACTGCAAAGCATGGCCAATAAATTATCTGTATTTATCTTCGTTCATCTGGGGATATTTTTTAAAGATGCAAGGAGTTGTATATGGAAGAAATACTGGAGTTAAAAGACTGTTTACTTAATCAACAATACGATCGCGCCTTTGCTATTGTAGAAGAATTAGAAGCGATGGGAAGACAAGATAAGATCAATAACTTGGAATCGTTTCTAGTCATTTTATTAATTCATTTGATTAAAATTCAGGTTGAGAAAAGAGTGACAAGAAGTTGGAAAAATTCTCTTAGTAATAGTCTTTTAGCAATTCAAAAACGCAATAGATTAGGTAATAAATCTCATTATATTAAAGAGAATAATTGGGATGAGCATATTTCAAATTGTCAGCTTGAAGCAATTTTCGGTGCTGCCAAAGAAGTTTTTGAAGGTATAGATTATCAGAAGCTAGAAAAGTTAGTTGATTTTGACAAGCTAATAATAATTAGTAATGAGTTGTTAGCTTTAACTTATGGTAATAATCCCAGAGAAATTGTTGAAGTGATTGATTCTAAGTTTCCTATTAACTATTAGACCAATGCGCATGAATAAAAGATTAAGCCTTATTACCTTATGACCTCTTGATAAAGTAATTTATGGTGATTTGTGCGCATAAGTCTATTATTAAAAGAGCGATCGCATTTTAAATATGATAGTGCGATCGCTCTTTTGTGGTAACTTTAGTTAGGCTTTAAGCTTGTTGCCATAGCGCACGTATTTCATCATCAGAAATGCATTTTGCCACGTTTTCTATTTGCTCTGAAGATATTTCATCTTTTGTCGCGCTAAATACTGCTTTAGTCACTTCTTCAGCTTCGGTATCATGTCTAACCGCACCTTCTTGATTTAGTCTCAACATAAAGGTGTCTTTAGAGATATTAAGCTGTTGAATAGGACTAATATAGCTAAAGAAACTTACCATCGGATTTGTATCTTTAAACAAGTCCTTAATTTCCATATCCGCATTAGGTGCTTCTTTTCCTCTCAACTCATCAGCAAGCTTGTCTACTTCTTCTCTAGGTAGCAAGTCACGCAGAATCCGAAATACTACTTTAGTCGCTGTCTGCGCTTCGTTAACTGTTTGTAAATTGCTATTAGCAATAACTTTATCTAAAAATGCTTTGTTTTTTTCTTGTGTTTGTTCTGCCATATCTAAAATTAATACTGTTTAATTTGTTTTCTTTTTCAAGTTAGATAGTTTTGGCAGCAAAAAACTCGGCTAAAAGTCATAGTTCTTAATATTTCTCTCGGTAGTAGTTGATATTTATGTTTTTTGTCTATAGAAAGAAGTAAAACGTGCGACCCGTTTCAGCCTAACTACAACTTGTAGGAACGCTGAGGGTATATCCTAGTAGAACCTAGAAAATACAATAACTTTAGATTCATGTAGGTTAAATTCCTACTGACGAATGAGACGTTTAATTCCATATC